>NZ_JASUZV010000007.1:0-123688 GCF_030284685.1 Streptococcus raffinosi
TTTCTTGTAAATTGACAGGTTATAATTTCTTCTATCATAACCCTGCACTTGGTTTCTTATTCAGTTCTCAAAGGTCTTTGTCTCTCTTAAGACAACTCCTATATTCTAGCAAATCTAGAATATCTTGTCAACACTTTTTGAAAAGTTTTTTCCAAACTTCCTCGTGTCTCTGCTTCATCCTCCGATGTAGCCTATTCATATTATCATCTCTTGCTTACCTTGTCAATAACTTTTTTATTATATAAGTTAACTTATGTTTTACTTTTTCGATTAGTGATTTTTTGCCAAAATAAATAAGCAGGACATACATATATCCCGCCTAATTATTCTATTTAGCTTCGATCAAGCCGTAATTACCATCTTCACGTTTGTAAAGTACATTTGTTGTATGATCTTCGCTATCAGCATAGATAAAGAAGTCATGGCTTAACAATTCCATCTGAAGAATAGCTTCCTCAACATCCATTGGTTTCAACTCAATGTTTTTTGTTCTCACAACTTCAATAGATGGTGCTTCTTCAACTTCTTCCTTGTTAAAGTCAACTGAGAATACCTCACCTGTGGATACTTTTTCACGATGTTTACGTGCAATTTTTGTTTTGTTTTTACGGATTTGTCTTTCAATCTTATCAACTACCAAGTCAATTGAACCATACATATCCTGTGAAATATCTTCTGCACGTAAAATAACAGATCCTGTTGGTATGGTAACTTCCACTTTAGCAGTTTTTCCACGATAAATCTTAAGATTTACACGTGCATTCAATTCTTGGTCTTGGTTGAAATATTTTTCAATTTTGCTAAGTTTATTTTCAACATAGTCACGAAGAGCTTCCGTTACTTCGATGTTTTCACCACGGATACTATATTTAATCATAAAAGACCTCTTTCTCGCTTGTTAGCGTTTTCTTTATTTTTATTATATCCTTTTCATGAAAATTTGCAAGGATTTTTATTATCTGGCTAGGGAAAAGGTCACAATTTCCTCAACATGTGTTTTTTGCAATAATTGAACCATTTTATAAATCGTCGATCCTGTTGTATAGATATCATCTACTATAACAATTTTTCTTGATAACTCTACGTTTTGTTTTATAAAAAATGGGTTTTCTTGATTTAAACGTTCTTTCCTTGTTTTAGAAGATTGCTTTTCAATATCCTTTTTCCCAAAAATGTTTTGATAGGGGAGTCCCTCTAGCAATCCTTCAACCTGGTTGAAGCCCCTTTCGGCAAATCGTTCTTCCGAGATTGGCACTGGGACTAATGTGTATCCTTTCTTTAATAAGGGGTTCAGTGCATCCGCAATATCTTCTTGAAAAATTTTCCTTAGGTAATAGTCGCCCATAAATTTATAATGACTAAAGTACTCTTTCATAAACCCTTCATAGCGAAAGATTGCAATGTGATTTGGAGTGTAACCTTTTTTCTTCCAAATTTGACAATCAACACATCCATTTCCGTGCATTTCTTTATAACAATTTGGACACCTTACTTTTGAGAGTTTCTTAAAATGACTCTTACATTCTGTGCAGCAATATTCCTTACTTTCCGTAAACGTGAGCAAATAGCGTAATCTGGGAATCACTTCGATACTTTCATTGCACATTAAACATCTCATCATCAAATCCTCCTTTTCTATTCATTGCTTTTATTTCTTGTCGACATTGCAATATCGATTTAGATAGTCCTTCATGAAAGAAATAGAGTTTTCCTGTAGGTCTCTCGGGCGAACGCCCCACCCTACCACCAATCTGAATAAGACTCGAACTTGTAAATAAGTGGTGATTTGCCATGCACACAAAAACATCTACCTTAGGAAAGGTCACCCCACGCTCAAGAATAGTAGTCGTCACAAGAATAGTCAGATCTTGTTTCCTAAATTTCTTTACCATTTCTGAACGCTCTTCACTTTTTGAGGAAACAAATGCTATTTTTTCTTCTGGGAAATAGTTTTGAAGAATTTTGGTAAATCTCTCACCCATTGCTATATTGGGAAAAAAGATTAATAAAGGAAACTTTGATTTTCTTTGCTTCTTGAGTTGTCTAAGGAGGGGTCTTGGAAGTTTTTGTCTAGATAAAGATTGTTGTAATTTTCCTTGCCAAAAGAAATGAGGAATCACTAAAGGGTTACCATGAAAGCGTCTGGCAAGGTGGTGTTTTTCTAGTACACCGACTCGTACTTGCTCTTCCAGAGATACTGTAGAAGTTGCTGTTAGGTAAATAAGCTGTCCGTTTTTTTTCTTTGCCTGCTTAACAGCATGATTTAACATAGGATTTCCTACAAAGGGGAAGGCATCTACTTCGTCAACGATAATTAAGTCAAAACTCTGATAAAATTTTATCAATTGATGAGTGGTGGCTATGACAAGCGGACTCCCGTCGTATGGCTCGCTTTCAGCATGAAGTAAGGAAATACTACACGTAAAATCTCTTTGAAGACGTATATGCAATTCTCGGCAAACATCAACCCGAGGACTGGCAATAGCAACTCGGCCTTTAGTTTCAAGAACATAGGCAACGATTTTATAAATCATTTCCGTCTTACCAGCACCAGTTACAGCATGTACAAGACTGTTTTTCTGTTGTTGATAAGTTTTCAACAGTTTCTCTGAGACCTCAGCTTGATAAGAAGTTAATTTCCCCGACCACTTTAGAACAGGAAAGTTGATGTCAGCTTCTTTTGAAGCAAAGTAATAAAGTTGCTTCCCTTCTTGGTTTCTACCAAAGACTATACAAGCTCTGCAGTAATGTTTGCCATTTGGTAATTGCCATTCTTCCTCTATTGGACTAAAACATCTTTTGCACCTGAGTTGATTATCTATCTTTACCATGCTTTCTAATGTTAAAGCCTCAGAATAATAGTCTGTTGGCAATTGATCTTCTGTAAATAGTCGTCCATAATATTCTTTAGGTACCATACCTTTCTATTCGAAAATATGTTTGAATTCACGTTTTTATGATAAAATTTTTTTATGGATTACAAAACTATTGTCAACGATGGGATCGTTGAAGAAGAAATCAAAAAATCTCGTTTTATTTGTCACTTAAAACGCATTAGCAGTGAAGAAGAAGGAAGAGAATATATTGCTCAGATTAAAAAAGAGCATCACAAGGCCAATCACTCTTGCTCAGCAATGATTGTCGGAGAAGATGGGCAAATTAAGCGTTCTAGTGATGATGGTGAACCTTCTGGGACGGCTGGTGTTCCCATGCTTACTGTCCTAGAAAAACAAGGACTAACTAATGTCGTAGCAGTGGTAACCCGTTATTTTGGTGGAATCAAGCTTGGAGCTGGTGGCCTTATCCGTGCTTACTCTGGTAGCGTTGCTCATGCCATTGAAGAAATTGGTCGAGTTGAAGTCAAGGAATTAACTGGGCTAACCATAGAGTTAACCTACTCTCAATACCAAGTCTTCTCCAATTTTCTTGAAAAAGAAGGGCTCCAAGAATTTGATACAACTTTCTTATCTGATGTTTCTACAACTTTGTTTGTTGAAGAGTCTGAAATTGAAAGGCTTGGACAAGAGCTTACTAACTTCTATCAAGGAAAAGTAAGTTATCAAAAGTCTGGCAAAAAAATCGTTGAAATTTCCCTTTGATAGTTAAACGTTATCACAGTGATAAAGAAGATGTATTTTACAAGTTAGGCCTACCGTCGTATACTTAAAACCATCAACCAAAGATTAAGAGGATTTTAAATATGACAATTTACAACTCAATTACCGAACTTGTTGGAAAAACACCAGTTATTAAACTTAACTCTATTGTTCCAGAAGGTTCAGCAGATGTTTATGTTAAACTTGAAGCATTTAACCCTGGTTCTTCAGTTAAAGACCGTATTGCTCTTCGTATGATTGAAGATGCTGAAAAAGCCGGTACAATTAAACCTGGAGATACTATCGTTGAACCAACTTCAGGTAACACTGGTATTGGTCTAGCTTGGGTTGGCGCTGCCAAAGGCTACAAGATCGTTATCGTAATGCCTGACACAATGAGTGTTGAACGTCGTAAAATCATCCAAGCTTATGGTGCTGAACTTGTTTTGACACCTGGTAGCGAAGGAATGAAGGGTGCTATCGCTAAAGCTAAGGAAGTTGCGGCTGAACGCAATGGTTGGGTGCCACTTCAATTTGCTAACCCTTCAAATCCAGCTGTTCATGCTGATACAACTGGCCAAGAGATTCTTGAAGATTTTGGTGCAGATGGTTTGGATGCCTTTGTCGCAGGTATCGGTACTGGTGGTACTATTTCAGGTGTTTCTAAAACTCTGAAAGCTGCTAACCCAAATATCAAAGTTTATGGTATTGAAGCTGATGAATCTGCTGTATTGAATGGTGACAAACCAGGGCCACACAAAATTCAAGGTATTTCAACTGGATTTATTCCTGACACATTGGATACAAAATCATATGACAGTGTTGTGCGTATTCCTTCTGATGAAGCTATCGCAACATCACGTACATTGGGTAGCGAGGAAGGTTTCCTAGCTGGTATCTCATCAGGTGCTGCTATTGCTGCTGCTCTTAAAGTTGCCGCTGAACTCGGCGAAGGTAAAAAAGTATTGACACTATTGCCTGATAATGGTGAACGTTACCTTTCTACAACACTTTATGATTTCCAAGACTAACAAAAAAGAAGCTAGAACATTAAATGTTCAGCTTCTTTTTTTACTGTCAAAAACTTATAGCCGGCAACTAGTCGTTCAAATAGAAGAACCTGTTGCTAAGCTACTAACCTATGGGAGTGAGATTCAGAGATAAATTCGTTAAGCTCTGACTCCCTTTTCTTATTAGTCTAACTCTTTTGATTCTGTTTCAGCAATTTCGGTAACTGTAAACCCTGCTTCTACAAAAACTTTTTTAAGGTGTTCTGGTTCCACATCCCCTTCAACTTGAAGTTCAACACGAAGAACAGTATCATTTTTAGGTGCAACAATTGTACGTTCAATGTTGAGATTTTCACTAGAAATGAGGTTGGCAATTTTTTCCAGGACACGTGGCGTATCTAAGACTTCAAGCCCAATACGGATTCCGGCTTGACCATAGCCAGAGATTTCCAAAAAGGCACGAAAAACATCCTTGTCTGTAATAATTCCAGAAATTTGGTCATTGTCCACAACGGGAAGAACACCAACTTTATTTTGAAGCATGATATAGATAGCATCCTCAAGACTAGCATATTTGGAAACAGTAAGGACATTCTTGATCATAATGTCTCCTACCTTTGTCTTATTAAGAAGATAGTTCATCTCATAGATTGATAAGCTAGTTGCTTTAGATGGTGAGGCATCAGCCATTGTCCCTTCTGTGATAAGACCAACCAGCTTGTCGTTCTCAATTACTGGTAAGCGGCGCAAACCTTTTTCACGCATAATGTCTGCAGCTGCTGCAACAGTTGTTTGTGGTGAAACGTAGACCACACGCTTCGCCATAAAATCTTTTACTGCCATTTTCATTTTCCTCCGAATAATTTCTTACTTGTATTATACCACACTAATTGTAAACGATTGCACTATTTTACTGAAAAATTAGCAAATTACAATCACGATAAGACTATAGAAAAACGCCCTTGGGCGCTTTTTCTTATCCTCCAAGATAGGCTTTACGAACTTCGTCTGACGCAAGAAGCTCTTTACCAGTACCTGAAAGAACGACTTTACCAGTTTCAAGAACATAACCACGATCCGCAATTGACAAAGCCTTATTGGCATTTTGTTCAATCAAAAGAACGGTAGTCCCTTGTGCCTTGATATCTTCGATAATGTCGAAAATTTCTTGAATAAAGATTGGGGCAAGTCCCATTGAAGGTTCATCCAAAAGCAAGAGTTTTGGACGGCTCATAAGGGCACGGCCCATCGCAAGCATTTGTTGCTCACCACCAGAAAGTGTGGCTGCATCTTGATTTTTACGTTCTTCTAGACGTGGAAAACGTTGGAAGACTTTCTTCAAGAGAGCTGCATTTTCCTCTTTATTTGTATGAAGGAAGGCTCCCATTTCAAGATTTTCCAAGACAGTTAATCCTGGGAAAACATGGCGCCCTTCTGGAACCTGAGCCAATCCTTCTGCGACAATCTTACGAGCTGGTGTTTTGTGAATATCTTTTCCAAGGTACGAAATGGTTCCAGCAGTTGGACGAACAAGACCAGAAATGGTACGAAGAATAGATGTCTTACCGGCACCATTAGCACCGATAAGTGTTACAACTTCACCTTCATTAACCTCAAAGCTAACATTTTTAACAGCTTCAATTGATCCGTATTTAATTGAGAGATTTTCAACTTTTAACATAGCCATTATGCTTCACCTCCCAAGTAAGCTTCAATAACACGTTTGTTATTCTTAATTTCATCAGGTGTTCCTTCTGCAATCAAGCGTCCATATTCCAAAACATAGATACGCTCAGTAACATCCATGACCAGACTCATATCGTGCTCAATCAAGATAATTGTGATACCAAAGTCTTTTTGAATTTGACGAATATGAGCCGTCAACTCAGCTGTTTCTTGTGGGTTCATACCTGCAGCTGGTTCATCAAGGAAAAGAATTTTAGGTTCCGTTGCTAATGCACGTACAATTTCCAAGTGACGTTGTTGTCCATATGCCAGGTTTTTCGCAAGTGTTTCTGCTTCATCATCCAAATTGAAGATAGCCAATAATTTCATGGCTTTTTCTTTCAACTCTTCTTCACCTGAATAGTACTTAGGCAAACGCAAGAGTGATGCAAAGAAGTTTGAAGGTTGTTTATTTGACAAACCAACAAGAACATTTTCAAGTACAGTCATATCTTTGAAAAGGCGGATATTTTGGAAGGTACGTGACAAACCAAGAGAAGCAATCTTATAAGGTGCCTTACCATTTAGAACTGTACCATCGAGGGTAACGGTTCCTTCACTTGGTTCATAAACACCTGTCAACAAGTTGAACAAGGTTGTCTTACCAGCACCGTTTGGTCCGATAAGTCCGACCAATTCACCCTCGTTGAGTTCCATTGAAACATCACCAACGGCAGTCAGACCACCAAAATTTTTAGTCAATTTTTTAACTTCAAGAAGTGCCATTTTTATTTGCCCTCCTTAGATTTATTGAAGAATTTTGAGAGATAGAGTTCTTTCGTTCCAAGAAGTCCACTTGGGCGGAAAAGCATGACAAGAATCAAAGCCAATGCGTAAATAATCATACGGAGGTTTGAAACGTTTTGAAGGAACATATTGATAATACCAAGAACAATAGCGGCAATGACAGTACCTGTAATTGATCCGAGACCACCAAGGACGGCAATGATAAGGTAATCAATTGATTTCATAATGGTGAAATCTTTTGGCACGACAGTACCGATGTAGCTAACATAAAGTGAACCGGCAATCGCTGAAATCATGGCACCGATAACAAAGATAAGTACCTTCATTTTTGTGACGTTAACACCCATTGACTCTGCAGCAATTTCATCTTCACGAAGTGTAATAGCTTGACGACCAGTCGCTGAACGCAAGAAGTTTAGCACTAAAATTGTGATGATGACTACAAAGAAATAAATGACAGGCCAGCTTGTATAAGGAAGAATTCCTGTCAAACCAGCGGCACCATTGGTCAATTCACCACCATTAACAATAATAATACGGATAATTTCCGCCATACCAAGAGTGGCAATGGCAAGGTAATCCCCCTTCAAACGAAGAGTAGGTAGACCAAAGATAAGGGCAACGACAGCTGCAATGATAACACCAACAACCATAGAGAGGTAGAAACCATCATAAGTTGGCATCATGCCAGTAATAATAGCAGATGAGTAAGCACCAATTGCCATGAAACCGGCTTGTCCAAGTGTAAATTGTCCTGAGAAACCTAGGACCAAGTTAGTACCAAGTCCCATAAGAATTGAAATACCAATTCCCATTAAGATTTGGATGTAGTAAAGGTTCATGATACCTGAAAGTTCAAGGCCTTTCAAGATAAGGAAGAGCCCAATGATAAGACCAAACCAAATAAGGTTTACTTTTAGATTTTTCTTCATGTCTTACACCTTCTCTTTCACATTTTTACCGAGGATACCCGCTGGACGAACCAAGAGGATAACAATCAAGACACCATAAACAATGGCATCACGGTAACTTGACAAACCAATTGCAGTTGATAGAGTCTCCAAAATACCGATAACAAATCCACCAAGGGCTGCGCCTGGGATAATACCGATACCACCAAGAACAGCAGCAACAAAGGCTTTAATACCTGGTGTCATACCCATAAGAGGTTCAATTGAGTTGTAGTAAAGTCCAATAAGGACACCGGCAGCACCCGCAAGTGAAGAGCCAAGAGCAAATGTAAAGCTGATAGTATTGTTAACATTAATACCCATCAATTCAGCTGCATCGCTATCTACAGATACCGCACGCATGGCTTTACCCATTTTAGTTTTCTTAACAATCAATTGCAGAGCAACCATGAGAACAAGGGCAACCACCAAAATCAGCAATTGCACATTTGTCACAGAGATTGATCCAAGATGATAGGTATGCATTTTAATTGATTGTGGGAATGAACGTGTGTCTGCTCCGACGAAGTAAACCATGATGTATTCAAGGAAGAACGACACACCAATGGCCGTAATCAAGGCAGAAATACGTGTTGAATTACGGAGTGGGCGATAAGCCAAGAACTCGATAACAACCCCTAAAATGGCACATACAATCATGGAGAACACAAGGGCAATCCAGAAATTCATCTTCAAGCTGTTAATCGCATAGTAACCAACGAAGGCACCTATCATGTAGATGTCTCCATGGGCAAAGTTAATCAATTTGATAATCCCATAAACCATAGTATAACCAAGGGCAAGTAGGGCATAGATACTACCCAAGATGATACCATTGACTAGTTGTTGGGGAAGTTGTTCAAAAAACATATATAACCAAACTTTCTAGTTCATTTTCAGTAAAGATAAGAGCTTATTTTCCAATTTCAACGGCTTCTGCTGAAACTTCTTCACCATTATCTCTTTTAACCATAAGAGCTGCTTTAATCGGGTTATGCTCCTTGTCAATTGTCATTTTACCGGTAACCCCAACAAAGTTTTTCATTTTTGCAAGATTATTGGTAATATCAACTGATGTTTTCGCACCCTTAGAGGCTTCTGCAACCATATAAACAGAGTCGTAGGCTAACGCAGCAAACATATTTGGTTCAGTCTTGTAAGTTTTCTTATATGCTTCGATGAAGCCTGATGCTTTATCAGAAAGAGAAACTTTTGTTGAATATCCTGATACGTAGTAAACGTTTGAGGCATTCTTTTTACCTGCAAGCTCTGTAAATTTCGCATCACTAAATCCGTCAGGTCCAAGGATTGGTTTATCAATTCCAAGGTCACGTGCTTGTTTAGTGATAATACCAGTCTCAGTATAATAACCAGGCATTACAATAGCATCATAATCAAGATCTTTGAATTTAGTCAAAGCTGATTGATAGTCCTTATCCCCTGAAGCGAAAGTTGCTTCAGTAACGATTTGGCCTTTGTACTCACGCTTGAATTCATCCGCAATCCCCTTAGCGTAATCAGAAGCATTATCGTAGTATAGAACGACCTTCTTAGCATGCAAGTTATTAAAAGAATAGGCTGCCAAAACTTTACCTTGGTAACTATCTTTAAAGGTTGTACGGAAAACGAATTTCTTCGTTCCTTTAGCATCTACCGTAAGGTCATCCTGTGTACCAGATGGAGTCATCAAAGGAACCCCTGTTTTTTGAGATACAAGGCTGGCAGCAGCAACTGCACCAGATGTTGCTGGACCAACGATAGCATTTACATTATTCTGGATAGCCAAGTTAGTTGAAGATGTTGAAGCTTCAGCATTTTCAGATTTATTATCTTTAGTGACGAGTTCTAGCTTTTTACCATCAACACCGCCAGCTTTATTGATTTCTTCAACAGCCAACTTAATACCATTTTGCTCGGCTTTACCATAGGCCGCAACAGGACCTGTCAACTCCATGTTGACACCGATCTTAATCGTATCCCCAATCTTGGTACCAGTGGCTTTAGCAGTCACGTCGGGTGACTTACCACAAGCAACCAAGAAAATGGATGCAAAAAAGGCTAACACAATAAGTGTGATCTTTTTAGGCATAAGATTTCTCCTTAATATTTTCTTAAAAAAGTCCACCTTATAGCTTACAGAATTATCAGACAATTGTCAATAACCACACACTTATAATCTCTTTCTAGCAATCGTTTCCATTGCTTTAGGGATAGCTCTTACCAAGAGAAAAAAACTTTTCTCCTTAAAGAGAAAAGTTCTTAAATGGTTCAGGAACAGAGGTGTCATAGCGCTCCAGACTACCTACAAAGTCCATATCAATGTCTGAATAGTAAGAAGGAAGAACTTTTTTTACCGCCTTCATTCCTTCTAGTTCTGCCAATACATCCTCAACCTTATCCTCATCTACATAAAGGTGTACATAACGCATCTTATAAGAATGGTAGACAACATCCCCAAACTTGGCAATCTTACGTAAGTCTCTATTATAGTATAAATAGACAATAATGCCCTGACGTTTAATCATTACTCATTTTCTCCTTTATGTTAGTGGCACCTTTTTTATGATGGGGCTTGTGGGGGGCAAGAGGTAGCCCTGTATCAATGAAAATTTGGTCTGATACAGCTTGCGCAATGTCCTGACCAAGTGAGGCCATAATCGCCTGCAAATCAAGCTCAGCCTGTCGATAAGCTATAACTACTTCATTTAAATCAATTTGGCGCTTCATCCTCAGGACTTGTCGCTTTAAGTCACGAACGTCTGATCTATAGGCTTCATATTTTTTGGCTTCTTCATAGCTTTCCCTTAATTCCTGAAATTCCAGAAGTTGTTGCTGGAGTGTTCTATCTCCTTCGAATTTCTGACGTTTTAAGCGATAAACTTCTACCTCTGGCAATCCTAAAAAGTGCAAAACAAGACTATCTATGGCTTGATCAATAGCAAGCAGCTCCTCATTGATTATTAACATGTTTCTTATTATAACACAAAAAGTCAGATGAATCGGCCCTTATTAGACCGATTAACATCCGACTCTTATCTAAGATAAGCTAAGCTTATTTTAATTGGTTGTTAGCCATAATTTCGTCGATAAAACCATATTCGAGCGTTTCTTGAGCACTCATCCAATTATCACGTTCGGCATCAATATGAACCTTTTCAATGGATTGACCGGAATTATCAGCCAATATTTGCTCCAAGTTATTACGCGTCTTGAGCAAGTGTTCTGCTGCGATAGCCATATCTGTTTGTTGCGTACCGCCACCAGTACCACCCATTGGTTGGTGAATCATGTATTCTGCATTTGGCAACATAAAACGTTTCCCTTTAGTACCACTTGAAGCGATAATAGTACCCATTGATGCTGCCATCCCCATAACGATGGTTTGAACATCGGACTTGATAAAATTCATGGTGTCAACAATGGCAAGACCTGCTGAAACTGATCCACCAGGCGTATTAACATAAAGATAAATATCTTTCGTATTGTCTTGAGCATCCAAGAACAAGAGTTGGGCGATAATTGAGTTTGCCATATTATCTTCAACAGGACCTGTTAACATGATGATACGATCCTTGAGCAAACGTGAGTAAATGTCATAAGAACGCTCACCACGTGATGTTTGTTCAATAACTACAGGAATCATACGAATCCTCCTTTTAATAATGTCTTGATGTTATTATATGATTTTAGTCAAATTAGGTCAAATAAAAAACATTTTTATTGGCACTCTTTTTCATAGAGTGCTAATTCAAAAGAGATTTCCACTACTTCAAATTTTCTAAACGATTATTTTCTGCATAATATAAGCAAAACAAAAAGGGAAAACTCCCTTTTTGAACCTATTTGGTACCAAATAAACGATCGCCTGCATCTCCGAGGCCTGGAACAATATAGCCATGTTCATTAAGTTTCTCATCTAGTGATGCTGTGTAGATATCAATATCTGGATGAGCCTCTTGCAATTTTTTAACACCTTCTGGTGCTGCAACCAAACAAACAAACTTAATATTAGCAGCGCCACGCTTTTTAAGTGAATCTACCGCTAAGATAGCTGAACCACCAGTCGCAAGCATTGGATCAACTACAAAAATCTGACGTTGATCAATATCTTCTGGTAATTTAACGAGGTACTCAACCGGCTCCAGAGTTTCTTCATCACGGTACATACCAATATGACCAACTTTAGCAGCAGGCACAAGGCTTAGGAGACCATCTACCATACCGATACCTGCACGAAGGATTGGGACAATAGCCAATTTCTTACCAGATAGTTGTTTTTGGGTTGTTTTTGTGATTGGCGTTTGAATTTCAACTTCTTCAAGAGGAAGGTCACGTGATACTTCGTAACCCATAAGCATAGCGATTTCGTTAACTAACTCACGAAAATCCTTAGTAGAGGTATCCTCACGACGTAGGATTGAGAGTTTATGTTGAATCAATGGATGTGAAATAACTTGAAATTTACCCATAATAGTTTCTTCCTTTGCTATATATTCACTCCATTATATCAAAAACACAACAAAAACGCTTGCTTTACTAGCAAACGTTTTGAAAAGGGGTTAATGCTTATTTTTTAGGCAACTGAATTTTACCCGTAACCAATCCATAACCAAAAAGAGATAGACTCGCAATCGCTGCAAAGATCGTTGCTAAAATTGTCAGTATATTGGCATTTGGTCCTTCAGAGACACTCGGTGTCTTATGTGTAATGGCAAGTTTAGCAGCAACTTTAGTCTTATTATCTTTATCTGTATCTGTCTTTTCAGACTTAACGACTTCATCTGACTTAGTTGCTACCTCAACCTCACTTGATTCGTGGGACTTAGTTACTTTAGGAGACTCCGCTTCAGTACTAATCCCTTCTTTAGCAACAGTCGTTGGAACAGCTGGTTCACTTGATGAAATAGCTTCTGGTAATGGTGTCACAATATCTGTAGCTTGTGCGACGGTATGTCTGCTACTTATAGTATCCCCTGTTGAGGGTTTTTCCGGAACCTCTTCATAATCTTCTTCATAAAATTCCCCATCATTAGCAGAACGATCTGCAAAATATGGGAATGGTCTACGAATTGGAGAATCTGGATTCGTTGGACTTGTTGGCTTGTCTACATTATCAACTGACGATTGATTACCATCGGTCGGTTTAGTCTTATCATCAGCAGAATGGTTACCATCTGTTGGACTTATTGACCCTTCTGACTTGCCAGTATTATTACTTTCGCTATCTTTAACGGTAACAGTCAAGACATCATGAGCCTCAGAGACACCTGTTGAAACTGCAACTGCAGGGTAAGTATGGGGTTTAAGACCATAATTTGACACCACATGATAATCTACTTTAAAGTCTTCGTTCGGTAATTTAGCAGTGTTTTGATCACCCACGTGTACCAAACTTTCACTTGACTGGTCCCAAATCCAATCTCCTTGGTTAGTCATCTTAGGGAGAACTACTGTAGTATCATCTGCATTCATCTTGATGAGGAAGCTTGGGGCCCATGTTGATTTATTCTCAGCACCAGCAACACCACCACGATTAGTCATATAAGAAGTAACCAAAAGGGTATCCGGTGAGCCTTCAACAGGAACAGCATAATAAGAATAGGTGGACGTACGCCAGTCAGCTGGTACAGAAGCTGTCAAGACCACACCTGAACCATTAAGTGGACGGTATTTGCCTCGAAGGCTATCTGAAACGAAGCCTAACATAACAACGTCATCACCAACAGCTCCACGAACCGCTACAGTACCTTCAGCATCCGTAGATTTACTGATACGTGAGGCAGCGAAAAGGTAATATTTGTTACCCATCTTAACAACACTTGGACGCTCTACTTCATCAGTAACCATATGACTGGTAACAAGAGGAGTGTAGAGTTCGGCGACAGATGGATTTTTCTCATTATCATCGAGTTTTATGATGCCGATAGAACCGTTGGCCCATGATGCAAGGTCATAGAGGTGTTTATTATTGATGATATTAAGGAATGACTTAAGATTGAAGGCGTCATCTCCTCCATAGTTTGACCAGGTATAGACTTGTTTTTCGCCTTGGTAATTTTCATCACCCGTATTTGATTCGAAAATAAGGTAACGGCTTCCTTTGTCTTCAATGATATGTGGATCACGAAGACAATAGTTATCCGCACGGTCAGGAATACCGTCATGGTTGTGGTCGTCATTAAAAGTATCCATGAATTTTGGATAACTTTGGTAATGGTAATTGTCTCCATCAAAAAGAATATGATCATTTTCCACTGATTTGAGAACAACGTCATCATTTTCAACAGCCAAGTTAAGTGTTGCACTAGCCAATTGTTGCCAGTTCAACTTACCAGCACTGGTATCATTCATAGTATAGAAGAGCTGGATGCTACCATCAGAGTTAACAGTCGCTGAACCCGACCATTGTTGGTCATCCTCAAGAGCATGATAACCAAAGATTGGACCTGCATTTTTCCAATGAGTGAAATCATTATCTCCATATTTACTATATAGCAAATAGATATGATTCGAGTTTTTCTTTGGTGCACCAGCCATTGCAATGACCAATTGATAACCGTTCCAATTGCTTACAACTCCCGATTCAGCATCTTGGACTGGCCAAGAATCCCAAACATCGATTTCTTCTTTTTCCATGGTTTGGGCGTCGACAGTATTGAAGGCAGGCATATTGATAATTGTATCCGCCTTAAAGTAAGGAACTGCCAACTTGCTATCTTGCTTTAAGAAACTAGCAACGATATCTTTCAAGTTACGGTAAGTCAAGCTAGTGCCCGTACCCTTGATTGTTTTGTCGCTAAAATCAACTTTGTTGAGAGCTTTAAGTTCTTCTTCAGTTAAGGCAACAATTTGGTCTGAAGTCAAGGTATCTTCGACAATAGACTTGATACGACCGTTGAGTTTATGAAGATTTGCATTGGCAGCACTATTTTCAGAAAGTTTGAGTGCAAGTTCTGTGTGGGTAGCAGCTGATTCTGAGTTTGCTTTAGGTGTTGGCTCCTCTACTGAAGACTCTGAGGTAGAAACTGTAGCTTCTGTTGTAACAGGTGATGTTGTTGCCGGTGAAGATGATACTGCGGTGCTAGACGCCTTATCTTCAGTTATCGGTGAACTTGTCTTACTTGACTGTGACGTAGTCACTGTTGTTTCTACTTCTGAGTGTGTAGATGAAGAGTTGACCACTTCTGAAGTTGCTGTACTTGTTTCTGTTTCACTTGCTAATGCTATGAATACTGTGCTTTTTTCTGTTGTTGTCGTAGCTACAGATGATGCTGTTTCAGTAACTTGATCAGCCTTTACATGGCTTACTCCCAGAAATGCCAAAGTTCCAACAAGTGCTGATGTTGCCCCTACAGTTGCCACCTTACGAATACTGTAACGCATCTTCTTGCACTCGGATTGCTTTGGAGCTATTGCTTTCGAATGTGATTTAGCTGTATTGTCCATTTAAACTCTCCTCTTGGTCATCCATGCTCTCCATTCTATCATTTTTTAATTCAAATTCCAATCTTTTTTTAATAACACTATCGCATTTTTTGTAAAATGCTATCATGTATCAAAGTATTAACGCCTAAAACAAGCAATTCTATAAGCTTCTATAGTCGATGAGATTTAAAATAGCAAAATCTAATGTTATTTATATTTTTTCTAATCTTATTTACATATTGTTGCCTGGAAAAGAGAAAATTAAGAACATCACTGTCTTTAATGAGTTGGAACTTGCGTCACTCTTATATTTTTAGTTTCACAATAAAAATCTTACTCTATGTATAGACAAGAAAAAGTGATGCAGAAGCCTAGCATCACCTTCTCTTATTTGCCAAAGACAGAAACCAGACGTTTTACACCTTCAGCAACAACTGTTGTTGGGGTCGCGACGTTGAAACGGAAATGTTTTTCCCCTTCAGAACCAAAAGTAATTCCATCATTTAGGACCACCTTGGCTTCTTCTTTAAGTAAGCGTCCAAGTTCATTATGATCTTGTTCATAAGCTGAGAAATCAAGCCAAACTAGGTAAGTACCCTCAGGTTTCATCACTTTAATATTGGTCTTTTCACTAAGTTCTTTAGTCAAAAGATTAATATTTGTTTCAATAACAGTCTTCAATTCTTCTAACCAAGCTTGACCGTAGGTCAAGGCAGCCTGAGTCGTTATCAAACCAATGGTTGGAATTTCGTGTTGGTTATTAGCCAATTGTTTTTGTTTAAAAGCCTTACGCAAGTCTTCATTTTCAATAATAGTAAAACTATTTTTAGTCCCAGCAATATTAAAGGTTTTTGTCGCTGAACTAAGGACCAAAGTAAAATCCTTGTAAGCATCAGAAATAGTGTTCATAGAGACATGCTTATTCCCATACAAGGCCAAGTCTTGGTGGATTTCATCAGATACCAAGAGGACACCATGTTTCTGGCAGAGGTCTGCTACCTTGGCCAATTCTTCCTTAGTCCAGACACGACCACCTGGATTATGTGGGCTACAGAAAACATAAAGTTTAACCTCATTATCAACGATATCACGTTCCAATTGTTCAAAATCAATTTCGAAATGCCCATTAACCTTAACAAGACTATTCTCAATCAACTGACGATTATTCAAACGGACAGAACGAGCAAAAGGCGGATAAACTGGTGTGTTGATGAGAACAGCATCGCCTTCTTTCGTAAAGGCTTGAATAGCTGTTGAAATGGCTGGGACAACGCCTTCAATGAGCACAATACTCTCTTTATCAACGACGTAACCATGTTGATTTTTTTCCCAATTAATAATGGACTGATAAAGCTCATCACTTGGATAAGGATAACCAAAAATATGTGTCTCAGCATAGTTGATGACTGCATCCCTAATCTCAGGAACAGGTAGGAAGTCCATATCAGCAACCCAAAGCTCAAGGAGTTCTGGATTACTTTCGGCTTCGTGCCATTTCATAGTGTTTTGGTTTAAGCGATTTGGTTGTGTTGTAAAATCATAACATGTCATAGATAACTCCTTAAAGACTAAGGGCATTTTCCAAGTCAGTAATCAAATCATCAGCTGCTTCAATACCAATTGACAGACGAAGCAAGTCGTCTGTCAATCCATACGAAGCACGCACATCACTTGGAATATCTGCGTGAGTTTGTGTTGTTGGGTAAGTAATCAAACTTTCAACACCACCAAGACTCTCTGCAAATGTAAAGACCTTAAGAGCATTGATAATAGTTGGAATCTTATCTTTGTTAGCCACTTTGAAGGAAATCATCCCACCCTTACCTGGGTAGAGAACTTCTTTGACAGCAGATGATTTTTTCAAGAAAGCCACAACTGCTTGAGCATTAGCCGTCGAAGCCTCCATACGAAGTTTTAGGGTCTTAAGTCCACGCATGAGCATATAGCTATCAAATGGAGACAAATTTGGACCAGTAGTGTTGAGGTTGTAACTGAGCTTATCATAAAATTCCTGGTTGCTAGTAACAACAACACCTGCCAAGACATCATTATGACCAGAAAGATACTTAGTCGCCGAATGAACAACAATTTCAGCACCTAGTGGAATCGGGGTTTGGTAGATTGGACTATAGAAAGTATTATCAACAATAACCACCGCACCCTTTTCATGGGCAATCCGAGCTACTTTCTCAATATCAAACTCAATCATAAGTGGGTTTGTCGGTGTTTCAATATAGACAATATCAGTGTCTTCGTTGATAGCCGCAATCATTTCATCTTCTGTGTTAGTGTATTCAAAGAAGAAACGTCCTTCTTTTTCTTTGTCGTTGAACCAACGGAAAGAACCTCCGTAAAGGTCACGTGCAGCGACAACCTTGCTACCTACAGGGAAAATTTCAAAGGCTAAAACAATAGCACTCATTCCTGAACTTGTCGCAATAGCATAGTCTGCCTTTTCAATAGCAGCTAATGCTTTTTCCACCGTTGAACGGGTTGGATTCTTCGTTCGTGTATAGTCAAAACCAGTAGAATGTCCAAACTCTGGGTGTTGGTATGTTGTTGAAAAATGAATAGGGGAAGCCAAGGCTCCTGTTGCTTCATCCGAATTGATTCCAGCATGTGCCAGAATAGTTTCTAATTGATATTCTTGTGTCATAATTTGTCCTTTCTACTCGGTAAAGTGGATATACTCCATATCTATGTCCTCTATTTTATCACTATTTTCTGAAAAATAATGGGAAGTCCATCATACGGATTCTTGATAGTTAGTTATAGTTAATATCTATAACCTTTTGGGCATCCTCTATATCTATTAGTAATAACTTAAAAGTAAGCCGTCGGCTTACTTTTAATCAAACAGTCTGTGCCTTATTTCCTCTAGAGCCATAATGATAAATGGACAGAGGAGTAAATAAAGCCAGTCATCAAGACCAATCGGAGCTGTATTAAAAAGAGTGTGGAAAAGAGGCACATAAGACAGGAGAATAAAGAGAATGATTTCTAAGACAATCCCCAGACTAATAATTCTATTAGCAAATGGTTTGATTTGGAAAATAGATCCTCTACCCTTGCGACTATTCATAGCCATACCAATCTGTGTGAAGATGATGGCTCCCAAGGTCATGGTTGTTGCCTCTCGGTAAAGAGGTCCTGAACTAGTTAGATAATTCAGGTGCCCTTGATTAACCCAATAATTAAGGAAGAAGGCCCCCATAGCCAAGACAGACTCAATCATACCATACCAAGCAAAGGCTTTTAATAGTAATTGTCGATTCAGCAAACGATCTGATAGACGTCTTGGTGGTCTGTTCATAACGCCTTCTTCAGGTGGCTCAACCCCCAGTCCCAAAGCTGGCATCATATCCGTTCCAAGGTCAATAGCTAGGATTTGCATAACTGTTAAGGGAAGAGGAATACGCCCCAAGGAGAACAAGAAGAAAGCAGAGGGAATAGCTTCTGGAGTATTAGAATTAAAAATATAGGTCAAAAATTTTTGAATATTTCGGTAAACGGCACGTCCTTCTTCAACAGCATGGACAATAGAAGCAAAGTGGTCATCCGTTAAAATCATATCGGCAGATTCCTTGGCTACGTCAGTTCCCGATACCCCCATAGCTACACCGATGTCAGCCTTTTTAAGAGCAGGGGCATCATTAACACCATCACCAGTAACAGCAACAACCTCACCAAGTTCCTGAAGTGCATTGACTACACGATATTTTTGTTCAGGAGCTACACGAGCAAAAACAATCTCCCCTTTAAGAGCTTCTTTGAGATCTTGGTCGGTCATATCTGCCAGTTCAAGACCTGAAACAACACGGGCATTGTCACCTTTTACAATTCCAATTTTCTTGGCAATACTAAGAGCTGTCAACCCATAGTCACCTGTCACCATGATAATGCGAATACTGGCACGGTGACATTGCTCAATTGCTTCACGGACACCTTGACGTGGGGGATCACTCATGGCAACGAGTCCCACAAAGACCATATCTTCTTCGAGGGTCCGCATATCCCACTCGTCTTCTTTGATATGTTGGCTTTCCAAAGGACGATAAGCGACAGCTAAAACACGCAAGCCGTCACGAGCAAATTGATCGTTAGCAGCAAGAATAGCTTGACGTTCTGTAGTGGTCATAGATTTGATTGCTCCTTGACCATCATAATAGTCTGAGCAAAGTTCCATCACTTCTTTAGGCGCACCCTTAGTGATGGAAATATGGTGACTACCATCCAGACCTTTTTCGAGACTATGTACTGTTGTCATCCGTTTACGGTCAGAATCAAAGGGAATTTCTTTAATCCGAGGAGCCCAGATGTGGTTGTCATTTAAATCAAGGCCTGCTTTTTCTGCAAGAACATTAAGACAAGCTTCAGTCGGGTCTCCCAAGACCGTATAATTGGGATTGTCAGCACTTGGCGCAACCACTTGAGCATTACTAGCCAAATGAGAAAAGCGGACCAGACGATTCAGGAGGTCATTTTCTTTAAGAGAAACAGGGTGACCATCCTGCTCAATGTGTCCTTCTGGTGCGTAACCTAGTCCAGTCACCTCATAATTACCTGACAAGGTCCATAAATGATTAACTGTCATGGCATTTTGAGTCAGGGTCCCTGTTTTATCTGAGCAAATAACAGAGGTTGCTCCGAGTGTCTCAACAGAAGACAATTTTTTCACTAAAGCATGTTCTTTAGCCATGCGCTGTACAGCCATAGCTAGAGATAGAGTAACTGTAGGAAGTAGCCCCTCAGGGATAAAGGCAACAATCATACCCAAGGCAAAGATGAAGGCTTGAGACAAAGGTTGGTGAACAAATAGTGTTGCTGCAATCATAAAGAAGAGACCTACAGATACTGCGATGACCGAAATCTGTTTGGTCAAATGGTCTAGTTCCTTTTGCAGTGGACTTTTTTCCTGAGCTAGGTTTTGCGTCAAGTCTGCAATTTGTCCGAACTCAGTTTTCATACCGATGGCTGATACTATAAAATGTCCAGAACCAGAGGAAACTGTGGTACCTGCAAACACCATATTGTCATATTCCAAATCAGTCTTATCAGGAGCCAAATCTGCTTGGTCTGATTTATAAATGGGATTAGACTCACCAGTGAGGGCAGACTGATTTACTTGCAAGTCTGTCACAGCAATCAAACGTCCATCTGCAGAAATACGGTCACCTTCTTCAATGAAAACCAAATCACCTGGCACCAAGTTCTGTGCAAGGATTTTATCTTCCTTTCCATCACGAAGAACTCGGGTGTAGGATGGAAGAAGCTTATTCAGTGCTTCCGTGGCTTGACTTGCCCTATATTCTTGAATAAAGCTAAAAAGACCGTTAATGATATTGACCAACCAAATCGCAATCCCCAGCTCCAAGCTATGAGAAATCACAGCAATACAGCCACCGACCCACAATAAGAGGGCCATGAGACTGGTAAAATGCCTGAAAAAGGTCAACCAAATAGGTTCTTTCTTGCTTTCTTTCAACTGATTAGGACCATAAGTTGCTTGTCTCTTTTTTACTTCTTGTGTGCTTAACCCTTGAGGGCTTGTTCGCAACACCTGATAAACCTGATCAGGGGTACAGGTTCCTAATTTAGTATCTCTCTGTCTAGAACTACCCATAATCCTTTCCTCGATTCTAAATCATAAAAGCGATTTCATATTTACGCCCTCATTATACTCCTTTTTCAGAAAATGTTGAAAGAAAAAAACCAAGCTACAAGACTTGGTTTCAAATACTATTTAATATGTAATTTAGCTCGTAATCTAGCTGCTCGAGCACCAAGCAATTGGTCAGCCATACGCGTCACAAGAGCAAGCACACCATAAACCAGAATACCCAGGCCGCCTCCTAATACTAGATGAATGACACTTCCCATACGGCTTGTTGGAGATAGGATAAATTGGAACAACCAGTAGAAGACAGCAACTGGAATAGCCATGAGGACTGTAAGAATACAAATAAGTAGAGCTTTTCTAAAAACTGTCTTACGACTAAAATGCGTAACTGTGTGAAGGCGCTTATACATGAGAGCAATGGGAACACCTAAGCCGATAGCTGTTGAAATAACCGGGCCGAGAGCTCCTAGGAAAATAATCAATGGTAGCTGAAGAATTGCCTTAACCACGACCCCAATCGCAAAATAATTGATAGCTTTACGGGTCTCAAAGATGGCCTGAAGCATTGGTGCTAAAACACTATACAAGGCCAGGAAAATCACTTGAATCAAACTAGCAGCAAAAAGCAAATGAGCCTGACTGTCTGGTGCTCCATAAAAGACTGTGTAGAGTGGTTTGGCTAAAATCACTGAACCCGCAATAGCAGGTACAATAAAGAGCAAGAGTAACTGTAGATTATTAATAATGAGTTTGGCCACCCCTCGAAGGTCCTTTTTAACCATATTTTCCGTTAAGAGTGGAATCCCAACCCCAGCAATAGAAATAGCAACGGCAATCAAAATCATAGTAATCTTACTTGGGTTTGAAGACAAATAAGCATAGAGAACCTGAAGCTGACTGTTACTATAGCTTGTAAACTTCTCCATAGTACGGATGAAGGTCCATTGGTCAATCAACTGGAAAAGTTGAACCGCTGACCCAGTGATAATGAAGGGGATGGCTTCCTTAAATGTCTCAATAACAATTGCAGTTGGATTGATATCAGGATGAACGGCCTGCTTACCAAAAAGACTCTTGAGCTTACCTTCCTTCCAAAGGTAGAAGAAAAGCACCCCATAACTAGCCAACATACCGATGAAAGCGGCAAACGTCGATTGAACAACGGCAGTCACGTAGTCACCTGTCCCAATCCTCATAATGAAGAAAGTTGCCAACAGCATCCAAATGACACGAATAATCTGCTCCGCAATCTGACTCAAGGCGTATGGCTTCATGTTATTGAAGCCCTGGAAAAAGCCTCGTAAAACAGACATAGATGGAAAAATAACAACCGCCCAAGAAAGACTACGCATCACTCGAACCAAGTCTCCATCTCCCCCTGAAAGATAAGACATCCAAGGCGAAGCGAAGTACATGAAAACCCCAAAAATGACGCCCAGACCGACCATGTAATACAAGATACGCTTGAGTAGAAAGAAGCTCGTTTCCATTTTGCCGAGAGTATTGTATTTAGACACCTGCTTGGCAATGGCGACTGGAATCCCTGCTGTCGAAATCAAAAGGAAAAGGGCATAAATATTATACCCCTGACCAAAGAGGGCATTGGCTTGGTCTCCTTGTTTGCCCATCCAAGCATACCAAGGAATAATGTAGAGTGCCCCTAAGAGACGACTGATAATATTGGATGCTGTCATCCATGCCGTCCCTCTTAGCATCTGCTGCTGCTGTGTGTCAGTTTTAGTTTCAGTCATAACTTTCTTTCTAGAGAATAAAATATAATCTAGTTTATTATAAACTTTTGGCTGTGACTTGTAAAACAAGAACATTAAGGCTAAAATAGGAACTATGATTACTATTGAACAAGTTCTAGAGGTTCTTAAAAAGGACCGTAATTTTAGAGATATTATTGACCAAGGTCACTACTACTATTCATGGACTGGAGTGACTTTTGACCATCTTTCTTACGACAGTCGTGATGTCACACCATCTTCCCTCTTCTTTGCCAAGGGAGCTGGCTTCAAGCGCGAATTTTTAGAAAATGCTGTCAAAACAGGCTTAAGCTTCTACGTATCCGAAAAAGATTACCAAGTGGGAATCCCTGCCATTATTGTTTCAGATATCAAGCAAGCTATGAGCCTCGTTGCTCAGGCCTTCTACCAATACCCTCAAGACAAGCTGAAATTGCTGGCTTTTACTGGGACAAAAGGGAAAACAACGGCGGCCTACTTTGCCTATAACATTCTTAAGCAAAGTCATAAACCTGCTATGCTTTCAACCATGAACACGACACTAGACGGAAAAACCTTCTTCAAGTCTACCTTAACAACACCTGAGAGTTTGGATCTTTTCCGTATGATGTCCGAAGCTGTTGATAATGGCATGACCCATCTGATTATGGAAGTTTCAAGTCAGGCCTATCTAACCAAACGTGTCTATGGGTTAACCTTTGATGTAGGCGTCTTTCTTAACATCAGTCCAGACCACATCGGGCCTATTGAACACCCAACCTTTGAAGACTACTTCTACCACAAGCGTCTGCTCTTGGAAAATAGTCAAGCAGTCATCGTCAATAGTGGTATGGATCACTTCGATTTTGTTGCGGAGGAAGTCGCTGATAAAGACCACGACTTCTATGGTAAGGACTCTGAAAATTCCGTTCAACATAGCTCAGGATTTAGCTTTAAAGCAAAAGGTAAACTAGCTGGTGATTACGATATCCAACTCATCGGTGACTTTAATCAGGATAATGCTATGGCTGCTAGTTTAGCCTGCTTACGTCTTGGAGCCAGTCTTGAAGACATTAAAAAGGGGATCGCTCAAACCTCTGTTCCAGGTCGTATGGAAATTCTCACTCAGGCAAATGGTGCTAAGGTATTTGTCGACTATGCTCACAATGGTGACAGTCTAGACAAGCTCTTGCAAGTCGTAACTGACCACCGAAAAGGTAAGATTGCTTTGATACTAGGAGCTCCTGGAAATAAGGGGGAAAGCCGTCGTAAAGACTTTGGTCATGTCCTCAACACTTACCCCGAGGTAGATGTCATCTTGTCTGCTGATGACCCTAACAAGGAAGACCCCCTTACCATCTGCCAAGAGATTGCTAGTCATATCAATCGTGAGGTGCGTATCATTGTTGATCGTGAGGAGGCCATCAAAACTGCCATGTCTGAAACTACAGGCTCAAAAGATGCCCTTGTTATCGCAGGTAAGGGAGCTGATGCCTTTCAAATTGTAAATGGTAAACGCACTGATTATGCTGGTGATATTGAAGTCGCTAAGAAATACTTGTAAACAACAAAAAGTCAATTGAGGTATTACAATTAGCCTCAATTGACTTTTTTCTATATGGAAACTAGTCCTTACCTAGTGTCTTCTTAAAAATATCGTAGAAGGGATTGAGGGTCTTATCAAATGAGCCAACAAGCGTCTCTAATTGTCCGCCAAACTGACGCTTAAAGTTAAAGTTTCCTTTGCCAGAACTAGCTGCCTCAGTTTCAATAGTACCGTAAAAGTTAAAACGCTTTTTAGCCTTACTTTTAGCATATTTTATCATCTCCCAATGAAGCAAAACCGCCCCACCAAAATTAAGGTAGGCTTCATCATTACCTCCGTAAAAGCTGACAATTTCCGGACCATAATTCATGAAGAGATAAGCTGAAAGCGGTAATTTGTCAGTCTTGATTTGGTAAGACTTGAATTGCTCTAAGCGCTTGTAGTAGCTTCTCAGCTGATCCTCCGCATCTGCTATTTGACCCTTGGTACGTTTTTTCTGAGGACCTTCTTTTAAAGCCTGAATCTTGGCTTCAAAAGACTGAATATTCTCGTCAAGATAAGCTAGATAGGCTGGACAATCCAAATAAGCCAACATAAACTTTGCAGATTTGCCAAAACATTTTTTTAGATTTTGAAAATAAACCAGCGAATGAACAGAAAATCCCTTTCTCTCCGCCGTTCGACTTAAAATATCGTAGAACTGGTCAAGTTGATGCTCATCCAACTCTTCAATCTTGACATTCAGAGCAGTAAATTTTTTGAGGTCTCGCTTCAATGATGGAGAAAAGGCAGCAAGAATCTCATCAGAACTAGCAAAATTTTCAATTGGCTTGACAAACATCTGGTTAACTACTAAAGATTGCTCCGAATCCAAAGAGTGCTCAAAACCTAATGTTTCAAATACCTTTAGCACATCACTGGCCTTATCTACTTCGATATTTTCAAGCTTTTCATTTCTAATAAGATTTGTCAGATAAGGGTGTATGGAAAGTGTGGCAATATTTTTCTTTCTTAAATAGAGTATTAAAGCCTCAAGTAGCTCTGTCAAACTATCAAGAGAGTGGTAATTTAACAGGGGCCCATGTAACAAGAGGGCCTTTTTAAATATACGAAAGCTCTTCTTATAAACGACTATTGTTTGGCCTACCCTTAAGCCATCTCTTTCGAAAACCAGAGCTTCTTCTTTTTCTATATGGTCTTGACCCTCCTGAAGTTTGGACATCTCAGCAGACTGCAGAAAATTGGCACACTTTGCGGTTACCTGTGTGTTTTGATAATCCTCAAAACTAACACTTTTAACCCTAATAGACATTACTATCATCCCTTCCGTTTCATCCTATATCCCACATTTCCCTAAAATCATTAAATGCTTTTAATGATTGGCAAAGTTTTCCAAACCAAGAGGGGTATTTGGTGATTATGAATGTTACTCACAGATGATGAGGAAAATTAATTAAATTATTAAAATTACAAACATCATTATATACAAAATTATTGTCTTTGTTAAGCCTTTTGGGTGATTTTCTGAAACTTACACGAATGTTCATCTGATTATAAAAAGTCCTTCCACTTAAATGCAGAAGAACCTTTCTTCACCGATACTTACCTATAACGTCGCAATTGAGGCGGGGTATAAGACTGAACAAAGGCCTCAATTTCAGCAAAATCATCTGTAAAGAGGAATTTTGCAGCCGTTTCAGCCTCTAAAAAATCATGAGCAACCATGGTATCTAACATGGCCTTCATGGCATCATAATAGCCGTTTAGGTTAAAGAAAACACAGGGTTTGTCCAGCTTACCCACACGAGCAGCAGCAATGGCTTCTGAGATTTCTTCAAGTGTCCCGAGACCTCCTGGAAGGGCAATAAAGAGCTCACCCTGCTCTAACATAGCTGTCTTGCGCTCTGCCATCGTTTCTACTATCGTCATTGAGGTCAATCCCTCATAAGCAATTTCTCTATCCTTAAGAAATTGCGGCATAATCCCATGAACCTGTCCACCATTTTCCAAAACAGTATCACCAAGAACCCCCATAAGACCCATCTTACTACCACCATAGACTAGGGTATGTCCATTTTTAGCAATCCAGCGACCTAAGGCAATTGTTGCCTCCTTAAAGCTTGGACTATCTCCCATATTAGCACCCAAATAGACTGTAACTTTCATCGTAGTCCTCCTTTTTTTTCTATTATAAGGCAAAATTCCTGCCATAATTGACAGGAATGTTATCTTAATCTTTACGCTCCAAACTACGAAGCATTTCATCAATTTTATTACCGTATTCGATAGATTCATCCTTGATAAAGGTCAAATCTGGGATCTTATACATGGTCAAATTTTTACCAAGTTCACGTTTGATGGTACCAGTCGCCTTTTCAAGTCCCGTTTGGGCCTTTTGACTATCTGATGCCAAGTTTGAATGAATGGTATAAAATACCTTTGCAGCTGACAAATCGCCAAGCATTTGCACATCGGTAATGGTTACATCTTGAACACGTGGATCACGAACCTTCTTTTGAAGAATTTCGTTGACTTCACGTTTAATTTCCATCCCAACACGGTCTATACGAAATGAATTTCCCATAGTCTCATCCTTTCATTTTCTTATAATGGAACAAAAGCCAGGCCTGATGACCTAGCTTTGTTTCCTAAGTCAGCTCTTTCTGAGAAATCTGACAAAAATTAACGTTTGATTTCTTCCATGATGTAAGCTTCAATAACGTCGTCAACTTTAATATCGTTATAGTTTTCAATCATCAAACCACCCTCTTGAGCGTTTCCGACTTCTTTAACATCATCTTTAAAGTGTTTCAAACTTGCCAATTTACCATCGAAAATAACAACACCATCACGGATGACACGGGCACTTGATTCACGAGTAATTTTACCGCTAGTAACCATGAATCCACCGATTGTTCCGACTTTAGAAACTTTGAAGGTTTCACGAATGATTGCTTCACCAAGGATTTTTTCTTCAAATTCTGGATCAAGCATACCTTTCATAGCATCTTCGATTTCTTCAATAACCTTATAGATAATGCTATGAAGACGAATTTCAACTTCATCAGTTTCTGCTTGTTGGCGAGCTTGAGGGGTAGGGCGAACGTTAAATCCGATAACCACAGCGTCTGAAGCTTCCGCAAGTGTAATATCAGATTCATTGATAGCACCTACCGCTGAGTGAACAACGTTCACACGAACGCCTTCAACATCAATCTTAAGAAGTGATGCTGCCAAGGCTTCAACAGAACCTTGTACATCGGCCTTGATGATAACATTAACAGTCTTCATTTCACCAGCTTTAAGGGTATCAAAGAGGTTATCCAGACTAACACGGTGTGTTTGTTGACGTTGCTTCATAAGAGCACGTTTTGCACGTTCTTCACCAGCCGCACGGGCCGCTTTTTCATCTTCATATACGGCAAAATGGTCACCCGCCATAGGAGCTTCATTCAAACCAGTAATGGAAACTGGTGTTGATGGCGCTGCAGTCTTAATGCGACGACCAAGGTCATTAGTCATAGCACGGACACGTCCGAAGGTGTTACCAACAACGATTGGGTCTTGAACATGCAAGGTACCTTGTTGAACAAGGAGGGTAGCAACTGCACCTTTACCTTTATCCAAACGGGCTTCGATAACAGTACCGATAGCACGAACACTTGGATCCGCTTTAAGCTCTTCCACTTCAGCCACAAGAAGAACGGTTTCAAGCAATTCTTCAATGTTTTGGCCAAATTTAGCTGAGATTTCAACAAACTCGCTATCGCCACCCCAAGCAGTTGAGATAACGCCATGCTCTGCTAATTCACCGATAACACGTTCTGGGTTAGCACCTGGTTTATCAATCTTGTTAATCGCAACAATGATTGGAACACCAGCAGCCTTAGAGTGGTTGATAGCTTCAATCGTTTGTGGCATAACACCATCATCCGCTGCTACAATCAAGATAGTAATATCCGTAACAGAGGCACCACGAGCACGCATAGATGTAAAGGCCGCGTGTCCAGGAGTATCAAGGAAGGTAATTTTCTTACCACCCTCTTCAATTTGGTAGGCACCAATATGCTGTGTGATACCACCAGCTTCTCCAGTCGCAACACGTGAGTTACGAAGAGTATCAAGAAGGGTTGTTTTACCATGGTCAACGTGTCCCATGATAGTAACAACTGGTGCACGTTCTACCATAGCATCTTTGTTAAGGTAATCTTCATCAACAAAGAAACGTTCGATATCAGCATTGTCAACTTCTTCTTTCTTGGTTGCTTCAATGCCATAGTCAACCATCAACAACTCAATGGTATCTCCATCCAGAGATTGGTTTTGAGTTGCCATAACACCCATCATGAAGAGTTTTTTAACGATTTCAGCTGGCTCACGTTTAATACGTTTTGCGATTTCTGCAACCGTCATACCCTCAGTGTATTCGAATTCTTTTGGCAATTCATGGAATTTACGCTCGGTTACTGGTTTTGGAGCCGAATTACCACGGTTGTTTTTACCTTTTTTATTTTTGTTTTTGTTCCAGTTACTATTTCGTTGATTTCTCACTTGGTTTTGATTATTCCACTTATTATTTCTTGTTTGCTTAGGTCCATCTTCATTCTCGCGACGATTATCACGTGATTTATCAGGACGTGCCTTTTTACGACGTGTATCTTGTGCTTGTGCAGCTGGGGCTGGTTGAGCAGCCACCGGAGCTGGTTTGGGAGCTGGCTTAGCTTCAGCAACTGCTTTTTGAGCGGCTACTTCTGCCTGATGCTTCTCTTGTCTTGCCTTTTCCTGCTCTTTTGCACGGCGTTGTTCTGCAGCTTTTTCTTCACGGAAACGCGTTTCACTTTGACGTGAATACTCTGCATTTTGCTCTGCCTTCAAGGCTGCTGCACGCGCTTTAAAGTCAATACGTGGACCTGCCTGATTGTTGTGGGCAGCATCATTACGCTTATTTCGACCTTGATCATTGCGCTGTTTAGCTTGGAAATTACGGTCACGATTATTTTTGTTATCACGGTTTCCGTTATTACGGTTTCCTTGACCATTTCCATTTTGGGTACGACGGTCATTATTGTGACGTTTACCTTGATCGTTACCTTGTTTATTGCGATTACGGTTACGGTTGTCACGACCACCACCATTTTGGCGACGCTCTGCTTCTGCCTTAGCACGTGCTTCACGTTCTGCCTTAAAGTTACGACTTTGTGGCTTTTTCGGCGTCACAGGAGCTTCTTTAGCTTCAGCCTTTACGGTTTCCTTAGCAGGAGCCGGTTTGGACGTCGAAGCCTTTTCAGCTTTTGGCGTAACCTTCTCTTTCTTAGGAGCTGGTGCTACTTTTGGAGCAGGCTTACTTTCTACCTTAGCTGTGCCTCCTTTTAAACTTGAAGTGATACGATTAGCATCAGCTTCTTCAACTGATGAGGAGTGGCTTTTAACAGAAAGCCCTAGTTCTTGCGCCTTTGCGACAACAACCTTACTTTCTACACCAACCTCTTTTGCGATTTCATATAATCGTTTCTTTGACACGTGATGCCCTCCTATTCTTTAGTCCATAAGAGTCCTCATTTTCTTTGAAAATCCAGCATCAACCACAGCAACCGTTTTTCTCGGTTTACCAATAGCCATGCTTAATTCCAGTGCGTTAAACACTGTGGAGAATTCTATATTATAGTAGTTACATTTATCAGTCATCTTTTTAGTCACATTACTACCAGCGTCATTGGCAAGAAAGACTAATCTTGCCTTTCCTGATTGAACTGCCTTGATGACAAGTTCTTCGCCAGAAATAAGTTTTCCAGCCCTTTGCGCTAGTCCCAGTAAATTGGACAATTTTTCTGTGTTATTCAAGACCTAACTCTCTTCTTTTGACCTTGTGATCCACATAGGCGATAAGTTCATCGTAAAAACTTTCAGGAACTTCCATTGAAAAACTATGATTAAAAGCTCGTTTCTTTTTAGCTTGGAGAGCTTCCTCATTATCTAATTTAATATAAGCTCCTCGGCCATTTTTCTTTCCTGTTGGATCAATGAAAATCTCACCATCTTTAGTTTTCACAATACGGAGCAAATCACGTTTATCAATGATTTCTCCTGAGACAACTGATTTTCGTAAAGGTATTTTTCGTGTTTTAGCCATCAAACACCTCTAAATTCTTTTTATTCTGCTTCTGTTACTTCTTCTGTTGTGACTTCAACAGGTGTAGTTTCTTCTGCAACAACCTCGTCTACAACTTCTTCTGTAGCAGCCTCAGCTTTTTCAGCTTCAAGAGCTTCATATTCAGTAGCTGACTTGATATCAATACGATAGCCAGTCAAGTGAGCCGCTAAACGAACGTTTTGTCCACGACGACCAATCGCAAGTGACAATTTATTATCTGGAACAACAACTGTCGCACGCTTGCTATCATTTTCGTCAAAGAGGACATAATCCACTTCAGCAGGTGCAATAGCGTTGTAGATAAACTCAGCTGGATCTTCAACCCATTGAATAACATCGATATTTTCTTCAACAGGAACTTCAATACCTGTCTTAGCATCCAAACGTGTTGGATGGAAGCGGCTGACCACCTTTTTGATATTACTTCCACCACGTCCAACAATGGTACCAATGGCATCAACGTTAGGGTTATGGCTACGAACAGCAACCTTAGTACGATCACCAGCTTCACGAGACACACTCATAATTTCTACAGTTCCATCAAATACCTCAGGAATTTCTTGTTCCATGATACGTTTGATGAACTCAGGATGGCTACGGCTTACAAAGACGTTAACACCTTTTGGATTATTTTCCACTTTATAAACATAGACATCGATCACATCGTGAGACTTAAAGCTTTCGCCAGGAATTTGATCTTGACGTGACAATTGAGCCTCAAGAGTCCCGAGATTGACATAAATGAAACGTTGGTCAAAGCGTTCAACTGTTCCTTGCATGATTTCACCTTCATGTTGTTTGTAGTCATTATAGGTGATTTCACGCATTTGCTTACGCATTTTTTCCATGATGGTTTGCTTAGCAGATTGCGCTGCCACACGACCAAATTCATCCACTGACTCTTCGAAACGAATCTTATCACCGAGTTCGTAGGCAGAGCTAATAGCAAGCGCATCTTTAAGACTGATTTCCAAGCGGCTATCAAAGACTTCGTCTACAACTTCACGAACAGTATAAACTTGGAAATCACCTGTTTTTTCATTAAATTCAACAACAGCTGATTCTGATTGACCATAACGACGCTTGTAAGCTGATTTAAGCGATTCAACCACAGCTTCGATGATATCATCCTTGTTAATGTGTTTTTCTTCTTCCAAGACACGGAAGGCTTCTAGCATTTCTTTGCTCATATTCTTTGTCGTTTTAGCCCTTCAAAGGCAAAACTGGCATCCTTTCTTTATTTACACTAAGAGTTCTAGAGTTTGACTGCCAAACGAGCTTTAGCAACTGTTTGATAGGGAATCTCAACAGTTTTATGGCGAGTCTTATCAAGATAATCAATTGTTAGGGTTTCCCCATCAAAGGCCACCAAGTCACCTTGGAAAATCTTAATCTTATCAATAGCCTTGTAAAGACTAACATTGATATACTGACCAACAGCATTGGTCAAAGCTTCTTTGGTCTTCAAGGGACGCTCTAACCCTGGACTAGATACTTCCAGCATGTATTGGTCCGGAAAGGGATCAGGCTGAATAGTATCCAAGAGAGGACTGATAATTTCAGTCAGGTCTGCAGTATCTTCGACAGTAATACCACCTGGCTTATCAATCAAAACGGACAAGACATAGTCACTGCCAAGCTTTTCATACTCGATATCGACCAATTCGTAGGGCTCAGGAATAGCTGGTGCTACGACAGCCGTCACGAGATCAATAATTTTTTGTGACATTATGACCTCCTTACATACACAAGAGACGAAGTTTCTACTCCGCCTCTCTTTCATTATTTTACTATATTATAGCATAGCTCATAAACCATTGCAAGGAATAATCATATCACAATATAGACATAAGAAAAAGGATGGGAATTCCCAATCCTTCTATTGCGTCACCGGAGCAGAACTATAAGTAGTCACACCAGAACCACCATTATTGTAAGTGGCACTTGCCGTACCTTGATCCTGAACATAGCTACCTGTTGTACCACTATAATTACTGCTATAAGTGGTGTTCCCACCATAAGTATTTACTGAAGCACTACCCGCTCCCTCTATAGTGGCACCCTCATACACTCCAGAGGATTCATTAGAAGCTGCACTTGATTTCGAATTAACGAAACTATCAGAGCCATAACTTGATGCTCCTGAGCCAGAGAGAACCAAGGATGTCTTAAGATTAGACTCAGAAACCTTTTTCTTACCGACTTCTTTTCTAATGCGGTTCTGTACTTTCAAGATATCTTCAGTTGAAGCCATTTGGTAGCTTTCACCATTAATCATGGCATCCGAACCAGCCAACTGATAAGACTTAATATTTTTAAGGGCATCACTATAACCCATCAAACTACGGAGAGTATCTGTATCACCAAGCTCAATACTTGTTTGCACATTTGAGCTCACAGCTGATAAGATTTTTTTGTAGGAACCAATAGAGTCCATCTTCAAAATCTTGGCAACAACCTTCTGAATAACCTCACGTTGACGTTTTTGACGACCATAGTCACCATCAGGGTCATCATAACGCATACGCGAATAAACCAAGGCTTGTTCACCATTAATTTTGTGGGTTCCTGGCTCAACTTTTGCCTGAAATTCTGGTTCATTCTCTGCAATTGAAATTGGAAAATCGAAATGATTGGTTACTTCAATACCACCTACGGCATTAACCAGATCTATCATCCCTTGCATATTAATCAGTGCATAATAGTCAATATCAATGTCTAAAACCTTTTGAATCGTCGAGATAGCCAAGTCGGCGCCTCCCTCGGCATAGGCTGCATTCAGTTTGGCTTGTCCCGACCCCTCAATATCCGTCAACAAGTCACGTTCTAGACTGGTCATGGTTGTTCTCTTAGTCTCAGGATTCACCGTCACCAAAATCATGGTATCAGAGTTTCCTTCCCAGGTTTCCTTGCGTTCTTTAGACCCCGTATCAACCCCCATTAACAGGATAGTTATCGGTTTAGTCTGTTGAATCGCCTTGCTATTACCTGTGGTTGCCTTAGACATCCTAAATGTCTTTGACAATTCACCAGTCGCATAGTTGTAGGTTGTCGTTAGGTAAATACCCGCAGCTACTACAGTAGTGGCAAAAATCGCCAACAACATTAATAAAATTTTTCGTCCAAGTTTCATATTTTTTCCTAATCTATAAGTTTAGCCATAAGGTAAACGTCTAGAAATTCTCCATTTTTAGTTCTGGCACCACGTTTCTTAGTGCCTTCGATGTCAAATCCAAATTTACGATAGAGGTGAACTGCCCGTTCATTACGTGCTTGAACCGTCAACTCTAAACGACGAATAGCCGGTGTATGATTGGCCCAATCAATCATTAATTCCATAAGAGACTGACCAACGCCATGTCCCCAATAGAGCTTAGAGACCGCAATAAAGACATCACCGATATGACTGGTTTTAGTGTCTTGGTCAGCAGTAACATTGCAAACACCAATGACCTCATGGCCTAATTTCGCCACTAAACAAATTTCGTTAGTCACATTTTGGTGACTATCAATATAGGATGCTAGCTGTTCAGTACTCAGGACAGAACTCCTATCATCCTGGGCTAAAAAGTCTGACTCCAAGGCCACTGTCTCAAGCAATGAAGCCAACGAAGTTGCATCTTCTCTTTGGGCTTCTTCAATGACTAATTCTTGATCAGCCATTTAATATAGCCTCCTGAATTTCTTGGCTTCTCGGTCCAAAAGCTTCGAACGTCAACTGTCGTCCATCACCATGATGAGCTATCGAAATCAAGAGATAATCCCCTAAAAGATCCTCATCCAAGAGCTCACCCCACTCGATAATCGTCACACCGTCGCCATATAGAAAATCATCCAAGTCAATAGAGTCTGGATCATCGCCTATACGATATACATCTAAATGATATAGTGGCAAACGTCCTTCATACTCCCTAACGATAGTGTAGGTCGGACTTTTAATCATCTGTGAAATATTTAAACCTTTGGCAATCCCCTTCGTTAAAGTGGTTTTGCCCGCTCCCAGATCACCTGAGAGAACAATTATATCACCAGAATTGAGCAGGCTACCAATGTTTTGACCAATGCTTATCAATTCTTCTTCATTTCGACTGTAAATCATGTTTTCATTATATCAAAAAATAAAAATATGGACTAGAATTCGCTGTAAATTTCCAGTAAAATCATGCAAATAATGTCCCCTCTCAACCGCAAGTGCAGAGACGGCAAACTAATTAAAAACTTATCTTAGCTTTATTTAGTGCTCATAAAATTAAATCCCAAACATCTATTTGTCTTGATTTCAATTTCCTTTAAAAACAGCCTTAAAAATAGGAAAATCTTGCTTCACAAGAGAACTAAAAAAGCCCGACACAAGTGCCAGACTTTTGTATGATTCAAACTTTAGAGCACAGCCATACTGATAAAATTAAGGATAAACAGGATATCCAAAATCCACATAATGAGGTGAACATCCTTAGCTTGGCCTTTAACAATTTTCACCAAAGTATAAGTAAGGAAACCAGCTGCGATACCGTAAGTAATACTGTATGAGAATCCCATAAAGATTGACGTAAAGAAAGCTGGAACAGCTTCAGACAAATCTTCCCAATCAACACCCTTAAGGTTAGACAGCATCATGATACCTACAATGATAAGGATAGGTGCTGTCGCTGCACTAGGAACAATTGAAACAAGCGGACTAAAGAAGCTTGAAATGGCAAAGAGAACAGCAACCACAAGGGCTGTTAAACCAGTACGTCCACCAGCACCAATACCTGCTGCAGATTCAATATAGGTTGTAACGTTTGAAGTCCCTGCAACGGCACCGATACTTGTACCAACAAGGTCTGAATAAAGGGCACGGTCAAGAGCTTTTGATTCGTTGTTATCACCCGTTGAAGCAATGATACCTACTTTTTCACCAGTACCAATCAAAGTACCGATAGTATCGAAGATGTCAGTTAATGAAAAGGCAAGAATGGCCATAAAGACACCTGGCAAACGAGAGATATCTGAGAAAAGTGACCCCAAGCCCTTAGAGCCAAGCGCTGCACCAAAAACCTTACCAAGGTCTTTAAATGATGATGACAAGCTAGCTGCATGCCAGTCAATTGCGCCAAGATCAACAACACCTGCAAAAATAGCAATGACTGTTGTTGCGAGGATTGAAAGAAGAACACCCCCACGAATACCTTTAACAATAAAGATAATAGCAATCACAAGACCAATTAGACCTACAATAACCGTAGGATTATTGAAGGCTACCAAACCTGGTGTAGCTGATGACGAGGCTGTAATAGAAGCATTGGCCATATCAGCACCTTTACCAGCAACTGTATAAGTATGAGGGTTAATTGAGAATTTCAAGAAACCAGCATTCTTAATCCCTACATAGGCAAGGAAAATACCAATACCTGCTGAAATGGCAGACTTGAGAGCTGTTGGGATAGATGCAATGATCATCTTACGTACTCTAGTTACTGTGATAATCAAAGAAATAACACCACATAGGAAGACCATAGCCAAAGCCTCTTGCCAAGTGTAGCCTAGTGAGAAGACTACTGTATAGGTAAAGAAGGCGTTAAGTCCCATACCAGGTGCTTGAGCATAAGGTAGGTTAGCGTAGAAGGCCATCATCAATGTCCCTGCAACCGCACCAATGATTGTCGCCAAGAAGACACCTTGTGCAGGCATCCCTGTTTGCGCCAACATAGCAGGGTTAACAAAGAGGATGTAGGACATGGCAAAGAAAGTTGTCAATCCGGCAGTAACTTCTGTACGGACATCAGTACCATGTTCTTTCAATTTGAAAAACTTTTCCATGAAAGTTTAGACTCCTTAATAAAAATATTGTCAAAATCCGAATAATGTCGGAACATTCTCATAGAATGCAACGTTATTATTCTACCGAAAATCATTTGACGGTGCAAGGTTTATTTCCTAAGAGTTTTATTATGAAAAACCGAACATTCTTTTAGATACTTTTCTTAACTTCCAACAAAGCACAGATTTCTGCTATAATAAGGATATGACTAAGAAATTGATTGCATTAGACCTTGATGGGACGCTGTTGCGCCCTGACGGGACTATTTCAGAATTTACAAAAAAAACGATTAAAGATGTACAAGAAAAAGGACACCAAATCATCATTGCTACTGGTCGTCCTTATCGTATGGCCATTGACTACTACAAGGATTTGGGGTTGGAGACACCACTCATTACCTTTAATGGCTCCTTAACCAACCTTCCTGACAGAGAATGGAATTATGAACACTCTGTTAAATTAGATAAAAAATATCTGATTAGCCTTTTAAAACGCCAAGATGAGCTACAAATGGATTTTCTTGCGAGTGAATACCGTAGGCATTTCTATATCACCATGAAATATCCAGAACGTATTCAACCGGAACTCTTTGGTGTTGATAAAATCATTGAGTCCATGCGTTTAGAACCTCATAAAATCACGAGTAACCCTAATGCGCTCCTTATACAGACACGTCATGAAGACAAGTATCAACTGGCTGATGACATCAAAAAGGACTTTAACAGGGAAATTGAAGTTGATTCTTGGGGTGGGCCACATAACATTCTAGAGTTCTCACCTAAAGGCATTAACAAAGCCTATGCCCTAAACTATTTGATAGAAACCATGCGCAAATCGACAGATGATTTGATTGCCTTTGGTGATGAGCACAACGATACCGAAATGTTAGCTCTTGCCAAAACGGGTTATGCCATGAAAAACGCCAGCTCTATTCTTCTCCCCCACGCTAATGAACAAATTAAGTGGACTAATGAAGAAGACGGCGTTGCCCGCAAACTCCAGGAACTCTTCCTATAAATAACAAAGACACCGAAAATTTCTTCGGTGTCTTTTCTTCTGATGATTAAGGTAAAATAGCCACTGCACGCACTGGTGAACCAGTTGCCTTGTCCCAATGCGGAAAGGCAATCGAAATCAAGGCACCGACAGCTGGAACTTGATCCAATTGGTTCAAAATTTCTACTTGGTAGATGTTTTGTTCCAAGAGATAATATTCATTGACCAAGCCATGCTCTGCTGCTGGAATACCTGCATCGGTATCAAAGGTTTCATGACCCACAGCCTTAACATGGCGTTCATGAATCAAGAATTCTAGAGCTTCACGGCTCCACCCTGGACTTTGTTGAACCCCATTTTCATCCAGATTACGCATGGCATCTTGATCTGGCCAACGTTTTGACCAATCACTACGGAAGGCAACAAAAGCCCCCTCAGCAATTTGTCCATGTTCTGCTTCAAAGTCTAAGATATCTTGTTTGCTCAAGATAAAGTTTGGATTGGCTGTAACTTCTTTCGATTTGTCGATGACATAAAGTGGCAAGAGAAGGTCTTTAAGGGCAATCTCGTCCAACCAACGACCGCCTGCTACAAAGTGAATCGGTGCATCGATATGGGTTCCGTACTGCCCTACCACCGTGAATTTTTGAACATGAAAACCATCTTTCAATGTGAAGAGATCTTCTTGTTTCAAGGCTGGAAGAGCTGGAAAGTGTGGACTTTCCGCATTAATCTTGTGGGTCAAGTCTACCCACTTTTTAGCTTGCAACTCATTATAAATACTTAGTAAATCTGACATAAGGAGGTCCTCTTTTCTTATAGATTTAACATTAAATAGTTAATTGGAGCTATTATAGCAGTCACAAGCAGACGTTACAAGTGTTTGTTGTCATTTCACATAATCCCATTATCTCTATTTAGATATAGTTATTAACTATATGTGATTGTTTTCAGTCTGATTCAAACTATAATTTGCAATATTTTGACGTTTTTTTAAGTTTTTTGACACTTTTTGCACAGAAGTCATTGACATATAAATGAAAACGTTTTACAATTAATCTGTTCTAATTTCGAGGGTCTAAAAAATATTGTTGTCATTTTCATACTAAGGGATGATAATACCAATAATCATTTTTCTATTCCTAAGAAACATTATATTAAAGGAGGAAGAACACTAATGGGTATCGGTATTATTATTGCTAGCCATGGTAAATTCGCTGAAGGTATTCACCAATCAGGTTCTATGATTTTTGGTGAACAAGAGAAAGTTCAAGTGGTTACTTTCATGCCAAACGAAGGTCCTGACGACTTGTACGCTCACTTCAAAGATGCCATCGCTCAATTTGACGCTGACGACGAAATTCTAGTCCTTGCAGACCTTTGGTCTGGATCACCATTTAACCAAGCAAGCCGTATCAAGGAAGAAAATCCTGATCGCAAGATGGTTATCGTGACGGGACTCAACTTGCCAATGCTTATCCAAGCATATACAGAACGTATGGTAGCTGCTGATGCAGGGGTTGAAGAGGTTGTCGCAAACATTTATAAGGAAACTAAAGAAGGTGTTAAAGTCCTTCCAGAAGGCCTTATTTCTGAAGAAGACACTAAATCAGCCGACACTAAACCTTCAATTCCTAAGGGTAGCATTCCCGAAGGAACTGTTCTAGGTGATGGAAAAATCAAATACGTTTTGGCTCGTGTTGACACACGTCTCCTCCACGGTCAGGTCGCAACTGGTTGGACACACTCAACTCACCCAGACCGTATCATCGTAGTTTCTGATACAGTTTGTCATGATAAACTTCGTACAAACATGATTAAACAAGCTGCCCCATCTGGTGTTCAAGTTCACGTTATCCCAATTAAAAACATGGTCAAAGCAAACAACGACCCACGTTTTGGCGATACACGCGCTATGCTTCTCTTTGAATCTGTTGAAGATGCTCTTGCTGCTGTTAAAGCTGGTGTTGACGTTACAGAAATCAACCTTGGTTCTTCAGCTTATAAAGAAGGAAAAGTCAACGTTACTAAGGCTCTTTCATTTGACCAAACAGATGTGGATGCTATCAAAGAGTTGCAATCATTGGGTGTCAAATTTGATGTTCGTGGGGTGCCAAGTGATAGTCCAGCAAACGTTGATGCCTTGATTAAGTCAGCTGAAACTAAATTAGCAGAAAAGAAATAATTTTGGAGGATGCATAAATGAGTTTAGTACAAATTATTTTAGTCGTAATTGTTGCTTTCATCATTGGTTGTAGCTCAGTTAACGACCAAATCGAAACTTACCAACCAGTTGTGGCTTGTTCCCTTATTGGTTTGGTTACTGGCCACCTCGAACTCGGCGTTATGTTGGGTGGTAGCTTGCAGTTGATCACTATGGGATGGGCTAACGTTGGTGCTGCCATGGCACCAGACGCTTCACTTGCCGCAGTAGCTTCTACCATTATCCTTATCTTGGGTGGTCAAGGAGCTAAAGGGATTGGTCCTGCCATCGCCCTTGCAGTTCCATTGGCTGTTGCCGGTCTTGCCTTGACAATGTTTGTCCGTACTGCCACAGTCTTCATCGCTCACGCTATGGATAGTCGTGCTGAAGCAGCTGATATTGCTGGAATTGAAAGATGGCACTTTATTGGTATGGCCCTCCAAGGTCTCCGTGTTGCCATTCCAGCTCTTCTCTTGCTATTGATTCCTGCACACATCGTCCAAACTGGTCTTGAAGCTATGCCTGAATGGTTAACATCAGGTATGACAATCGGTGGTGGTATGGTTGTAGCCGTTGGTTATGCCATGGTTATCAACATGATGTCTAGTCGTGAAGTTTGGCCATTCTTCTTCCTTGGTTTTGCTTTGGCTGCCCTCAAAGAATTAACCTTGATTAGCTTGGGTGTTATCGGTCTCTGTCTTGCCGTTATGTACCTTGCGCTTGAAGCTAGTGGTTCAAATGGTTCTTCAAATGATGGAGGATCAGGTGATCCCCTCGGTGAAATTCTGGAAGACTTTTAATTAGGAGGAAAGAAAATGGCTGATTCAAAAATTAAATTAACAAAAGCTGATCGTTTTAAAGCTTTCTTGCGCTCATACTTTCTTTTAGCTTCATTCAACTATGAACGTATGCAAAATGGTGGTGTGGCTTACACTCTTATTCCTGCAATCAAAAAACTTTATCAATCAAAAGAAGAACGTGCAGCTGCCCTTAAACGTCACTTAGAATTCTTCAATACACAACCATTCATGGCTAACCCAATCTTTGGGGTTACACTTGCCTTGGAAGAAGAACGTGCCAACGGCGCTGACATTGACGACGCTGCTATCTCAGGGGTTAAGGTCGGTATGATGGGACCTCTTGCAGGTGCCGGTGACCCTCTCTTCTGGTTTACCCTTCGTCCAATCTTCCTCTCACTCGGAGCAGGCTTGGCTGTTTCAGGTAATATCATGGGCCCAATCGTTTTCTTCGTTCTTTGGAACGTTATGGTAGCTGCCGTTAAGTGGTATACTCAAGAATTCGGTTATCGTGCTGGTACTGCGATTACGGACGACTTGTCAGGTAACCTCCTTCAACAAGTCACTCGTGGAGCTTCAATGATGGGGATGTTCGTTATCGGTTCTCTTATCCAACGTTGGGTAAGCATCACCTTCACACCAGTTGTTTCTACTGTTAAACAACAAGATGAAGCATTCATTCATTGGGATAAACTACCAAAAGGGATTGCCGGTGTCAAAGAAGCCTTTCTTCAACAAGCTGCCGGTAAATCACTTGAAGCTAACAAGGTAACAACCTTGCAAGATAACTTAAACCAATTGATTCCTGGCTTGGCTGCCCTTGGTTTGACTTTCCTTTGTATGTATCTTCTTAAGAGAAAAGTTTCTCCAATCATCATCATCTTGGGTATCTTTGTCCTTGCTATCTTGCTCCACATCATTGGTCTACTTTAATCGGAGCAAATCATGGTTAAATCGCTCAATACGGAAATGGCTCACACAACTAAGGGAACTTGGTTCCGTGAAGGGCCAATTTACGGAAATATTATGGTCGGTGATAAGGCTTTCGAGTTTTACAATGATACGAAGTTGCAAGACTATGTTCAGATTCCTTGGGATGAAATTACTTATGTGATTGCTGACGTTTACTTTGGTGGTAAATTCATCCCACGCTTTGAAATCCGCACTAAGCAAAATGGACGTTTCCGTTTTGCCAGTCGAAAAAGCAGAACAACCTTAAAAGAAATTCAAAAAAGAATTCCACGTGAAAGCTTAAGAAAGGCTCCTAGCTTTCTAGCTGTTCTCAAACAAGGCTTTAAAAATCTCTTCCGACTCATTGTTAAGAAGAACTAGTCCTTAAATATGATAAAAAGATTATCCAGTCTAATCACTGGATAATCTTTTTTATCATTTCACGCTAATTTCTGATAGTGATTGGTCTGTTTTACATTTTTGTTTCACTAGCTATTGACATTTTAGTGGAAGCGTTTTAGAATATAATTGTTCTTGATTTCTTATGTTCAAAAAGATTGAGAGGCGCTTTTTTTGCCGTCTTAATGAAATCGGAGATAGTCTTTTTAAGCCTAGGAAAAAATATTTTAAAGGAGGAGAACACGAATGGGTATCGGTATTATTATCGCCAGCCATGGTAAGTTCGCTGAGGGAATCCACCAATCAGGATCTATGATTTTTGGAGACCAAGAGAAGGTTCAAGTCGTTACCTTTATGCCAAGTGAAGGTCCTGATGACCTTTACGGCCACTTCAACGATGCCATCGCACAATTCGATGCTGATGATGAAATTCTTGTTTTGGCTGACCTTTGGAGTGGATCACCATTTAACCAAGCCAGCCGTATTGCTGGGGAAAATCCAGATCGTAAGATTGCCATCATTACAGGTCTTAACTTGCCAATGCTTATCCAAGCATACACAGAACGTATGATAGATGCTAATGCTACTGCAGAGCAAGTTGCTGGTAATATCATCAAGGAAGCTAAGGGTGGTATTAAAGCACTTCCAGAGGAACTTAATCCTGTGGAAGAAACAACAGCTGCACCTCAAGAAGCTGCAGCACCTCAAGGAGCTATCCCAGAAGGGACAGTTATTGGAGATGGTAAGCTCAAGATTAACTTGGCACGTTTGGATACACGTCTTTTGCATGGTCAGGTTGCAACTAACTGGACCCCTGCATCTAAAGCAGACCGTATCATTGTAGCATCAGACGATGTTGCTAAAGACGAATTGCGTAAGGAATTGATTAAACAAGCAGCACCAAATGGCGTTAAAGCTAACGTGGTTCCAATTCAAAAATTGATTGATGCTTCTAAAGATCCTCGCTTTGGTAACACACACGCTCTTATCTTGTTCGAAACTGTTCAAGATGCCCTTCGTGCTGTCGAAGGTGGTGTGCCAATCAAAGAACTTAACATTGGTTCTATGGCTCACTCAACTGGTAAAACAATGGTTAACAACGTTTTGTCAATGGACAAAGACGATGTTGCATGTTTTGAAAAATTGCGTGACCTTGGCGTAGCATTTGACGTTCGTAAGGTTCCAAACGATTCTAAGAAAGACTTGTTTGACCTTATCAAAAAAGCAAACGTTCAATAATCTTCATTCGGATATATTAGTTGATTTGCTCAGCTAATCACAACTCAATAGAAAAGGAATTATAACCATGTCAGATATGTCAATTATTTCTGCTATTTTGGTCGTAGTTGTTGCCTTCCTTGCTGGTCTTGAAGGTATCCTTGACCAATTCCAATTCCACCAACCACTTGTTGCTTGTACTCTTATTGGTGCTGCTACAGGTAACCTCACTGCAGGTATCATGCTTGGTGGTTCCCTTCAAATGATTGCCCTTGCCTGGGCCAATATCGGTGCTGCCGTGGCTCCTGATGCTGCCCTTGCTTCTGTAGCTGCTGCCATTATCTTGGTTAAGGGTGGCAACTTCACTCAAGAAGGTATCGGGGTTGCGACTGCAACAGCTATCCCACTTGCAGTTGCCGGTCTCTTCTTAACTATGCTTGTTCGTACAGCTTCTGTTGCCCTTGTTCACACTGCTGATAAGGCTGCAGAAAATGGAAATATTGCAGGTGTTGAACGCGCTCACTACCTAGCTCTTGTTCTTCAAGGTTTGCGTATTGCTGTTCCTGCTGCACTTCTTCTTGCTATCCCAGCTCAATCTGTTCAACATGCCCTTGGCTTGATGCCTGACTGGCTCAACCATGGTATGGTTGTCGGTGGTGGAATGGTTGTAGCCGTTGGTTATGCCATGGTTATCAACATGATGGCAACTCGTGAAGTTTGGCCATTCTTCGCCATTGGTTTTGCGCTTGCAGCTATTAGTCAATTGACTCTTATTGCTCTTGGTGCAATCGGTGTCGCTATTGCCTTCGTTTACCTCAACCTTTCTAAACAAGGTGGCGGTAACGGTGGTGGTGGAACTGCTTCTGGTTCTGGCGACCCTATCGGCGATATTTTAGAAGACTACTAGGAAGGAGTGCTCTCATGGCTGAAAAAATTCAATTATCTAAATCAGATCGTCAAAAAGTTTGGTGGCGCTCACAATTCCTGCAAGGTTCATGGAACTACGAACGTATGCAAAACTTGGGTTGGGCTTACTCACTCATTCCTGCTATTAAAAAACTCTACTCAAAGAAAGAAGATCAAGCTGCTGCCTTAAAACGCCACTTGGAATTCTTTAATACTCACCCTTATGTTGCTGCTCCTATCATGGGTGTTACCCTAGCTCTTGAAGAAGAAAAAGCTAATGGTACTCCTATCGAAGATGCTGCTGTTCAAGGGGTTAAGATTGGTATGATGGGACCTCTTGCTGGTATCGGTGACCCAGTCTTCTGGTTCACAATCCGTCCTATCCTTGGGGCACTTGGTGCTTCTCTTGCTGCATCTGGTAACATTGCTGGTCCACTTATTTTCTTCATCGGTTGGAATATTATTCGTATGGCCTTCTTGTGGTATACTCAAGAACTTGGCTACAAAGCAGGTTCAGAAATCACTAAAGACATGTCTGGTGGTATCTTGAAAGATATTACTAAAGGGGCTTCAATTCTTGGTATGTTCATCCTTGCCGTCTTGGTTGAACGTTGGGTTTCAATCAACTTCATCGTAAATCTTCCTGGTAAGGTACTTTCTAAAGGTGCTTACATTGTATGGCCAAAAGGAAATGTTTCTGGTGACCAACTTAAAACTATCCTTGGTCAAGTCAACGATAAACTCAGCTTTGATAAGATTCAAGTCGATACCCTACAAAAACAATTGGATTCTTTGATTCCAGGTTTGATGGGACTTCTCCTTACGTTTGCATGTATGTGGTTGCTTAAGAAGAAAGTTTCACCAATCACAATCATTATCGGACTCTTTGTAGTTGGTATTATTGCAAGCTTCTTCAAAATTATGTAACAAAAAGAGTAAGAGTTTAGCCGAGCTAAACTCTTTTCTTATGCTATAATAAGGATACTACTATCAAAAAGCGAGAAAAATATGGCACAATCATTAAACAAAACAGTTGAATTGCATACAACAGGCGTCTCCTACATGGCCATCGGAGGTAAGGTGGGGAAGTTTCTAATTGGCGATGTGGCTATTGAATTCTATCCTGATATTAATGTTGAACAATATATTCAAATCCCTTGGACCAGCATCACTCAAATTGGTGCTAATGTGTCAGGAAAGAGAATCAGCCGTCATTTTGAAATCCTAACCGACAAGAGCAAATTTCTCTTTGCTTCAAAGGACTCTGGAAAGATTCTAAAGATTGCAAGGGAACATCTAGGAAATGACAAGGTCGTCAAATTACCAACCCTCCTACAGACTATTGGCGCTCGTTTCAAAGGTTTATTTGCCAAAAAATCATAATTTTTGTATAATGTTAGGGACGGATAAGTAATAGCTAGACCCTTCCAGAAAGCCTGCGGTTGCTGCGAGCAGGTAGGGTCAACCTACGAAATTCTACCGTTTCATTTAATTAAAGACATAAACAAGTGCACTCCTGTGAAGTTGGATGGAACCGTGGCTCATGTCACTCCAACAGTTTCACTGGGGTGTTTTATTTTTGGAGGAACCTATGTTAGATGTAAAACGTATTCGTAACGACTTCGATGCCCTTGCTGAAAAATTGGCTACACGTGGTGTCGCTGCTGAAACTTTAAATGAACTAAAAGAACTTGATGTCAAACGTCGTGAACTTCTTATCAAATCTGAAGAACTCAAAGCTCAACGTAACGTTGCCTCAGACGGTATTGCTCAAGCAAAACGTAATAAAGAAGACGCCTCAGAGCAAATTGCAGCCATGCAAAAAGTTTCTGCCGAAATCAAAGAAATTGATGCTGAACTTGCTGCTATTGATGAAAAACTTAACAGTATCGTTGTGACACTTCCAAACACACCACACGAGACTGTACCAGTTGGTGCTGACGAAGATGAAAATGTAGAAGTTCGCCGTTGGGGAACACCTCGTGACTTTGATTTTGAGATTAAACCTCACTGGGATCTTGGTGAAGACCTTGGTATTCTTGATTGGGAACGTGGTGCTAAGGTCACTGGCTCTCGCTTCCTCTTCTACAAAGGCTTGGGAGCAAAATTGGAACGTGCAATCTACAACTTCATGTTGGATGAACACGCTAAAGAAGGCTATACTGAAATGATTACACCTTACATGGTTAACCACGACTCAATGTTTGGTACTGGTCAATATCCAAAATTCAAAGAGGACACTTTCGAACTTGATGGTACTGACTACGTCCTTATCCCAACAGCCGAAGTTCCTTTGACCAACTACTACCGTGGTGAAATTCTTGACGGAAAAGAATTACCAATCTACTTCACAGCCATGAGCCCTTCATTCCGCTCAGAAGCTGGTTCAGCTGGTCGTGATACACGTGGATTAATCCGTCTTCACCAATTCCACAAGGTTGAAATGGTCAAATTCTCAAAACCAGAAAGCTCATATGATGAATTGGAAAAAATGGTAGTTAACGCTGAAAATATTCTTCAAAAACTTAATTTGCCATACCGTGTCATCACTTTGTGTACTGGCGATATGGGATTCTCAGCTGCCAAAACTTACGATTTGGAAGTTTGGATTCCAGCACAAAACACTTACCGCGAAATTTCTTCATGTTCAAACACAGAAGATTTCCAAGCCCGTCGTGCACAAATCCGCTATCGTGACGAAGCTGATGGTAAGGTGAAACTTCTTCACACTCTTAACGGTTCAGGACTTGCTGTTGGACGTACAGTAGCCGCTATCCTTGAAAACTACCAAAACGAAGATGGTTCAGTAACTATCCCTGAAGTTCTTCGTCCTTACATGGGTGGTGCTGAAGTTATTGCACCAAAATAAATAAATGAATAAACGAGGCTGGGACAATTGTTCCAACCTCGTTTTTATTTTACTTTAAAGCAATGATGCAGCTGTGAACTGAGCTTTTCGTCCACTTTCTAGCTCAGGAGAGACCAAGTTAACCTTGTGGGGCTAAGATTAAGAAAGCAATACCTTTGGGGGCTAATTTAAAATTCTCATTCAAAGCAGTAAGCCCTGTGTATGTATTCTCCTCGTTTACACTATTACTACAATAACTCATTTATGTCATGACAACTATCATAATAAGGCTTTAGCAGTTGAAAACCTTTCATTAGTTGATCTATCAAGTCATCCTCAGTCAAGCTACTCGTCACAGGTACATCATATTTAACCAACACCTTACGAACACGACCAGCTTTAACTGCTTCTTTAAGCATCTGACGGTTCGCTTCAGTTCCTTCCACACGATGGCTGACACCATCTTCCTGGGCAAAATAGTACAGAGAGGGGGCAATCGGTAAGTCTAGAACCTTATATTGCTTCGCTAGAGTGGTGTCTGATTTTTTCCGTTCGACAAAGCTAACTTCTACTGAAATCCCCCATTTTTCAGGCTGACCATAAAGGCGAATCGCCATGGCAACATCGTCTAAACTGTCCTCAGGAGCTCTGTAATAGCACCAAAAGTGTGGGCGACATATTTGTGCCTGATTGGCCCAATTACTGACACGATCCATCTTAAAGGGTGCCAAACGCTCCTCTAAAACTTTTGACAAAGTCTGCATTTCCTTACGAGCTGCTTGGCCAAGTGCCTTGAGCACTTCCATCTCTTCTTGATGCGGTCCCGCTTTTTCAGATTTGATATACTTAACCCCTTGTTTAGATAAATAAGCTTTAATATTTTCTAACATCATTTTCTCCTTACAATGACAAAAGACCAACCCATAACGATTCTATTCTGGTTGGTCTCTTTTTTTATTTACGTTTACGAGCAATCAAGTGGATTGGTGTTCCTTCAAAACCAAAGGCCTGACGAATTTGATTTTCCAAGAAACGCATATAAGAGAAGTGCATCAGTTCTTCTTCATTGACAAAGATAACAAATGTTGGTGGTTTAACCGAAACTTGTGTGCCGTAGAAAATCTTAAGGCGTTTTCCTTTGTCAGTTGGTGTTGGGTTGATGGCAATGGCATCCATGATAACATCATTCAAGACAGCCGATGAAATACGACGGTTTTGACTTTCACTGATGCGTTTAACCATCTCTGGTAACTTGTTAAGACGTTGTTTGGTCTCAGCCGATACAAAGATGATTGGCGCATAGCTCAAGAATTGGAACTGGTCACGGATATCTGCTTCCCAGTTAGCAACCGTATGATTATCTTTCTTAATCGTATCCCACTTGTTAACTACGATGATAATCCCTTTACCAGCTTCATGGGCGAAACCAGCAATACGCTTGTCATACTCACGGATACCTTCTTCTGCATTGATAACCATAAGAACAATATCAGAACGGTCAATGGCACGCATAGAACGCATGACAGAGTATTTCTCTGTATTTTCATAAACCTTACCAGATTTACGCATACCAGCGGTGTCAATCATGGTATACTCTTGACCTTCACTGTCCACAAAGTTTGTATCAATGGCATCGCGAGTCGTACCAGCAATTGGGCTGGCAATCACACGGTCCTCGCCCAAAATGGCGTTAATCAAACTTGATTTTCCGACATTTGGACGCCCAATCAAACTGAAACGAATGATGTCTGGATTTTCCTCTTCAACTTCTGTTGGGAGGTTTTCAACGATAGCATCGAGAACGTCCCCCGTACCAATACCGTGTACAGATGAAACTGGGTAGGGATCACCAAGTCCCAGAGAATAGAAATCATAAATGTCTGCACGCATCTCAGGGTTATCCACTTTATTGACAGCTAGAATAACTGGCTTATGAGTCTTATAGAGAATACGAGCAACGTATTCATCCGCATCTGTTACGCCTTCCTTGCCTGAAACAACAAAGACAATAACGTCTGCTTCAGTCATGGCAATGTCAGCTTGATGCTTGATTTGCTCCATGAATGGGGCATCAACATCATCAATACCACCCGTATCAATCAAGCTAAACTGACGGTTAAGCCATTCAGCAGAAGTATAAATACGGTCACGTGTTACCCCCTCGACGTCTTCGACGATAGAGATACGTTCACCCGCAATTCGGTTAAATAGGGTCGATTTCCCAACATTTGGGCGACCCACGATAGCAACTGTAGGTAATGTCATATGTTTAAGTCCCTAGTTAAAACAGGGATTCCTTTCTTCGTTTAGCAACCTTACCTTCCATAAGGAAGGCAAAATTGGTCATTCTTTGTCCTTTATTAGGATCAACCTAACGGCGATTAACACCTCTCAAGTGAACCTCTTTGGCTAGAAAACGGATTCGCTCCATGACTCGTTTAGCCTGCCACGTTTCGTCTCCCTGACGCCCATTCGATAGCTTAGCTTCTAAGTCAGCAAAGCTATAATTAGACGTGAAGAAGGTCGGTAGCTCCTCAATCATGCGATATTGGAGGATGACCTGCAAAACATCGTCTCTAATCCAAGAAGAGAATTGCTCTGCACCAATATCATCTAAAACTAGGACTTCTGCTTCTTTTACAGCATCAATTTGTTCCTTAACAGAACCATCTTTAATACCATTCTTAACATCAATGGTAAAGGATGGGTAGTGGATAATGGTCGTAGCAACCTTCTTGGTCTCTGAAAGTTCATGAGCCATGGCAGCCAACATAAAGGACTTTCCAACTCCCATGTCACCATAGAGGTAGAGACCCTTTTGATCTGGACTTGGATAATCAGCCACAAACTCTACAAGACTCTCATAGGTATCAACACGAGCCACATCGTCTAAAGCGATATCCGCAAAAGTAATCTTACGATAAGATTGGGGGAGACTTACCAAGTTAATCCGATTGGCAATAGCCTGTTGCTCCTGCAGCTCTTTGAGCTGACGTGTCTCCTTATAAGTCACATCAGCGTAGCCCTCATTCATGGTTAGAATTGGCTCATACCCCTTGGCAATGTAGGAGACATCACCTTCTTTGACCTTACGGCATTCCACCAAGAATTGATTAAACTTAGGGAGACTACGCTTGATTTCATCCTGACTTAAGCCATGCTCTTGAATAAAACGTGCCACTCTTGGATCTGCCAAGATTTGCTTGGTTAAATCTGTTGCATTAGCAGACCCGTAATGACCCGCTCGGTTGAGGGTTTGTCCAACTCTTTCCATGGGCTACTCCTTTCCTTTTTCTAGTTTAGCCAAAGCACGACGTCTAATTTCGTCCAATTTGGCTTGATCGGCCTGGCTGGTCTGATTGTCATAATTAGGATCACTCCAGCTCGGCACATTTGTTTTTTTCTTAGCATCAGCCTTAGTTTGCTTTGATTTCTTATCGTAACCACTACGCAAAGCTAAAAGCCCTTGTTCAGCACTGATAATCTTCTTAAAGGCAAAATCATTAGCAAGTTTAGAAATATACTCTCTATTCACATTGGTTGAATGTGTCCTACCCAAACTATAGGCAACCATGAGATTGATGACCTCATCCATAAAGCCTCTTTGTGCCAAGTCTGTGAGAATCTTCTTCTCAGAATTAGTCACAGCACCACCAGGACCCTTGGCACTTTGTAGATAATCTATAGGTTTTTCAGACCTGACCGCCTTAAGAATCTTTTCTTCAGTCTCCGTCAAAGCAGAGTCACCACCCAATTTTTGAGCTTGTGCCTGCTCTAATTGCACCTGCATCCGCTTGACAATAATCTGATGGTTCACAGCTGTTTTTTTAGCCAAGAGATAGGTATCATACCAATTCATATGATGAATTTCAGACAATTTATAGATTTCAGGCACATCTGTCTTTTCATCTGTAAAGACAAGACCATCGGCCTGCATCCGATTTCTGAAGCTAGTTAAATCAAATGAATTCTTAGGCTTGATGTCTGACACGGTCTTTTGAGCCAAACGCTCATCTGTAAAGACATCTGAAAAACGTTTGGATAAATCTTGCAAACCGTGTAGACTTGCCGGTTTTAAAGCATCTACTGATGGTTCGCTAATTTTCTGTTCCAAAAGCGAGCTGTAAACCGCATGCTTGAGGAATTGCTCAATGGATAAAGGAGACTTAAGCTCAACAACATAAATTCCTTGGGGTGATTGGTAGAAGGCTAAAAGATCCACCGCTGTCAGGACGGCCAGAGCCTCCTTGAGGGGCTGCATGCCAAAATTGAGGTGATTCAAAATAGCCGCAAACTTATGACGGTGATTTCCATTGTCATAGAAAGCCACAAAATACTGGTAAAGAGCGTAACCCTCACTCCCAATAATGGGGTAGTAGCAACGCATTAAACTTGCCTGATCGGGAACGATAACCTGATTGCCAACATAGACAAATTCTTCAATAGGTCTCATTTTTTAGACTCTTTTTTCGCACGTACTGTCTTGGTGATTTCTTGAAGTAACTCTTCAATTTCATCAACATCTTTGAAAGAACGGTAAACACTGGCAAAACGGACATAGGTAATCTCATCAAGATCAGCGAGTTCTTTCATGACTAAATTCCCAATAACCTCGCTATCAACCTCTCCATCATGGTTGCGGCGAATGTTTTGCTCAATCCGAGTTATAGCATTTTCAATATCCTCACTAGAAACTGGGCGTTTTTGTGCACTCATCAAGATACCATTGAAAATCTTATCACGAGAGAATTGTTCACGCGTACCGTCTTTTTTGACAACTAAAAGTGGAACTTCCTCCACACGCTCAAATGTTGTAAAACGAGTGTGACACGTATCACACTCCCGACGACGACGAATGGTATTTCCATCCTCTGCCTGACGGCTATCGATAACACTAGATTTATTATGTTGACATTTTGGACAACGCATGCATTTCACCACCAATCTTCGAAATTCGGTACTCTATTTTACCATAAAAGCACGTAAAAAGCACGCCCTAAGCTAGGACATGCTTATGAAGAGAGTCGCTATAGCACTCATTTTTTCTTACTTAAAGTTCAAGTTGTGGTGACGTAGTTTCTGCCCCTGCAAAAGGAATATAGAGGTCGAAACGTGTACCGACACCCAATTCAGAACTAACTTCAATACGGCATCGGTAAGCTTCCACAATTTGGTAAAGGATTGATAAACCAATACCCACACCAGATTGAGTTGTAGTACGATTACGTGCCTTGTCTGAACGGTAGAAGCGCTCAAAGATATGTTCTATGTCCTCTTTAGAAATTCCTTCACCATTATCTTGTACCTGTACCAGCATTTCATTTTCCAGAGCTTTAATTGTTACCTGGATTTCCTTGTCAACAGGTGAATACTTGACGGCATTATCAATCAAAATTGTGATAGCCTGTTCAAAGTGTTGGCTGTAAATCTGTGCTGGACGCTCAGAACTTTCAAAGTCATTGAGATAGAATTGGTAATCTTCATGCAAAACACGGAAGTTCCCAATAACCGTACGAATTGAAGAATTCAAATCACAAGTGTCATTTCTATGATTCTCAAAGGATCCCTTAACTCGGATAGAATCCAACATATCATTGATCATAATGGTCATACGGTTGGCCTCATGGCTTGCAGCCTCAAGACTTTCTTCCAAAATCTCAGGGTCATTTTTACCCCAACGTTGCAAGAGGTCCATATGTCCCTTGATAACGGCAATCGGAGTACGCAACTCGTGACTCACGTCACTCAAGAAGCGCATCTGCATCTGATTATTCTCTTGAATTTTATCCATCATACGGTTAAAGTTAACCGCCAAATCACCAATTTCATCATGACTTTCAATCTTAGAACGGAGCTCCAAATCGCTTGGTGAATCGGTGATAACCCCCATAGTCTCGTGCAACTGTCTCATCGGACGAAGAATAGATGTCAAGACAACGACAGTCGCTGCGATGACCAAGACCGTCATCCCTACTTCAAGGAAAATCAATAAGAAAATCAGACGCTCTTTGAGGGCATAATAGAATTCCAAATCATGGAAGATTTGGGCATAACCAACTATTGTCTTTTTATCCTTACCATAAATCGGAACCTCTAGCAAGAAGCCACGTTTTCCCTTATAAGACACTGACTTTAGTTTGTTAACCTCAGACATGCCTGGTGGAGAATCTGTATTCTCCTCAGAGGTAAAGATAAACGTTCCTTTTTTGTCATAAACAAAGACTGACTGATTTGAATAGAGTTTATTAGAAATCGCAACTTGACCATCCAGAGAATGCTTTTCAGAAAGCACGCCATTAATAATCGATGCATAGATATTTTTAGGCGAGTAAAGGGCAGCTAAGAGCGGTTCCGGACTTAATTCTTCATCAGAATCCCAGTCTTTTTCAATGTATGTAACAACCTTTGAGATGGTAGCATTTACATTTTGACGTTCACGTTGCAAAAGAAGCATATTAGCTGAAAAAACAACAACGAGTGTGAACATCGACAATACAAGAAAGAAGACCACAGCAGTTGTCATGGTCAACTTTTTTCTAATGGTTACTTTACCGAATAATTTATCTTGTAATTTACTCATTTTTCACGAATAACATAACCCATGCCTCGTACCGTTTGAATATATGATTCTTTGCCTGGAACATCAATTTTTCCACGCAAGTAACGAATATAAACGTCTACAACGTTTGTTTCGATAGCATCATCATATTTCCAAACTTGAAGTAAAAGTTCTTCACGGGTCATCACTTGGTTCATATTGCTCAAAAGTGTGTTCAACAAATCAAACTCACGTTTTGTCAATGGGATAGCTTCATCACCACGTACAACTGTACGGTTTTGAACATCTAATTTCAAGTCACGGTAAGTTGACGCTTTAGCTGGTGCATTCTTAGCAGCTTCAATATCTTGACGACGGAAGGTCGCACGAATACGTGCCAAAAGTTCTTCAATCGCAAATGGTTTTACAATATAGTCATCAGCACCACGATCCAATCCGGCAACGATGTCCATGATTGAGTCGCGAGCTGTCATCATCATAATATAAGTATCTTTTTCCTGTTGGAGACGACGAGTTACTTCAAAACCGTCCATCTCAGGTAACATAAGATCCAAGAGAATAAGATCGAAATCTTTCTCAAGTGCCATTTCTAGTCCTTCACGTCCGTTGTCTGCTGTCACAACGTCGTATCCTTCGTGTTGAAGTTCTAACGAGACAAAACGAGCAAGGTTTTTCTCATCTTCAACAATCAAAATGCGTTTGCTCATAATAAGTATTTACCACTTTCTTAAATTTTTTTGACTTCCATTTCCCTTTAAAAGTCTGTCGATTTATTTAGCAAATAAATCTGAAAATTAACTTCTAATGATATAATAATATACAGTTTTAAAATTGTCAAACATTTTTAGTTTGTTTTTTTGAATTAATTTTCATCAAATAGACAATTCAATTGGGCAAAAGGATTGCTTGCCTCTTTTTTCTCTTGTTGGAGGGCTACATAGTCCTCTTCCGACAGGACTTTCCAGTCATTTCCTGAAAGAGAAATTTGACCTTTCTCTTCTTCTGGTGTTAAGACTTTCATAGGAATATTAAGAAGAATATTGTCCAATATACTCTCATCTAGATTAATGGCATCACCATCCAAGATAAGAACCAAGTTTTCTTCGACTAATTCCTTCTGTAGAAGGGCATCTGCCTCTTGAATAAAGGTCTCCGAGACTGGATAGTTAAAACTAAGCGTTACAGGCTCAAGAGAACGGCTAGATGGTAATGTAATTTTATAAGCTAATTGATAATCCAAAAGGTACAATCCATTATCATAGACTACCTGTCCACTTGCTTGAATCTGTTCAAGATTTAAAACCTGATTATAGCGTTCTTTAATAGACTCCAAAAGTAAAGGTGCTTCGTTAAAAGCAAGCCCTTCTGGAGACTTTCTAACTTCTGAAAGATAAATCATTGTCAATCCTCAAACTAAATTTCCCCACGGGAAGTGATTTTTAATCCACAAGACCATAATCCCCCACAACCGCCTTTTATTAAAGCAACTATATTGTCACTTTCTTTTAAGCGAGTAATTATGATTTTAGACTTAATTAGTATTATATCAGATTTTTAAGAAAAAATAACACCTTAAATATTACATATTTCTTAAACTTAGAACTTCTTTAAAAGATAATGAAAAATACGTTCGCTCCTAATGTTCGCTCATTTTTGGTGTTAGATGAAAGGCCTTAATTATGGTAAAATAAGAGCATTGAAACTATTTAAAAGGAATATAAAAATGACACCTGAAGATTTTTACAAAGCTCTACAAGAAGAGGGATTCAATCTGAGTCAGCAGCAAAAAGACCAATTTCAACGCTATTTTGAGCTATTGGTAGAATGGAACGAAAAAATCAATCTTACGGCAATCACTGATAAAAACGATGTTTACCTTAAGCATTTCTATGATTCGTTGGCTCCCGTTCTGCAAGGACATATCAAAAATCAAGATATTCGACTCTTAGATATTGGGGCTGGAGCTGGTTTTCCAAGTCTCCCTATGAAGATTCTTTGTCCTAAGCTTGAAGTGACCATCATTGATTCTCTTAATAAACGCATCAATTTTCTCAATCTCTTGACAGATGAGCTGCAACTTAGCGGTGTTCACTTCTATCATGGACGTGCCGAGGATTTTGGTCAAGATAAGGCCTTCCGTGCTCAATTTGATGTGGTGACTGCCCGTGCTGTTGCACGTCTGCAGATTCTCTCAGAATTGACCATTCCTTTCTTGAAGGTTGGTGGACAACTCATTGCACTTAAGGCTGCAGCTGCCGATGAAGAATTGGCTGAAGCTAAGAATGCTTTGAACCTCCTTTTTGCCAAACCTATTCTCAACGATAACTACCATTTACCAAATGGTGATGGGCGTCATATTACCATTGTCGAGAAGAAAAAAGAAACTCCAAACAAGTACCCTCGTCGTGCTGGAATGCCTAATAAGAAGCCACTATAACGTTCATCCAAGGATGTTTTTGATTCCTTGGATTATTGTTTCCCCTTACGGTAAATTTGGAGGTTTTCATTGATTAATCGTTTTTCTGTCACTCAAAGACTTGTGCTTAGTTTTGTCTTTGTCATTCTGGTGGGAAGTATCTTACTTAGTCTTCCCATTAGTCACTATGCTAATAGTCCAGAAACAAACTATCTAGACCATCTTTTCAACACGGTATCAATGGTCTGTGTGACTGGACTTTCTGTGGTTCCTGTTAGTAAAGCTTACAATGGTTTTGGTCAAATTGTCTCCATGCTTCTCATGCAGACCGGGGGTCTTGGGCTAGTCTCTTTGATTGCTATCAGTACCTACAGCCTTAAAAATAAATTGGGCTTGAGCGATCAAGATCTCCTCCAATCTGCACTCAGCAGGGACAATCAAAAAGATTTAAAATCCTATCTTTTCAAGGTCTATAAAATAACTTTTTCCATTGAAGCTTTAGCGGCACTAGTGATTATGACTGATTTTATCCCTCGCTTTGGACTTGGTCACGGCATTTTTAACAGTCTATTTCTAGCAGTCTCAGCTTTTTGTAACGCTGGTTTTGATAACTTAGGAGCTAACAGTCTACAAGACTATGCGACCAATCCAACAATAAACCTTGCTGTCGCAGGTCTCATCATGTCTGGAAGTTTAGGTTTTGCAGTCTGGATTGATTTGATTCAGTTATTTAAGCGTTATATCAAGAATCGTCCTAGAAACTGGAAATTAGCTTGTAGACCCCTTAGTAATCAAAGCCGTCTTGTGCTTATTAGTACAGCTTGTATCCTCTTGGTGGGGACCTTGTTAGCTTGGCTACTGGAAATGGATAACTCTAAGACAATCGGCACTCTCAACGTTTGGCAGCAACTTATGGTCAGTTTCTTTCAAACTGTAACCATGCGTACTGCTGGCTTCGCAACGATTTCCTATACCAAGGCCGATTTCTCCACAAATCTTCTTTTTATGTTTCAGATGATTATCGGTGGTGGACCTGGAGGAACTGCGGGTGGTATCAAGGTGACAACTGCCTCCATCATGTTCCTACTTTTTAAGTCAGAGCTATCTGGTAACTCGAGCGTTGTGTTTCGAAATCGTATTATATCTAATAAGACTGTTTTGCAAGCATTCACAGTTATACTCTTTTTCCTAACAATGCTCTTTGTCGGCTATGTTATTCTACTTGAAACCAATCCAAATCTCTCACCACTGGCCTTGCTATTTGAGAGTGTGTCAGCTATTGCCACAGTCGGTGTGTCTATGGATTTGACTCCTAGTCTTAATACCATAGGGCGCTTCGTTATCATGGCTCTCATGTTCATTGGTCGTGTTGGTCCCATCACTGTTCTCTTGAGTTTGATGACCAAAAAAGAAAAACAGGTTTCCTACTCACCAACTGACATCTCTGTTGGCTAAAGCAACCAATTCATTAACAAAATTCTGAAAGGATTCTACATGAAAACACAAATTATTGGCGTCCTCGGTTTGGGGATTTTTGGACAAACCATCGCAACCGAACTTTCCACTTTTGGCCAAGATGTCATTGCCTTAGATAACAATCCTAAAACCATTGATTCTCTAGCAGATCAGGTGACTAAGGCTGCTGTGGGGGATATTACTGACATTGATTTTCTTCGCTCGACTGGTATTGAGAGCTGTGATACCGTTATTATTGCTACAGGGGAGCATCTGGAATCTTCAGCATTGGCTCTTTTGCACTGTAAGAAGCTAGGGATTAAACGTATCATTGCTAAAGCTAAAAGCATCAATTACGAAGAGGTTCTCTATGGTATGGGAGCCAACCTCGTCATTACACCCGAACGCAGTACGGCAAAAGAACTGGCTTCCAACATACTCCGCTATAACATTTCAAATGTCTTTCATCTAGAGGATGACGTGGCTTTAATCGAGCTTAGGATTCCTCATGAATGGGCAGGAAAATCTTTGCACACCTTGAATCTCCGAAAAACTTACAACGTCAATGTCATTGGTTTTAGAAACGATGAAAATGGAAAACTAAACACTCATTTTGACCCTACGAAACAGCTGCCTAATGAAGGAACTATCCTAGTCGTTGCTGACAATCGAACACTAGAAAAATTTGACTATTTGGGGTATTTGAAATAACAGAAAACGTTCTAATCTTGTTCACAATGAACAGGACTAGAACGTTTTTTATTGTTGCAAAAATCCATACAATCTTTAACCCTAATATCATAACCAGGGATTGTAAAATCGACCCTGATTCAGAAAAATCAGTCCTATACTAATCCCTAACAGCAGAAACGCTAATAAGATTACAAGATAATCTTGCTTAGTCAAAGATTTATGAACATACCAGGTACGTTTTTTATAGCGACCAAAGCGACGTAATTCCATAGCTGTCGATATGGTATCAATACGCTCTAACGAAGAAAAAATTAATGGAAGAACGATTTGTAGATTCCCACGAATGCGCTTAACCAGACCTGCCTTTTTCGACAAATCTAAGCCACGCGCTTCCTGGGCCTTGCGAATCGTAAAGAATTCTTCTTGAACATCTGGAATATAACGCAATGTCAAACTAACGGAGTAGGCAAATTTATAAGGCAATCCAATCTGATTAAGACTAGCTGCAAACTGACTCGGATGGGTAGTCATCAGAAAAAGAATGGCAAGAGGAACCGTTGAAAAATACTTAAGCAAGAGATTAGCAAGATAGAAGATCTCCTGACTGGTTAAATAAAAGCGGCCCCATCCTTCAATCAATACGGTCTTAGTACCATAAATCTCCTCACCATAGCTAGGATCGAAAAGATAAACCATGACTAAGTTAAAGAGGGCAACGGCTCCAATGATTTCAACAACAAATGAAACATCTTTCCATCGAATATTAGCTCGCTTGAAAAGATAAATAGATAGAAAACCTATTACTAATATAAATCTAGGATCGTAAGTTGCCATACAAGCAACTGATACTAAAATGAAGAAAATCATTTTACTTGCACCAGATAATCCATAAAGGAAACCTTGACCTGATTGATAACCAATTAAACGATTAGACATAAGGGCCTCCTTTGTTAATTTTATCAATATAATACTCTGTCACGTCTACTGGATCACAGGATAATTTCTGACCCAAGGTATAGAGTGATGTCTGTTTCAGATTAGCTGCCTTCAACAGGTCGTGCTGATTGAGGATGGCGACAGGATTATCATCTGCAATAATCGCACCATCAACGACAACCAAACAACGATCACTGTATTCCAACATAAGTTGCATGTCGTGGGTAATCATCACAATCGTATGGCCTTGCTGCTGAAGACTGTCAAGGAAAGTCATGATATCCGTATACGTTTGGTAATCTTGACCAGCCGTTGGCTCATCTAAGATAATGATTTCAGGTTTCAAAACCAAGATAGAAGCTATAGTCACACGCTTTTTCTGACCAAATGATAGAGCAGAAATGGGCCATTTACGAAAACTATAGAGGCCACAGGTCTTCAAAACCTCATAAACACGCTCTTCAACTTCTGACTCGTCAACACCTCTCAAACGTAAACCTAAAGCTACTTCATCAAAAATCATAGCTTGACTAATCATCTGGTTAGGATTTTGTAAAACAAACCCGATACGTTCCGAACGCTCAGCGATGCTATCCTGGCTAATATCCTGACCTTTATAAATCAGCCTGCCGTGACTAGGGACAAAGCCACATAAAGCCTTGGCAAGCGTTGACTTACCAGCTCCGTTTTTACCAACAATTGCTAGACGCTCACCCTTTTTCAGACTAAAAGACATATTCTCAATTATAGGTAGGTTATCTCCGTAGCCAACTTTAAGTTTCCCAACCTCTAAAATAGGAGTTGTTTGACTTTCAGATGGAACCTTTCTCGTTCTGTCTGGCAAGCTTAAACCAGACAGGTCCAAAGTTTCTAGTTGGCTGAGTTGCTCTGCACTTTTGGTGTTAAATCCCAACTGACGTAAAACCGTCACATAGAGGGGCTCACGAATACCATTATCCAACAAGAGAGTAGTTGATAAAAGCTCATCTGGGCTACCGTTAAAGAGGAGTTTCCCATCATTGACCAATAAAACACGGTCAACAGGACGATAAAGAACATCCTCCAGACGGTGCTCAATAATAATCGTCGTGGCTCCTACTTCCTTGTGAATTTTATCAATAAGGGCAATCGTTTCTTGGCCTGATTTAGGATCCAAATTTGCCAACGGCTCATCAAATAAGAGGATCGGACTCTCATCAATCAAGACCCCAGCTAGACTGACCCGTTGTTTTTGTCCACCTGATAAATCTTGAGGACGATGACCCAAGAGAGAACTCAAATTCAAACGTTCGGCCCAGAGAGCCACCTTATCTTTCATCTCACCTTGATTGACACAATCATTTTCCAAGGAAAAGGCCAAATCTTCAGCTACCGTCAATCCAATAAACTGACCATCTGGATCCTGTAACACCGTAGATACCAATTGAGACCTATCATAGATTGATTGATTGAAAATGTCTTGGTCGCCTATAGTCACCTGCCCCTGCGCTTGACCTTTGTTAATGTTAGGAATGATACCATTAAGACACTGGGCCAGGGTTGATTTTCCACTACCAGACGGGCCTAAGATAAGTACTTTCTCACCCTTAGCAATATCAAAACTGATATTCTTGATTGTAGCTTCCGCTTGCGCATCATATTGAAATGTAAACTGATTAAAACTAATGTATTTATCCATGTTTCTACTAAAAAAGAGAGGGCTTATCAAAAAAATCTTGACAAGCCACACTCTGCTATAAATTATTTCTAGTCTTTAGTAAGACTACCTGATTGTGTACGTGAGTGGGCGTAAATTGCAAGTAGAGCCGTCCCTCCAACTGCAATTGTAATAAAGTTTGCCAATCCAGCAACAAAACCTTGAGCATAGAGGTAAGACCATTCTTGCGCAAATTGGATTTTATCACCGATTGGTGTCACAACACCATACGCAATAATAAGAGATAAGAGTTGGATGAGGTTAAACCAAATCATATTTCCAAATGTCAGAACCCCTTTTGTTGCATCGTATTTTTTACGAAATAGACCAATGACAAGACCTATAACACCACTAGCAAGAACCCAAGCCCATGAAATACTTCCGTATTGGATACCATCCTTAAGCGCATGACCAATGAGGCCCATGAAGAAACCTGTGATGGGGCCAAATATTACTGAAAACAGAGCCTGAACTGCATATTGCAGTTGGATGCTAGTATTCCCAAAAATAGGAATGTTAACAAACATACCAATGATAATAAAGAGTGCTGCACCAATACCTGTCGCAACTACTGTACGAATTGAATTATTTTTCATAATTTTACTTTAATCTCCTAAACGTTTAATTTCAATGTGCCAGTTAGATCCTACACCGACATTATAGGCCTTGGCAAAAGACCCTTGGTTAATGGCTAGTCCCACACGATAGAGGGAGTTGATATAAATAATTGGTTGACCAATACGAACATCCGCAAAAGATTTTCCATAGGTAACTTGGTTTTGGTAGACCAACATATCATTGTTAAAGATGGTCACTTCGAAACGATCACCAAAGTTTGGTTCCAAAGCGTAAAAGTCATCACGTGTGATTGAGGTCCAAAGCGATCCGAAACGGACGTCTAGAATGTCAATCGCACCACGAACCAAATGATCTTCTATGATGGTTTCAACCACTGGAAGTTCTAGAATTTTCTCCACAGGTAACTCGGGTCCAACATCTTCAAAACTGATATGACCAGAGGCTAATCTGGCACCTGTATAAGCATAAACATCACGTCCGTGGAAGGTATAAGATAGCTCGGTATTACTACGGCGGTTCTCAACCTCTGAAATTTCTCGAACAGCCACGATACCAACATTCTTTTTAATATAAGAAAGCGTGCCATTGTCGGGAGTAACGATATATTGCCCAGTCTTAGTCAGAGCAACCACACTTTTTCGTGACGATCCGACACCAGGGTCAACTACGGATACAAAAGTTGTCCCTTTTGGCCAGTATTCAACGGTTTGAAAGAGACGGTAGGAAGCTTCAAATGTGTTATAGGGAGTGATGTCATGGGTTAAGTTGTGCACTCCTAGGCTTGGCTCTTCTTGTAAAGCCACACCAATCATGGCCGAAACAGCACCATCAACCAAACCAAAATCCGATTGAAGTACTAATAGATTATTAGTCATAAATATCTCACCCTTTTCTATTAGAGACGTTTATTTTACCACATTTTATGGGTATTTTAAAGATGACAAATCCTTGAGCTAGCTATAGTCTTTGCCTATGTTGACTACATAACCTCAAAAAGTCAGCCCCAGAGGCTGACCTTTTATTATCTAAGCCTTATTCCAACGGCTTTTTTCTGCTACTGCTGTAAAGAGAACATCTGTTGACGAGTTGAGGGCCGTTTCACATGAGTCTTGGATGACACCGACAATAAAGCCGACACCGACAACCTGCATGGCCAAATCATTTGAGATACCAAAGAGGCTACATGCTACAGGTACCAAGAGAAGGGAACCTCCTGCAATACCTGAGGCACCGCAGGCAGAAATAGCTGAAACTACACTAAGAATAAGGGCTGTCGCAAAGTCAACCTCAATTCCCAAAGTAGTCACTGCAGCCAGTGTCAAAACATTAATTGTCACGGCTGCCCCTGCCATGTTAATTGTTGAGCCCAGAGGGATAGAAACTGAGTAAGTATCAGGATTCAAACCAAGGTCTTCACACAATTGAAGGTTGACGGGGATATTGGCAGCTGATGAGCGGGTAAAGAAGGCAGTAATCCCAGAATCTTTCAGACAACGGAAAACCAATGGGAAAGGATTCTTGCCCATCATCACAAAGGCAATGGCTGGATTGACCACCAAGGCAACAAAGGCCATAGTACCAACCAGAACAAGGATAAGAACTCCATAATCTGCCAAGACGCCAATACCATTTTCAGAAATCGTATTAAAGACAAGACCAAGAATACCAAATGGTGCTAGGTTAATAATCCAACGCACGATTTGAGAGGTCACCTCAGCCAAGGTATTAAGCAATTCTTTAGTGTGTTGACTGGCTGTTCGCATAGCAAAACCAAAGACAACAGCCCAGACCAAAACCCCAATATAGTTGGCTTGAGCCAAGGCGTTAATAGGATTATCCACCATCTTAAGCAATAAATCCTTAAACACCTCACCAACCCCCTGAGGTGCACTTGCTTTGGTAGCTGCGGCTGCTCCCAATTTCAATGAAATTGGAAAAATATAGTGGGAAATCACAGCTGTCAAAGCTGCAGCAAATGTTCCAAATAGGTAGAGAACAATTACCGTCTTCATGTTGCTTTGTTGGCCTTCACGTGTTTGGGAAAGGGCATTGGCCACCAAGGCAAAAACCAAGAGGGGTGCAATGGCCTTCAAACCACCAACAAACATATCTCCCAAGAGACCAATAACTGTTATCTTAGGAATAAGCAAACCAAGCAAAGCACCAATTACCACACCAATGGCAATACGCTTTATCAAGCTGGTTCTATTCCATGTTGAAATAAAACGTTGCATAACTCATTAACTCCTTTTATGTGGCTAACAAAACCACAAAACATTCATTGACTTCCATATTATGATATATTTCTCAAATCGTCAAGACATGAAAAAAGCCTGTTGAAAGCAGGCTTTCCACTCTTATTTATGACTCAATTTACGAGTTAAGAAGTCACCGACAAATTGGATAAGGAAGATCAAAATCAAGATCAACAAGGTTGCCAAGATAGTGACGGAAGTATTTGAACGGTTGTATCCATAGTAGATGGCAATGTAACCAAGACCACCTGCACCGATGGCACCGGCCATCGCAGTTTCACCCACGAGTGAAATCAGGGTCACGGTTGATACACGAACCAACTCAGGTAGACCTTCACCAAGGTAAACCTTAATCGTATCCCAAAGAGTAGCACCACTAGCTTGCGCTGCTTCAATTACCCCACGGTCTAAGTCTGCAAGTACCACCTGTACTTGACGGGCAAAGAATGGGAAGGTTGCCGCTGACAATGGAACCAAGGCCGCTGTCATCCCAAGGTTAGTCCCTACGATGAAGTAAGTAAAGCCTTTCAAAATTGCTAGGAGGATGATGAAAGGAATGGCACGAAAGATAGAGGTCACCTTATCTAGGATTTGGAAAACAAATTTATTTTCAATAACCCCACGAGGTCCTGTCAATACCAAGAAGAGTCCCATAACCAGACCAAGAAGTCCCCCAATGATGAAGGAAATCACGGTCATATAAAGAGTTGCGTAGATGGCATCTGGCCAAGAGTTAACCCCTTGCATACCGATACGATAAATATCTGGAAAGTTTTGTTGAATCCAATCTGCCATTATTGGGCTCCTTTCTTAAGTACCTGCAAGCTAACACCTGCATTTTCAATCGCTTTTTGCGCTGCAATAACCTTGTCAGAATCGCCATCCAAAACAACGACCAATTCACCAACAGGTGTATCACCGAGAATTTCAACATTCCCATAAAGGATATTACTTGAAACACCGTAATCTTTGAAGATTTCAGTCAAGAGTGGCTCATCTGTGGAAGAACCAGCGTATTTAAGTTGAACAAGAAGAGCTGAACTTGGCAAGTTTTTAACCAAAGGTTGCGCATTAATCTTAGTCAAAGCATCTTCAATTCCCGCTGCAGTTTCAATAAATTCTTGTGTCAAATCTTCTTGTGGATTTGAGAAAATATCAAGGACACTGCCTTCTTCCAAAAGTTGACCATTTTGCATGACAGCTACACGATTACAAATATCTTTAACAATTTGCATTTCGTGGGTAATCATAACCACTGTCAAACCAAGTTTCTTATTCAAATCTTGCAGAAGTGACAGAATTTGCTTAGTCGTTTTAGGGTCAAGGGCTGATGTAGACTCATCTGAAATCAAGATTTCAGGATCGTTGGCCAAGGCACGCGCAATCGCTACACGTTGTTTTTGTCCACCTGACAATTGTGCAGGATAGTTTTCTGCACGGTCAGCCAAGTCAACCAACTCCAAGAGGCCACGAACCTTTTTGTCCTTTTCTTCACTGCTTAACTTAGAGTGGCGGAGGGCAAAGGCAACATTTTCATAAGCCGTTTTCTGAGCCATTAAGTTAAAGTGTTGGAAAATCATCCCAATTGTTTGACGTTTTTGACGCAATTCTTTTGTCGTTAATTGGACCTTACCATCTGCAAAAGTCACATCCTTACCGATAGTGATTTGACCAGCTGTAGGCACTTGCAAAAGATTAATAGCACGCACCAGGGTAGACTTCCCAGCCCCTGAATAACCAACAATTCCGTATATATCACCTTTTTCAATCTGGATAGACACATCTTTAACCGCTTGGATTGTGCGACGTTTCTGTGTAAAGGTGATATCAATATTTTTCAAATCAATAATGACATTACTCATAACTTGCAATTAACTCCTTAATTAGTTCAATGTGGGTATAGTAGTCTGCTAGACTAACATTTTCATCCCCACCGTGGTCACGGCTATTAGCATTTCCTATCCCAAAAGCTGCCATAGGAACACCCAAAGCCTCGTAAATCATATGCATAGGTCCAGTACCGGCAGCCGTTGGAAGTACAGCAACACCTTCCTCATAAAAGCCTTTTGCCAACTCAATAACATTGACAATAGCCGGATCAGACATATCGCTACGATAACTTTCTTCACCAAGAGTGAAGGTTACCTTGATACGGTCAAATCCTTCTTTTTTGAGGTGAGCCTTAATACACTCCAAAACGTACTCAGGTGTCAAACCAGGAACCAAACGCATCTCCATTTTAGCTTTGGCTTGCGCTGGTAAGATAGTCTTAACCCCTTGCCCCTGGTAACCTGTCGAGATTCCTTCGATAGAAAGGGCTGGCTCAAAGTAATAAGTCTTTAAGAAATCACGGCGGTCACTTTCCAAAATTGGAAGTTTTAGCCCGTAAATTTTTCGAAGGCTGTCTGCATTTTCAATAGCATAGGTCTCAATGAGATTCATCTCGCGTTCGTTAGGTTGAATCACTTTATCGTAGATACCATCAATGAGAATCCGTCCCTGATCATCACGCATACTAGAGATAGCATTGAGTAAATACCATGACGCAGATTCAATCACAGCACCAAATTTAGAATGAATATCAACATCGGCACTCTCGACAGACAAGTCAAAAGTAATAATCCCCTTGTTGCCACCTGTGATTTCTAGTTGTCCTTTACTGTTTCTATTTCCCTGTTCCCAAACCAGAAGATCTGCAGGAAGAAGGTCGTCACGGTATTTTTCCAAATACTTTTCAAGATCAGTTGAGGCAGATTCCTCAGCGCCTTCCATCATAAACGTGATATTAACAGGAAGGTCACCGACCTCTCGAATATATTTACGAAGGGCTGTCAGACGAGCTGTGATATGTCCCTTATCATCATCCACACCACGACCATACATGTAACCCTTACGAACAGTCAAACGAAAAGGCTCATCCGTCCATGGTTGATCATTATCCGCAGGAACAGTATCATAATGCTGATAAAAGATAATGGTCTTAGCATCCGGATTTGGACTCTTAAATTTTGCCAAGACAAAAGGTGCCGTATAGGTCTCGTCAATTGTCACCTCTGCACCTATCCGTGAAAAGATTTCACCAAGGTAGGCAGCCACATCATAGAGACCAATATTTTGAGCAAAAATAGATTTTTTAGAAATCAAAGTCCGCAAAACTTCAAAATAGTGTTGAGCAGTTTCGTCATTACGGAACTTTTGTAACTGTTCTTCTTCACTAGAAAATGCCATCAAATTCGTCTCCTTCATACAAGACAAAACGGCGTGTTCTCACACGCCCTTCCGCCCTTAGCTTATTTCTTTGAATTAGCTTTCAATTGATCTTGTGTTGGTGCACCTTTCCATGCTGGAAGGTCAACCTTGTTAGAGGCATCATAAATGGTTTGGGCAACTTCATCATTTTGGTAAGCTTTAATCAAAACTTTGATTGCATCAGCCTTATTTGATTTTTCCCAATCCTTTTTAGCTGCAATGATGTTAACCCAATCTTTCAAATCTTGACTTGGATCTTCTTGGAAGAGAGTTGTATCGTAGTTAACGTTTTGTTGTTGGGCATATGAGTTATTAACAACTGCTGCATCTACAGATGAAAGAGTTTGAGCTGTTTGTTCAGCTGAAATTTCTTTAATTTCCAATTTCTTTGGATTTTCAGAAATGTTTTTGATTGTTGCCAATTCACCTTTTTTAACATCTAATTTAATCAAACCAGCTGTTTGGAGAAGAGTCAAAGCACGGCTTTCATTTGTACCATCATTAGGTACTGAGATAGTAGCTCCTTCAGGAAGATCTTTAACATCTTTGTATTTAGCTTTTCCGTTTTCAGTACCTGAGAAAAGGTGGATAGGGCTAAGAAGTGTATCTGCTGCAGCAACAATATCACCCTTGTTTTCTTTATTCCAGTTATTCAAGAAGTAAATGTGTTGGAAAGCATTGACATCAATTTCACCGTTTTTAAGAGCTTCGTTTGGTTGGTTGTAGTCCGTAAACTCTTTCAACTCAATCGTTACGCCTTTTTCTTTAGCCAATTCTTTGACCTTATCCCATACTGGTTCAGTTGCATCATCCAATGTCATGATACCAACTGTCAATGTTTTATCATCTTTAGCTGACTTGTTACCACCAGCACCACATGCAGCCAAAGCTACTGTTGAAGCGACTGCTAATCCTGCAATTCCAAGAATTTTTTTAAGTTTCATCATAAGCTCCTTTAAATTGTTTTAAGTGTAAAATTATTATCCCATAGGATGAGAATTGTAGCAAATTGTTTATAATTGTATGAATCTATAGTTATTAGCTATAGCCTATCCTAAATTTTATTTATAAGAAAATGCTGAGAAAAATCTATCCTCAGCCTTATTCTTATTTGTTTCCAGGAACTTTCAAAGCATCCTCAGCTGGAATATAGTTTTTGTTTCCAAGGAATTTTTCAGCCAATTTAGCCAAAGTACCATCTTTTTGGAGTTCTTCCAAACGTTTATTTACAAATTTTTGAAGGTCTTTTTGATTATCAGCAAACAAGAAGTAAATGTATGGTTGTTGATCAGACTTAAGTTCAATGGTCTTCAAGTTTGTCAACTTATTGTTTTTGATAATTGAATTAACTGTTGGAGCATCAAAAATCTTGAAATCATATTTACCTTCATTCAAGTTTGTCAACATTTGCGTAATGTTTTCATTAGTGTAGTTGAGTTCAACTGGCTTATCTGAATGTTTCTCATTAAATTCAGTCAATTGAGTAGCTGTTGATGTTCCTTGAACAACCTGTGTAGAATGACCAGCGATGTCATCATATTTCTTGATTTTACTATCTTTTGGAACAGTCAAGACTGCAGGTGTTGTTCCAATTGGATATGAGAAGAGGTATTTTTGGTCACGTTCTTCTGAGTAAGAGATATTGTTACCAGCCATTTGGTATTTAGCTGAGTCAAGACCTGTAAAGACTGAAGACCATTCTGTTTTTTGGAATTTTACTTCATATTTATCAGAGTCTTTGAAGACCGCTTTAGCCACTTCTACATCGTAACCAGTTAATTCACCGTCTTTTTCGTATGAAAATGGTGCTGTTGTTCCGACCGTTGCAAAATTAACAGTTTCTTTAGCACCAGATGATTTTGACGAAGATGTATCTGAAGATGTATCTTTTGATTTTGAAGAACATGCAGCGAGCAATGCTACTGAAGCAATGGCTACACCTGTGATTCCAAGAATTTTTTTAAGTTTCATAATTGTCTCCTTTGAGATTGATTGTTCTAATTGTAACAAAAATTACTAGTCTTAACTAATACTTAAACATAATCAAGGTGATAAGAAAATCCTATCACTCTGAAGTATCAATTGTTTGACAAAGTAAAAAAGGTAGAAAACCAATGTTGATTTTCTACCCTATTAATCATTAATAATGTGACAAGCGCTCAATCACTTGCTGATTACTGAGTACCTCCCTTGCAGGGAAGAAATCAGCCTTCCCATTCTCAAAAAGAAGAACATCTGCCTTCTCATGATGAAGATGCTTAAAGTGATGGGCTGACATAATAATAGTTTTACCGGCCGAATGAAGCTCATGTAGGAGTTCTCTAAAAAATTCTTCATATTCTTTAGAGAGATTGTTGAAGGGTTCATCAAGAATATAGACATCTGGATTGGTTACCATTATACTGGCAAAGGCCACTTTCTTCTTTTCACCACCAGACAGTTGATAAGGCACTCGGTCCCTTAAATCGTCAATTTTAAGCAGGGTTAAGGTGTCTTCAACACGTTTTGAGACTTCTTCTTCAGACAAACCTAACTGACGAGGCCCAAAGGCAATCTCATCATAGACTGTACTATTGAAAAGCTGACTATCTACATCTTGAAAAAGAATACCTAACCGACTATAGAAATCACGTTTTTGACGTTTGTCCTTCATCCATTCCCTGACCTCTTTCCCTAGGAAAAGAATACGGCCAGACTCTTCTTGTTTGAAGCCTGTTAATAGACTGATGAGACTCGACTTTCCAGTCCCATTTTCCCCCATCAACATCACATATTGCCCTTGTCTAATCTCCAAATCAAGACCAGTAAAGACCTTTTTTTGTTCATAGGCACAGGCCACTTGATTCAATTGAAACATCTCATCCTCCTAAAAGAATTTGTCCTAAAATTACTACTACTAATCCAATCAAGGCAAACCAATCCTTCCATGTGAACGACCGTGATGACTTGACATACTCACCAACAAAGCAACGTGCTTCCATGGCTTGAGTGAGCTCTTCACCATAACGCATTGCTTTAAGGTAAAGAATTCCCCAGACATTGCTTCCAATTTGGAAACGGTGGTTACCACCATAGCTACGCGCCTCAATTCCTTTAAGCAAATCCATTAATTGTTTCCCAAAAACATCAATATATTTTATAGTGATATCTATCTGGAGCAGAACAAGGTCAGGAAAATGCAAGCCTTTTAATGCCACCAACATCTCACTTATTGTACTCGTCTCTGAATAATAAGCAATGGCTACGGCAATCAAAGGAAGTCTTAAAAGAAAGAGGGTTTGTCCACCACTAAATAAGAGATGGGGCAGATAAATAATTATAGGAAAGACCAATAATAAAATGGTCTTTTTTAAGGTTCTGACTAAAACGGAATGGGGTAGGAAAGCCACAACAAACCCTAAGACTAGGGCTAGAATCCATAAGACCGTAAGGTTTCGACTAATCCCAACTGAAAAAAGAAACAAGAGGAGGAGTAAAACCTTAGCCGTTGGATGAAAAATTGATGCAACTGGCACGGGGTGTGTCTCAAACTTTTGGATAAGAGCTTCCAAATGGTGACGATTTCGGATAAGAAAGCTATTTTTACCAACTTTAGTCACTTCCGGACGCTCTTCTGACATCCAATCTGGCAGGATCATTTTTCAACCTTTCTACCAAAAATCAAGCGGTAGATGATAAAGGAAATCAAAACAGCAGACGCAGCACTTAGGATATATCCCAAGACTTCAGGAATTCCTGCAATACTATAATCAGGGAAGATGGCATGAAATGAGAATCCATTGAGCATACCTTTTGGCGCCTGAGCTACCACATGATAGTGGGACAATTTTTCCACCAACTCTTGAACATCCCATTCAGCAAAAGCTGTTCCAGTGGCCAATAAACCAAGGGGGGTTAAAATAATCATCGCCAAGATAAACAACAACAAAGGACGAAGCTTTTTGACAGTCGTTTGCTTATTATCCTCAAGATTTAAACGTTCAATGAATTGTTGAACACCTGCTGTGAAGAAACCTTCTACCAGACCAATTAAGAGGTGGGTTACACCCATGACTGGAATCGTCACCGACAATGGGTACGGATTATAAAGAGGGTTACCACTGCTATCTTTAAAGAAAATCGGCTGAATACCAAGTAAAACAGCAACTGTCAGGGCAGCAACCACAATGCCAATATAGCCACCAAAGAAACTTGCGATTATCTTGTTCTTAGTCCACTTATTCAAAAGAGTATATACAGCATAACCTACAAATGGCATAACAACAGCCATACAAAAAGTATTGGCACCAAAAGCCAGAATACCACCGTCACCAAAGAGTAAGGCCTGCATAGCCAGAGCAACACTAACCGCTAAACAGGAGGCCCAAGGCCCCAATAAGATAGCAATCAATACCGCACCAACAGCGTGAGCACTCGTTCCACCTGGTGCTGGGAGGTTAAACATCATGATAAGGAAGGACAAGGAAGTCCCAATTCCCAACATAGGAATCGTTTGCTTATCTGTATTAACCTTTACCTTCACTTCTTTGACAGCCTTATACCAAATAGGCAACATCACTGCTCCCATTGCTGCACAAGTCGTAGGACTTAGGTAATTTTCAGGAATATGCATTTTTATCTCCTCATATCATTTTTTCTCAAATTTAAAGGACTTAATCCTTGTATTTCTCGTCTGAAATAGTCAGCACAAGCATAAATCACACGTCGATTATCTTCAGCAGTCTTTCCCAAGATACGTAAAACCAAACCTGGAATATCCAAGGCCGAGATAGCAAAATCAGACTCTAGATTCAAGTCTTCTAAGTGCTTCTGCAAAGCCTTGACAAAGGTATCGTCAATAGCTGGAGACACCATTACCAAACTATTGTAATTGCGCCATCCCTCAAAATAACCAAGCTTAAACATGTCTTGCTTTTGAGGTTCCAAAAGGGTCTGATCACTGTAAACAAGTTCATTATCTTGGTAAATCCGTGTCAAATTACGAAAATAATGGTATTGGAATGGTAGATCCTCGTGAGACCAACCTGCCGTCACACCATCTGAATAAATCAAGTGGGCAGACTTATCCATATCAATACGACTTGTTTGAAAATAGCGTGATTTTAAATAAGGAATCACTTCATCAGCCATATACTCCAAATAACTCTCTTCTTCAAGTGTGATAGACGTATTCTGTTGCGTTAACTGCCCCTTTTCACACTTGTAAACATAAGTCGGTGTTTGGGTTGTCACTAGGGCATGAGCATCCTTATTAACATCAATCGTTACTTGATACTGTTCACCCTCAACAAATCCCCCACCCATATTAATGAGAAAATAATAAGGGACACCATTGGCATCTGAATTATCCGCTGACACTCGAGAGTTACCTTCTTGGTATTTCTTATGAGAGATTGTGCGACCATTTCGATTCGAAAAACCAAGATGGACAAAACCATCATATGTTTGCGTCATCTTACAAATCCTCTAGTAGGAAATTCTTACGAATCCATGTTTCTACTTCCTTGACATTATCTTCATTATTCAGATTTGTGAAAATGAAAGAATCCTCGTTACGGAAATGAAGGGTATCTTCACGCATACGGTCGAGGTTAGCTCCAACATAAGGTGCAAGGTCAGTCTTGTTAATCAAGAAGAGGTCACTCTTAATCATCCCTTGACCAGCCTTACGAGGAATTTTTTCACCCTGAGCAACGTCAATAATGTAAATAGTGAAATCAACCAAGTCAGGGCTAAATGTCGCAGCCAAGTTGTCTCCACCACTTTCAAGGAAGATAACATCCAAATCATGGTTGAAGCGTTCTTGAAGGGTTTCAATCGCTTCAAAGTTCATAGAAGCATCCTCACGAATCGCAGTATGAGGACATCCACCAGTTTCTACACCGATGATACGGTCTTCATCTAGGCTTGAATTTTTCGCCAAGAAAAGGGCGTCTTCTTTGGTATAAATATCGTTGGTAATAACCGCTAAATTTAGGTCAGACATACGTCGTGTGAGACGTTCAAGCAAAAGAGTCTTCCCTGAACCAACAGGCCCACCAACTCCAATAATTACAGTACGTTTTGTCATTGTTTTTTCCTCTCAACCTTGTTAATATTCTAAGACATGAATAGGCGGAACACCTGAGTTTCATGTTTCATCTGAGCTAATTCAAGACCAGGTGTATTGGCCCCAAGGTAGGACGCATCCAGCTCTTGAATGGCTTGTGTTATGTGTTCTAATTGTGAAAAGCTACGTAAAACGATCTCTTGTCCAGCAAATTGTCCAAGGGGAATGGCACGAACAGCATTTTGAACCATAGTCGAGATAACGCTATAGCCATAAAGGGCTATGGCCTCACTGCAACCAATCCCCTTGTTGAAGACATAAAGCGCAAAGACAATAGCAGGATTGCCATAAACCTCACCCTTACGTATTTTGGACTGATAGTCATCCAATACTGGAATAGCATGAAGTCTTTGAATCAGGCGCAACATTTGCTTAGCAATCATCTTCGTTCCTTGTCTGGTTTCACGCGCTTGCGTCGAAACAGTCAAAGTCTTATCATATTGCCAAACTTGAGCCAAATCATCAGAAGCCATGGCATCATAGACTAGCTTAATCACAAGCCCTTCACCATACTTAAATTGGCTATCTAAATAAGCCTCTTGCCATTCCTCATAGCCCTTATCATCTGTTACAGTATCTTCACGCAGATAATTTTCCATCCCAAAAGAATGGTTAAATGATCCAATTGGAAAGGTTGAATCAACAATTTGAACAATTTCAAGATAGTCTCGCAAAGACACGTTAGCAAAAGGATTAATGTTCATGGGCAGTCAAATTCACGTGACGAAGGGGTTTGTCAAGGACCACTTCCTCAATCGTGTAGGCAATGTCTTTTTGAGTCAATACTTGCTCTACAACAGGGTCAACTTCCAAATAAATCTTGGCATCTTTCACCTCAATTGGTTTATGAGTATTCCCAAGAATGTGAGCTGTAATTCCCATTTCATCCATATCTTTAGGAGAAATGACAATCAAATCCTGTGATTCAACACCAATCGCCAAAACATGATGGTCATCAATGAAAAAGGCAGAGCCATTTTGCAATTTTTGCCCCTTATCAAGACGAATACCAAATTCATTGCCGTGGTCGCTTTTCACACGAATAATTTTTTTATTAAGATCATCACTTGAAAGAATGACTGTTTCAATATGATATTTATCAACATCAATATCTTTAACAAGAGCATCTACTTTTGTAAAAATCATACTTTTTCCTTTTCTATTACATTTAAAAACTGCATCAAAGTCAGTTAGCGCTTTAAGGAAGCACTAAAACCGTTTTCGCCGTAAAATACAAAAGAGGTTGGAGGAAATATTCCAGCCTCATTTATATGACACTCTTTCTTAGAACAAGAAATAACGTTGAGACAATGATGTCGTATGGATTGGTTCACAAGTCACTAATTCATCATCGATAAAGACATCAAAGGTCTGTGGGTCAATACGGATTGTTTTTGGAGCGTAATCATTAAGTTTCATATCACGCTTAGTCAAGTTACGTGTATTCTTAACCGGAAGAACTATCTTATTCAAACCAATTTCTTCTTTGATACCGTGATCATAAGCATATTGAGAGACAAATGTAAGATTTGTTTGGTGAACCGCTTGACCATATGCACCATATAATTTACGCATGATACGTGGTTGAGGTGTTGGAAGACTTGAACCAGCGTCACCCATAACACCGTAAGTTAACATACCACCCTTAAGCACCAATTTAGGTTTTGCACCAAATTGAGCTGGCTCCCAGATAACAAGATCCGCAAATTTACCAACTTCTACAGAACCAATATAGTCTGCAATACCATTAGTGATAGCAGGGTTAATAGTATATTTAGCCACATAACGTTTGATACGGTTATTGTCGTTAAACTCTGAATCCCCTTCAAGTGGACCACGTTGAGCCTTCATCTTATCAGCTAGTTGCCAACAACGCATAGCAACCTCACCGACACGTCCCATTGCCATGGCATCTGAAGTCATGATACTAAGGGCACCCATATCGTGAAGGACATCTTCTGCGGCCACTGTTTGCTTACGGACACGTGATTCCGCAAAAGAAACGTCTTCTGGAATTTTTGGATCCAAGTGGTGACAAACCATAACCATATCTAACAACTCACCAATAGCATTTGTGGTGTATGGGTTAGTTGGGTTAGTTGATGATGGCAAAATATTTTCTTTACCAGCAAAGACCATGATATCTGGAGCGTGTCCACCACCTGAACCTTCGGTGTGGAAGGTATGAACAGTACGGCCTTGGAAAGACTCAAGAGTGTTTTCCATGAATCCACCTTCATTCAAAGAGTCGGTATGGACCGCAAAGGAAACATCGTATTTATCCGCAACTTTAAGAGAATTATCAATTCCTGCGTAGGTTGCACCCCAGTCTTCGTGTGTCTTAATACCTGCTGCACCTGCCTTGATTTGCTCTTCAACCACTTCAGTTTCAGAACCAACACCTTTAGCGAGAAAACCAAAGTTAGCAGGCATATCATCAACAGCTTGCAACATACGAGTAATGTGGAACTTACCTGGCGTACATGTTGTTGCATTACTTCCGTCGGCAGGACCAGTACCACCACCAAAGAGGGTTGTGATTCCATTATCCAAACCAAATTCAGGAAGGTCAGCAGAAATATAGTGTACGTGAAGGTCAATACCACCAGCAGTCACAATCAAACCTTCTGCTGCAATGGCTTCTGTACTAGCGCCCACAACAAAGTCCACATTGTCCATTGTATCTGGGTTACCACCTCGACCGATAGCTACAATCTTACCACCACGAATACCGATATCCGCTTTAATAATTCCTGTATAGTCAATGATGGTTGCACCTGTAATAATCGTGTCCACAACTGATGGATTTTCACGTGTTTCCGTAGCACTGACACCCATACCATCACGCAAAACTTTACCACCACCGAACTTAGACTCCTGTCCATATACTGTGAAGTCTTTTTCAATGGCTGCAAAAAGATTGGTATCTCCAAGACGTACGCTATCTCCTACAGTTGGTCCATAGTGTTGAGCATACTCTTTACGATCCATTTTAAAACTCATCTATCTGCCCTCTTTCTAGTCTAAGAAACCATTGACTTTGTTATTGAAACCAAAAATACGACGTTTGCCTCCAAAGTCAATAAGTTGCACTGTTTTCGTTTCACCTGGTTCGAAACGAATGGCTGTACCTGCTGGAATATCTAGACGTTTGCCTCGTGCTTTTTCACGGTCAAATTGAAGACCAGCTTCGTTTGCTTCGTAAAAATGATAGTGAGACCCTACTTGGGCAGCACGGTCACCCACATTTTTCACTTCAAGACTAATGGCCTCATAACCACCATTATAATCAATTGGCTCACTCGCCACATGGTATTCACCTGGAATCATTACATTTTCTCCTTACTGAATAGGATCATGAACAGTAACCAATTTTGTACTGTCTGTAAAAGTAGCTTCAACTTGAATCATTGGAATCATTTCCGCAATTCCCTCCATAACATCTTCACGTGTTAAGAGATTACGAGCTTCATCCATCAATTGAGCAACCGTCTTACCTTCTCTTGCACCTTCAAGTACATAATCTGTAATCAAAGCGACTGCTTCCGGGTGATTCAATTTGATTCCTTTATCTTTACGTCGTTGAGCAATCATAGCCGCAAGACTAATCATCATTTTTTCCTGCTCACGCATTGTCAATTGCATCGTTTTTCCTCCTTAAATCAATGCTTACCATTTGCCCCAAAGCATCAAAAGCCCTGGAATCCAAGCTGTTACAATTCCTTCAAAAATAGCTAGGTAAGGAACAAATTTCCCTAGGTCCTTCTTAAGGTTAATTTCAATAAAGGCAGTTAGCCATAGAATACCCCACAAGAACCAAATAATACCATACCAAGCATTACCACCATATCCAGATGTTAAGCAAAGAATCCCTGCTGGTATCGTATTAATTGCCACAAATAAACTAAACCAGCCGTACAAACGTTGATCAAAATCAAAAATCGTATTGATAGCTGAATAAAGATAGGTAAAAGCAAACAAAAGACCTGTGGCACTACCATAAAACCAGTCAGCACCTTTTCCTGTGCAGGCCCCATAAGCAATGACAATAATATTGAGAATCAATCCCAAACCACCTGTAAAGATATTCATGACAACATTTGATTTGTCGGGAATCCCTTCCAAGCGATGAAATCCATTACTCATTAAAACCATGCCAACATAGAGTAGGATGACACCTAACATAAGAACCTCCTAAATTTCTTTTATGTTAATATCATACTACTTTGACAACACATGTCAACGAATTTTCAGAATTTTTGCAACATCACTGTAAGCCTCAATCTCACATAAAATGTCAAAAAATAGCGTCACTTTTGACCATCATTTGACCATCAAGTAAAATGATTCCTTGTACTATTTCGGTTGAAGGTGGACAAACCATTTATAAATTAGGCAAACACTATTTTCGAATGAGAAAGATACTGCCAATCATCAGCCAGATTCTATCATCTCGTGTGAGAAAAATTTTTATGGTGGCGTTTTATTCCTCTCTCCTTCTCTAGTCCTAAGTCCATAGACCTATTTTTAGTAATTTTACGGTTGCGTAACAATTATCTTCATTTTTTATGATAAAGTCTTCTTTGGATTTAAAATCTAAAGGAGAATTATGATGGAAACAAATAACTGCAATACCGATTTACAGGTAGTCTCTCAGGAGTATCCCTACGAAGAGGAAAGTCTGCAAACCAAAACAAAAAAACTCTTGAAACATCTTTCACCAAAAGACATCTGGAAACTCAAGAGCTTGATTATCGGTTTACTTGTCGCCTGCTTCTTCTATGTTACTTATCTTACCAATCTTTCTTTTGCCTTACCGGCAATAATTGTACTCATAATGACTGTCGAACTTGGCTGTCGTTTACTGGCAGGAAAAGAAAAGAGAGGAATGCGTCTTGAATCAGGAATATTTATGACTACTAGCCTCCTACAAGGTCTGCAAATAAGTCTTTGGGGACTACACGACAGTTGGGAAAGTGCTCAAATGCTCTGCCTTCATGCCAGTTTTCTACTTTATTTAATGGCACGAACTGGACAAAGTAGCCAGGATAGACTGGGAATTATGGTTTGGATAGACCTCATCTACACTAGCTGCCTCTTCCCTCTGAAATATTTTTTCCTTGGAGTTTTTACACTCCCCTATAAAACAAGACCTAAGCAAGAACTTTCTATAGAAGAGCGACACAACCGCCAGCTCCATAAGGGGATGATTTTAGTTATTATTTTTGTAGCCTTGATACTTACTGTATTTGCTGCCAGCCAGCTCAGTCAGGTATTACCTGCTTTCGGACAACTTTGGAAACAAGTTTTCCAGACACTTGCTACTTTGTTTAACTTCAACATTCACTTCGAAAACAGTGGCCTAATCATCTTCCGTTTGCTTTCAAGTATTCCTCTAGCTTTGGGACTTTTTGCTCAACTGGCTGCAGTCTATTTAGCCAAGGATAAGCCACTCAGTCAAACTCAACTTGAAACTAGTCTCAAAAAGACCCGTCTTTTCCCAAAACTGGCAGCTTATATTGTGATTGGAAGTCTCTGCTTCACTTATGCCCTATTTTTACTCACTGCCACAAGTCAAATGGGAGAACTCCTTTCTCTCAACCAAGTCAATATCCCAGCCCACCAAGCCTCACATATGGCTGTTCAGGGCTTCTGGCAATTGGTTCGCGTTTCTATTCTGAATTTTGGTGTCTTAGTGGGACTCTATCTTTACTCAAAAGAAAATATCTTTAACCACAAAGGACTCCGTTGGATTAGTACTCTACTCTTTACTTTTACTAGCCTCTTTGCCCTTATCGCTGGTTGGAAACTCTTTGGGGTCTATATTGCACTTTATGGCATTACACCACGTCGCTTACTGTCAGGATGGTTTGTGACCGTGCTCTTCGTTTGGTGTATCCTTACGCTTATTAGACTTTATAAACCCATTCAAACAACTCGTCTAGCCATCTTTTATGCGACTATCAGCTTTACCCTCGTTAGCCTCTTAGGTAGCTTTATTTTATAAGAAAAAGGAGTGAAACTAGATTTCCTAGTCTCACTCCTTTTTTTCATTGGAGTTATTTTGAATTTCTTGTTGGGAAGGCGTACATTACCCAGAGAGCTACCGTTAAAGGAGTTGCCTTTAAAACTATCCAAGCAACATTAAAATCAGCATCACGTAGACGACGAATCTGAATTGCAATCGTAGGAAGTGCCGTTGCTGCTATGAATAAAATGAAAGCCGTCAATGTAAAGCCAGCAGCTTTTGTTTGCCCAAGTAAGTCCATCAGTAGGAAAATCAAGCTACCGATAACGCCATTAATCAAGACTACCCACCAATAGTCTGATCGTTTTGTACGACCATAAAAATCGAGATAGCCTAACCAAAAATTTTTATATGCCTCTAACATGTTTACACCTCTTAGTATGATGTTAACAGTATACTATAGAAACTTTATAGGTGCAAGATGTGAAATGTTAGACTTCTTAAGTTTTTTTCATATAAGTAAGGAAATTTTTTAAATAAACTGAAATGGATTGAAAATAGGACTATCTCCTTCGACCTGTCCGTTAGTCATGGTTACTATGCGACTAACATGCTGACGGACACTGGCTCGGTGAGCAATGAAAATCACTGTTCGTTTCATTTTAGTAAGATTAGTCAACACCCTGTTCTCTGTATCACTATCTAGACCGCTGGTCGCTTCATCAAAAATCAAGATAGGTTGTTTAGACAAGAGAGCCCTTGCTATCGCTAACCTCTGTTTTTGACCACCAGAGAGGCCTCCATCTTCAGATACTTGGGTCTGAAAGCCTAGTGGCATTTTTTGAATATCGTCTAAGATATCAGCTTGTTGGCAAACTTTAAGAAGTTTTTTCTCATCAACTTCTCCTTCAAATCCTAATAGCAGATTTTCTAAAATGGTTCCCGTAAACACATAGGTTTGCTGGGGGACATAGGTCACCAATTGACGTAACTCTGCATGACTAATGGCACTTTTATCCAGACAAACATGTCCAGCAGACCTTGTATAATAGCCCGACAAAATTTTAGCCAAAGTTGTTTTTCCAGACCCACTCTGCCCCATGAGAGCAATCTTCTCACCCTTGTTAATGGTCAAATCAACATCACTAAGAGTCTCTTGCTGATAACTGAAACGATGGCTAACACCTCTGAGAGTTAATTGCTTAAAGGTCAAATCCTTGAGTTTTCCTTTTTCTTCCTTATCCACAACATAAACTTCTTGAAGACGATTATTGGCTACCTTGGCCTGCTGAATTTTGGATTGGAGATTGATAATATTAATTAAAGGAGTTGTAAAATAATTCAGCAACATATTATAGGTAATCAACTGACCAGCAGATAGCTGTCCTTCCATGACCAATTGCGCTCCATACCAGAGGATAAAGACATTGGAAACTAGCTGAACCCCAGTCTTTAAACCATCTTGTGTTAATTGCCACTTGGCCTTAGACAAGGACTTCTTCAAGTAGTCATGGAATTTCACCTCAATTTCTCGATAACGTCTCTCTTCAACTCTTAAAGATTTTAGCGTTTCAATGCCTCTCAAATCATCAATAACGGCGGTATTGACTTGACTGTTTGCCTCCATCAACTGATAATTTTCCTTCTCAAAAAGCTTATAGAAAGCTAGAATAATCAAAATATAGAGAGGTACTACAGTTAAAGTCATCGCAAAAAGCGAAGGGTTTTGTAAAATGAGAGCCACAGCTAGAGTCATCACAATGGTCACATCTAAGAAAATCGATAAAATAGTTGAAGCCAAGGCATCGATAATGGTGTTGGCGTCTCCAAAACGTGACGTGATTTCCCCAGTACGACGTGAACTAAAGAAACTAATGGGCAAAGAAAGCACATGCTTGATATAAGGAAGGATGACCGCAATGGACAAGTAATTACCCAATCGATGCAATAGATAATCTTTGAAGAAAGTAAAAACTTGTTGAGCTAGATAAGCGATACACAAGCCTAGAGAAATCATGGTCAGAAGAGAATAGTCTTCTTGAGGAATCAAGCGGTCTATCATAGACTGCAAATAATAAGAACCAATAATATTAACAAGCGTCACTAGAAAACTCAGCAAAACAATGACTGCTATCAATCCCTTACGACGAAATAAAATTGGTAAGAATGAAAGGAGACCAGGTACCTCTTCCTTATATTTAATGTAGGTTTCTCCTGGTTCAAAAAATAGAGCAACCCCTGTCCATTCCTTGTCAAAATCTTCTAGTGACATTTTAATGACCTTCTTGCTAGGATCTGGATCACCAACGACGACCTGACCCTTGGCTTGACCAAACACCGTATAATAATGTTGAAGACCACCATCCTTAACCACATGTGCAATAAAAGGATAAGATAGATTTTCTTGTTTAAACAAGTCTAAATCCGTACGAATAGCTTGCGTTTCAAGACCCAACTGCTTGGCTGCTTCAACCAAGCCAAGCGCAGAAGTGCCTTCACGAGAAGTCTGAGCCAACTCCCTCAAATAAGCCAAACTATAAGATGAACCATAGTTTTTAAGAATCATGGCCAAGGCAGCTACACCACAATCACGCTGATCAACCTGAGAAATATATGGATATTTTGACATGGTGACTCCTATTTAATAATAAATAATGAAGAATGGTGCTGCTGCAATAAGTAATACTAAAAATTTTCTTAAGTTTTTCAAAATTAAACTCCTTAATATTTTTATTAACTATATGATAAACGTTTAACTATAAAAAAAGTAGTGACATAAATGTCACTACTCAGTTGTTTACAAACCATCTGCCGCTTTCTCTGCTCGAGTCTTTTCTTCCAAAACGGAATCTTCTAAAACCGACGCAAACATTATAGCCTTATCATAGTTTTCAGCAGCTTTTTTCTTGTTCCCATTATGTATAAGCTCATACTTAGCTTCTAAAATATAAACACCTGGTTTGTAACTATGAAACTGTGATTTTTCTATGACAGCTAAAAGTTTATCTATTACTGTTAAGAAATCTGAGAAGGACTCATGAGAAATCTTTAAAGCAGCTATAGCCATCAAATCATTAAATAAGGCAATATTATAAGCATCATCCGTTGGGATGTTTTGACTTAATACTCTATTTGCTATTCTGTCAAAAATCTTTTTATCATACTGCTTTCTCCCATAAAGATGATAGAAATAATAATCAATAACTAACAAATCATTAGTTGAAAACTTCTTCTTTCTTTTGACTTGTTCAAACAAATCTTCATAGATTTCTTCGACTTTAGGTCTCTCCTCCCAACTGGTAAAACTCAATATATTTTCGAGAATATCTAGAGTCAATAGTTCCTCTTCTGGAAGAATATCAAAGAATTGATCATACACATCTTCAATAAGATCCAACTTCTGTTTAACTCTCTCCTTATCTCCGTACGTTGGGAACTTTATTAAACGATTTTTCATCTCATAGTAAGTATCAGGAATTTCAATCCTGTCATGATCCAATAAGTCAGCCATGCTTTTCCCCAGACGTTTTGCTATGTAGGATAATTTATCCAAAGAAGGGAGAGACTCTCCTTTTTCAATACGAATTAACTGGCGAACGGTCAACTTCTTACCATCTAAACAGAGTACTTCACGTGACATCTGTTGACTTTCACGCTCAGTTTTTATTCTTAATCCGATACTGTTCTTAATACTCAATAAAATCTCCTTTATTCAATTCAAAAGCTTAAGGCTATTATATCACAATTGTAATGTAATTGACATATAGTTAGTATTTTTTAATGTATCGATAATTCATATGATCTTTAAGAAATACGGACCTGTATCGTTGCCATAATAATGAGTCAAAGGTTGGAAACATCTGTTCCAACCTCTTGATGCTATTTCTGTTTACTTTGGAACCGCCATTCAAAGCGAATACGGTCGTAAGTCGGGTAAATAGCATTCAGTAAACCAAATGCCAAGGTAAAACCGGCCAAAACATCTGTAGGATAGTGAACCCCCACGTAAATACGGGAAAGTCCGACGAGCGCAATTAGAAGCCCCGTAACAATATAAATGACTACTTTTGCTCCTTTTTTAGCCAGACGCTGGGCAAGGACAATAGCAATAGCACCAAGAATCATGAAGGTTCCCAGGGAGTGGCCACTAGGAAAAGAATAACCACCAGCATAGACCAAATGCGTAATTGATGGACGTGGGCGTTGGTAAATATATTTCAGACTTACAATCATGATACTAGCGAGAACGCCACTGGTTCCCACAAAGATAGCTTCAGATTTGTACTGGTTTAAATAAAGCCAAATTACCGCTACAATTGCAATAATGGCCTGAACAGGTGTGTTCCCAAGGACCGTCACCGCCTTAAAAAAATGCGTCAGTCCTGTTGGCAAATCTCCTCGAACCCAGGTCTGGATGCTGCTATCAAATCCTGTCAAGGCTTCAGGGTAGAACTTGACCATGTAACCGAGAGCAACAAATAGTAAGAGGGCAAAAGAAGTATAAATATAATGTATTTGTTTGTGTTTCATATTTATAATTTTACTAGAATTTTTATAATTTTACTAGAATTGACTTAAGCGGAGCATAAATCAGAGCAAAGACTACTGCAAAAATCAAACCTTGAAGCAAATTAAAAGGTACAACCATAGTAAAAAGGTATTTATAAAGTCCTATGAATTGTCCAATATCGAAATTAGCAAATTTAGCATAGAGTGGTACTGCATAAATGTAGTTGAGGACAACCATGGCAAGTGTAAGAGCTAGTGTTCCTACAACTGAACCAAGAATAAAATTCTTACTTGTTTGGTTTTTCTTCCAGAAATAGCTAAGTCCCCAAACAAAGAATCCTAAAGCAATAAAATTCATAGGAAGTCCAATTATTGAACCTGGACCCCCATTGTTTAGCAAAAGCTTCAGCAATGAACGCAACAAGAGAACGCCAATAGCACTCTTAAAATCAAAGATGACTAAGGCAATCAGAACAGGAAGGATTGAAAAATCAACCTTCAAAAAATCTGCTGCCGGAATCAATGGAAATGAAAAATAAAGCAACAAGAATGAAATTGCGGATAAAATGGCGATATAAGCCAATTTACGTGTGTTTGTCATAAAAAAATTCCTCCAAATTTGAACAATTTGAAAGAAGTTCCCAATGGATTTGCCTATGCCAAAAAAGCCTACGCAAAAAGACTGGTCTTCTTCCATCCAGACTGTACTGTCGGTTGAGGAATCACACCTCATCAGCTTGCGCTCGCGGACTTATCTAAGATTACTATCAATACCATTAATGTCTAAAATCCTCCAAAAGCTGACGAGCCACCTAGAGAATCTCTTTCAATTAGGTCCTAACAGTAGATTATAGAATCACCACCGGTCGGGAGTTTCACCCTGCCCTGAAGACCTTTTAAGAGTAACATAAAAAAACCTTGGTGACAAGGTTTTGGAATTATGGATTTCTAATCTATTGATAACCATTAACTATATACTCTTGGTATGGAGATAAGGCTGTTTATTTTAATTTGTCATGCTGATAACGGTGACTCAATTCCAACCCCTCGAACTGCTGCTGACGAAGAGCCTCATAAACAATCATGCAAACCGTATTTGATACATTAAGACTACGGACATGTTCATCATTCATCGGAATACGGATAGCTTTTTCAACATGCTCACGCATAAATTCCTCGGGTAGACCCGTATCTTCACGTCCAAACATAAAGTAGTGGTCCTTGCCATCATCATAGGCCTCATCAGAATAAGTTTTATCCGCAAACTTCGTAACTAAATGTAAACGTCCTTGCTGATTTTTAGCCATAAAATCAGCTAAATTATCGTAATAGGTAATATCGAGTTTATCCCAGTAGTCTAAGCCTGCACGTTTCATTTTCTTGTCATCAATCGGAAAACCCATTGGTCGAATAATATGAAGAGGGCTATTGGTCGCTGCACAGGTACGGGCAATATTCCCTGTGTTTTGTGGGATACGAGGCTCAAACAAGACAATGTGATTACGTGACATAGCAATTCTCCTAGACATAAAAAATACCATGTCGCCCGGAGTCAAGCTCAGCAGACGACATGGTTGTGGACGTTCATTAGCTTAAATCATGACAGGTTAGATTTAAAATAACGAATCTTTAAACACTATTTTAGCACTATTGTTATAAAAGTCAATACTATTGACAGAAAAAAATTATTATTTGTGATCTTGTCATCTAATTTTCATAGGAATCACTTATAAAGGCCTGAAAAGGATGATTTTTCAGCCAAAATAGAGTATCATAGAAGTGATTATTTGGAGGTAACTCATGCGTATTATTGTCGTAGGTGCCGGTAAAGTCGGTGCCGCACTCTGTCGTTCTCTTGTCGAAGAGAAGCACGATGTTATTTTAATTGAGCAGAAGGAAGAGGTCCTTAAACGCCTCATCAAGCGCTACGATATTATGGGCTTTGCCGGTAATGGTGCCAACTTCAAAATTTTAGAACAAGCCGAGGTCAATAATTGTGATGTTTTTATTGCAATGACTGACAAAGATGAAGTAAACATGATTTCAGCGGTTCTGGCCAAACAAATGGGTGCTAAAGAAACTATCGTTCGTGTTCGTAACCCAGAATATTCCAATGCTTATTTCAAAGACAGAAACTTCCTTGGATTCTCAGCGGTAGTTAACCCCGAACTGCTAGCAGCTCGGTATATCGCCAATACAGTTGAATTTCCGAATGCTTTATCAGTCGAGACTTTTGCTAATGGGCGCGTCATTCTTATGGCCTTTAAAGTCACCGAAAACAGTCAATTATCTGGCATGACCCTTGAACAATTCCGGAAAAAATTTAGTAACATTTTGGTTTGTACGATTGATCGTAAAAATGAACTCATCATTCCAGATGGGAATGCCACCATTCAAGTTGGCGATAAGATCTATGTAACTGGGAAACGTGTTGACATGGCACTTTTCCACAGCTACATCAAATCAAAAAGCATCAAAAATCTTATGCTGATTGGTGCTGGACGTATCTCCTACTATTTGCTCAACATCTTGAAAAACACACGTATTAAGGTCAAATTGATTGAGCAGAAAATGGATCGAGCACAAACTTTTAGTCAGGTCTTCCCAGAAGTTTCTGTCATTCTGGGAGATGGTACTGCCAAAGACCTTCTTCTTGAAGAAAGTGCTGCTAGTTATGATGCGGTAGCTACGCTTACTGGGGTAGACGAAGAAAACATCATTACCTCTATGTTCCTTGAGAGTCTTGGTATTCATAAAAACATTACCAAGGTTAACCGTACCAGTCTTTTAGAGATTATCGATACACGTGAGACTTCAACAATTATCACACCAAAGAGTATTGCTGTTGATACTGTTATGCACTTTGTCCGTGGACGCTATAATGCCAAAGATTCGAGTCTTGATGCTCTTCATCATGTGGCAAACGGTCGCATCGAAACCTTGCAATTTCAAATCAAGGAAAATAACCAAATTGCCGGTATGAAGCTTTCTGACATTGATTTCGCTAACGGTGTTCTTATCGCCGCTATCATCCGTAATGGGAAAGCGATTTTCCCTACTGGTGAGGATAGACTGGCTTATGGTGATAAAATCGTGGTCGTTACCCTCTTACAAAACGTGACTCACATTTACGACTTGTTAAAGAGGTAAGCTGCCATGAATAGATCTATTGTCCGTTTTCTTATTTCAAAACTTCTGCTTATTGAAGCTGGTCTCTTAGTAGTACCACTTATCGTTGCCCTTATTTACCATGAGGATGCTAAGGTATTTGCTAGTATTTTGGGAACGATGGGGATACTTCTCCTCCTTGGTGGTATTGGCTCTCTCTTTAAACCAAAAAATTACCATATTTACACAAAAGAAGGAATGCTCATTGTAGCCCTCTGTTGGGTACTTTGGTCCTTCTTTGGAGGCTTGCCATTTGTTTTCGCTGGACAAATTCCAAGTGTTATTGATGCTTTCTTCGAAATGAGCTCAGGTTTCACAACCACAGGAGCTACAATTCTCACTGACACTGGGGTCCTGACACACTCTCTTCTCTTCTGGCGAAGCTTCGCCCACTTAATTGGAGGGATGGGGGTATTGGTTTTTGCATTAGCTATCATGAACAACAGTAAAAATGGTCACCATGAGGTTATGCGTGCAGAAGTCCCTGGCCCAGTCTTTGGTAAGGTTGTTGCCAAGCTGAAAAATACAGCTCAGATTCTGTACATCATCTATCTGGTCATGTTTGTGATTTTTGCTATGATTCTATGGATTTGTGGTATGCCACTCTTTGATAGTATTATCATTGCTATGGGAGGTGCTGGTACCGGTGGTTTTGCAGTCTACAATGACTCTATCGCTCACTATCATAGCGACTTGATTACCTATGTGGTTACAGTTGGTACCCTTCTCTTTGGGGTTAACTTCAACCTTTATTTCTATATTTTGCTTCGCAAGGTCAAATTCTTCTTCCAAGATGAAGAGTTACGGACTTATTTTGCGATTGTTGCAATCTCAACAGGTTTAATCGTCCTCAATATTTTTGGTATCTACCACAACTTGGCTGATTCGTTTAAATATTCATTCTTTGAAGTGTCAACCATCATCACAACCACTGGTTTTGGTCTAACAGATATTACCAATTGGCCTCTATTTTCTCAGTATCTCCTGCTCATCTTGATGTTTATTGGGGGATCAGCAGGTTCTACGGCTGGTGGTTTCAAGGTTATCCGTGCAATGATTATTGCTAAAATTGCTCGTAATCAAACCCTAGCAAGTCTTTATCCTAACAGAATCCTTTCCCTTCACATTAATGGAAGCGTTCTTGATAAAGAAACACAACATAGTGTCCTTAAATACTTAGCTGTATATGTATTTATTATGCTAGGTCTAGTAGCCCTTCTGTCATTGGATAATCAAAATCTTTTAGTCGTGACAAGCGCTGCTGCTTCAACCTTCAACAACATTGGACCATTACTAGGAACCAGTGATAGCTTCGCTATTTTTAGTCCTTTGTCTAAGCTTATCATGGGATTTGCTATGATTGCTGGACGCTTGGAAATTTATCCTGTATTGCTCCTATTCCTACCAAAAACTTGGTCAAAAATTTAAGCATAAAAGAACTCCTTTGGATTACTTATCCAAAGGAGTTTTATGACGTTTTAGTCTAAAATAATCTGGAACCGGATCCTCTCCAGTTTCTGAAAAGGGGTGACATCGTAAGATACGAGCAATACCCATAAGAACACCTTTTAAACCATGTTTTTCAATGGCTTGAATCATGTAAACCGAACAGGTTGGACGAAAGCGACAAGACGGTGGAAAGAGGGGAGAAATCCATCTCTGATAGGCTCTAACCAGAACAATCAGAAACCTCTTTATCATTTAACCTTGTTAACAGCAGCGTTATGAAGCTGACTGATTTCTTTCTTATTGAGACGACGTGATTCACCTGGACGAAGGCCTGTCAAATCAAGAGTCCCAAAACGGGTACGTGACAACTTATCAACAAGCAAGCCCACTGACTCAAACATTTTCTTAACCTGGTGGTTACGGCCTTCATGAATGGTTAATTCAACGACTGAACGGTTCTTTTCATGATCAACCTTAACAATATTGTAACGTGCTGGCTTGGTTTTCTTACCATCAATCACCACACCACGAGTTAAAGGACGAAGATTTTCCTTGGTCGCAATGCCTTTCACACGCGCCAAATAAACCTTGTCAATCTCATTACGTGGGTGAATCATTTTATCAGTAAAGTCACCATCATTAGTCAAGATAAGAAGGCCCGTCGTATCCCAGTCAAGGCGACCGACTGGATAAATACGTTCCTTAACATGAGGCATAAGATCAATAACCGTCTTACGATCCTTTTCATCAGATACTGAAGAGATGACCCCACGTGGTTTATTCAGAAGATAGTAAACTTTCTCCTCATTGTAAATAGGACTGCCATTGACTTCAACAGTATCACCGTTTTTGACAATTGTTGCCAATTCCGTAACTGTCTTGCCATTTAGGGTCACACGACCTTCTTTTATGAGTTCCTCAGCCTTACGACGACTAGCCACACCAGCGTGGGCAATATATTTATTAATACGCATTCTTTTTCTACAGCTTTTGCGCTATATCCTTTCTACCTAGCATCTCTGCTATGTTCCTTTAGCTTTTGGTAATCAAACTTTACCAAATCTCAAGCTTGATTATCGAAATCCACATGTTCTTCCAAATCTTCTTCCTTAAAGAGACTGGTTTCCTGATCCTCGAGTTCTAGTTGGTCGATAGCCACCAATTCATCCAAACTGTTAATTCCCATATAATCTAGGAAATAATCCGTCGTCGCATAAAGGTTAGGGCGACCAACAGCATCTTTTTTACCAGCTTCTCGTACCAAATCGAAAGCCTGAAGCTTAGTAATGGCGCCACTGGAATTAACACCCCGAATAGCATCAACCTCAGCACGAGTAATAGGCTGTTTATAAGCAATTATAGAAAGAACTTCAAGGCTCGCTCGAGAGAGACTTTGGTTAATTGGCGTTTTTGAGTACTCACGAAGAAGACTTGCAAAGTCTGCCTTAGTCACTAGCTTGTAGGTATTTGAGGACTCCAATAAACAAAGAGCTGAATCCTCATCTGCCTCATACTTTGCCTGCAATTTTTCCAAGGACTGAGTAAGTCCCGTAACTGGCATTTCCAAAAGCTGTGCCATAGTACGTAGACTGAGTCCATCTTCACCAGCCACAAAAAGTAGGGCTTCTAATCGTGCTAAGTGACTACTCATTCGTCCATTCCTTTCTTAGTGTGATTGTTCCAAAAATAGTTTCCTGCTGTACCGAAATGCGATGTACCTTAATCAATTCAAGGGTTGCTAAAAAGAGGGTAATCACTTGGTTCATATCCTTAGCGTCTGTGAAAAGATCTGCTAGAATCAACACATTTTTAGCACTAAAGGCCTCTTCAATGACCAACATCATGTCCTCAATCTTATAATCATCACGCACAATAGTCGTGTGATTTCGACGAATCTCCTCCTGCTTTTCCGCCATAATCTTTGAAAAAGCCAAGAAAATATCTTGAATGGTCTTGTCCTGATTAAGGGACACATCTTCATAAACCAATTCAACCTTTGGCTTTGAAAAATATTGGGCTCGCTCTTCATGTTGTTTGGCAAGCTCTTGACTAGCCGTCTTAAAGCGAGCATACTCTTCCAATTGACTCAAGAGCTCAAGCTCCGGATCATCCGCTTCGGGCTCAGACTCTACAACTGTCGGCAAAAGCTTGCGACTCTTAATTAGCATGAGTTGACTGGCCATGAGCATATATTCACCAGCAACCTCAAGCTTCATTGCCTGCAAGGTTGCCAGATAAGCCAAATATTGCTCAATGACATCAACAATGGGAACATCGTAAATGTCTACTTCATATTTAGAAACCAGGTGGAGCAACAAATCCAGTGGCCCCTCAAAATCTTTTAACTTAATATCCATTAGGTCTTGTAGTATTTCTCCAAGGTCACTGGACTTTTTAGCCCTAGCAAACGAGCCAGTTCAAAGGCGCCCGTTCCCTTTTCAATCTGTCTAAGAATAAACTGCTGTCGCAAAATCTGTGCGGTGACCCCAGGTAATCCACATGCAGTAACATAAGTCTGAATTTGCTTATACAACCATTGACGAGTGAAGGGCTTACCCAGAAGTAATCCCTGACTATTCTCATTCTTAATCATCAACAAGGATTGATTCAAAGCGCCATCTAGTCTGAGAACACGCTTAGTGCTTCCCTTGGCCACAGTTACAATACCAAATGCCAAGTCAATATCAGCCCAGTCTAGCTCCAAAAATTCAGAAGGTAGGAGTCCTAACTCTAGAATAAACAGACAAGCTAGTTTACCGGGTCCCTCCTGCCCTTCATAAAGTGCTAAAAGCTCCAGTCTCTCTAGCTCCTCTTCTTGAGTAGACACCCTTGCTATTTCTGAAAGTGTTAAAAATTCAGATAAGTCACCCTTTTGATAGAGGTATCGCAAAAATTGATTAACTGCGGACCGCTTACGCTTTTGTACCGAAGGTTTCCAATCCTTCAATTGGTTTTCATAAACCTTGAGGCTAGTTGCATCAATTTGTCCAGAGATTAAGTTGGCAAACTGTTTAAGGTCATAAGCATAGGCCTGCCTTGAACTATCAGAGACGGTCTTGGTACTCAGAAACTCAGTGATCTGAGTTGCCAGTTGTTTTTGGAATGATGATATAGTCATGTGTAAAGTCATGTAAAAGGCTATTGACTGCCTTGAGAATCGATTTTCGTGTAATAATTCCTTTGAAAATACCTTGGCTATCAACAACTGGAAGAAAAGGATTATTGACCAACTTATGCATGACCTCATTCAGACTAGCATTATCTTCTACTGTTTCCATAACGTCTGATGTCATCGGTCTAATATCACGGTTAACCATTTCCCACTCTTGCAAGTTGTGTTCTTCTTGATAACGTTTTATATCTGTCAAAGAAATCGTTCCAAGATAGTGTTTATCTTTGGTCAATACTGGAACACGAGAATACCCGTTACTTGTCAAAAGCAAAACCACATGATTAGCCTTATGGCTATCAATAAAAATGGCAAGCTGATCTGACGGAATCAAATAATTATCCAAATGAGTCAATAAAAAATCTTCAAATTCTTTAGCAATCATCGTTCAAATTCCTGTGTCAGTTCTGGATAAAGCTCATGATCACGTGTGTAATACTCCACACGAATCTTAGCATTGTCTATAAGCACCTTAGCATAAAGCTTAACATTGATAGGTCCTCGTGGCTGCGAAACAGATCCTGGATTGATAAATACTGTTTTACCGTTTCGCCAAGCTGTTGCTGCATGCAAATGCCCATAAAGACAAATATCAGCGTCCTCTTGTTGTGCCCAAAGATCTAACTTATCCCATGTGAAATTGATGCCGTAAAGATGGCCATGCGTTTGAGCAATAATCACATCACCAAGTTTAACTACCAAGCGTTCTGGATAACCTGAGTCATAATCACAGTTCCCACGAACCACATAAATACCGTCCCAAACCGGGTCACTTGATTCTAACTCAGAATCCCCATTATGGAAAATAGCGTCTACTTTACCTTGGTAACGCTTCTTGATATCTTCTACAATATCACGATCTCCATGAGAGTCGCTCATTACAATTATTGATTGTTCTGCCATGCTGGAAAAACCTCCATAAGTTTCTTAACAGCCTGACCACGATGCGACTGTTCATTTTTTTCTTCTGACGAAAGCTCTGCTGCCGTCTTACCTGTCTCACCTACTAAAAAGAGAGGGTCATAACCGAAGCCATTGTCACCTTTGGGTTCTCGACCAATGTAGCCCTCCCAGTCTGCCTCAACAACTAGACTATCACGTCCAGGGGCTGCAACCACTAAGGTTGTATGGAACTGAGCTGATCGTTTATCATCATCAAGCACCATGGCGAGCTCATGTAATAACTTAGCATTATTCTCAGAATCGGTCGCATCAGGACCTGCAAATCGAGCAGACCAAACTCCAGGCAAGCCCCCAAGAATATCAACCTTCAATCCTGAGTCATCTGAAAGCACCATTTTACCAGTTAACTCAGAAATCGTTTCTGCCTTCAAACGAGCGTTTTCCTCAAAGGTTGTGCCTGTTTCAGCAACTTCAGGTAAGTCTGGATAATCATTAAGATTTTCTACCGTAATACCGAGTTTTCCAAAAAGTTTACGAAACTCCTTAGTTTTTCCTTCATTACGTGTTGCAATCAACAAAACGTCGCCAAATGTGGACTGACTCTTAGAACCAAAGAAATCTTCCATAGCGACTCCTTCTTTAGGCACATGGACATAGACAAGTTTTTCACCTTCACTGACGAGTAAGACACCTTGATGTTGCGTAACAGCTAGGTCACGACCAGTTTCCTCTTTCAAGCAATCCAAAATAAAGGATACCAAGCGAAGGTCTGAAGAATGTTTAGCAATATGTAACTGAAAGCCACTAACAGCCAAAACGTTAGTCAAAGCTTGAAAAAAGTCAACAAATTGTTCATAGGCCTCATCGCCACCAAAACAGGTCAACTGATTGTAACTGCCAAAACTAGCCAAGTACCAGTCTTGCTCATCTTTATATTCAAAAATTGATTTAGTCATTTTCTAACTCCTTGTCCAGATCTACGTGCTGAACAGTAACGGCTTCACCTAGCCATTGATCCGCAATTTCTTTAAAACCTCGCACACTGGCTGTGGTGTAATATTCTTCTGTCTTATCTTCAACTTCACGACTACGATTAATCTCAAAATAATTGAGCAAAACGGATACATCACGAACAGTCTCAGCACCGCTATCAATTAACTTGACACTTGGTCCCATGACATTTTGGATAATAGGGCGTAATAGTGGGTAATGGGTACAACCCAAGACCAAGGTATCTACCTTACCAACTAAGGGTGCCATGCTTTCGTAGACAATCTTTTTAGCCACACTTGATTTAATCTCATTGGATTCAACAATGGGGGCAAAGCGAGGACAAGCTAAACTTAAAACAGCCATCTGTGGTGCCAAACGTTTGATTTTTTGTTCATAGATGTTAGAGGCAATCGTCATAGGGGTGCCAATCACACCAATTTTGCCAGACTGACTAGACTTAATAGCTGCACTAGACCCTGGCAGAACCACACCCAACACTGGTATATCCAAGGCTTCTTTGATTTCTTCCCAAACCACTGCCGTTGCTGTATTACAGGCAATAACAATCATCTTGACATTTTTAGTCAGAAGGAACCTAACCAACTGCCAGGTATACTCTCTGATTTGTTCCGCTGGTCTTGGACCATACGGGGCTCTAGCAGAGTCGCCAATATAGACGACAGACTCATGAGGCAACTGACGTTTAAGCTCACGTACCACCGTCAGGCCTCCGACGCCAGAATCCAAAAATCCTATAGGTCGATTATCCATCTTGCCTCCTTATCCTCTTACGTTACATGTAAAAAGCTGAGATTCACGTCCCAGCTCCCCACCATTATTTTTTCTTTTTCTTGCTATTTGCAAGTGCTTGTTTTTGTTGCTTGATAATTTGGTTATATGTTTGACGTACCCTTGCCTCATTAGGTTTTTGTCCTGCTGCAGACATCATGGTACGAACAGCGTCCACATTCAAACGAGGATTTTCAGCTAACTCTTTCTCCATTTGTTTGCGGGCAAAATATGCGCCTCCGTAGAAGCCAGCCAAGAGGGCTACAAAAACAAGAATAATCCAAAGGACGGTGTTCATAAATTCTATTCTCCTATAACGTTAATTATCTCCTATTATAGCAAAAATGCCACCTACTGACAAATAAGACGATGGTTTCTAAACTACCAAAAAATTTTTAGATAAAATACTAGTAAAATGAGACTTTCAGTTTATTTTACTTACAACTGTAAAGGACTTGTAAGATTTCTAGAAAAAAAATAGGTTATTATATAGGTTGTGGAATTATTATTATGTTTATATAAAGGGGGTTATTTATGCTAAAGGAAGCAACTATTTCCGAACGAAAAATTGTCAACGCATTTATTGAACTCTTAGAAGAGAGTTCGCTAGAACAAATCAGCATCACAGACATCATCAAGAAGGCCAATCTTAGCAGACCAACCTTCTACTACTACTATTCAAATAAAGAGGATTTGGTTGAGACCACCTTCTCAAAAATTTTAGATAACATCTCAAGTATTCTGCAAGAAGACATGACTTACCAAGAAGGTGTTGTCACTGAGATGCTACGTTATCTTAAGGAAAATCGCAAACTTTGTCTCACACTCATGACGCATATTCCCAACATCAATGGAATGATTCGTGAATTCATTATCGAGACTATCCTTAACTCTGATATTGAAAATGTCACTGACCTTATGGAACAAAGCTATCATATCCCAGCCAAGTATTCATTGGAAGTTTACGTTAGCACTATTGTTACCATTCTGACACTTTGGCTCAAAGAAAACTGTATCGAATCTCCTGAGGAGTTAGCAGATATCATTCTTGAAGCTGTTATCATTAAAGTAAAATAAGCTAGAGCCTTACAGACCTAGCTTATTTTTTGTTAGATTTCAAAATCAAAACCGTCAAGTGTCGCAAAGTAATCATTCATGGTCTCAGCACGACGAATCATACGAGCTGTTCCATCTTCTTGATAGAGGATTTCCGCAGAGCGAAGACGACCATTATAGTTGTAACCCATTGAGAAACCGTGGGCACCAGTGTCATGGATAACCAAAGTATCTCCAATACGAGCTTCTGGCAATTCACGGTTCTTAGCAAACTTATCATTATTTTCACAAAGCGAACCTGTCACATCAACTACTTGAATCTCGCCATTGGGATTGGTCATATTAGTGATGTGGTGGTAGGCATCATACATAGCTGGACGGAGCAAGTTAACCGCAGACGCATCGACACCTACATAACGACGATAAGTGTCCTTAATGTGAAGAACTTTAGTTACTACGAGACCATGAGGTGCTGTCATGTAACGACCAAGTTCAGTATAAATACTGATGTGACCTAGACCATTTGGAACCAAAATCTCATCAAATTTAGCGTGGACGCCCTCACCAATAGCTGCAATATCATTTTGTTTGTTAGCCGGAGTATAGTCGACTCCAACACCACCAGACAAGTTAATAAAATCAAGACTGACACCTAATTCGTTCTTGATTTCTACAGCCAATTCAAATAGCTGAGCAGCTAAGGTTGGATAGTACTCATTAGTGACGGTATTAGATGCTAAAAAGGCGTGCAAGCCAAATGATTTAACCCCTTTTTCTTTGAGGTAGGCATAACCCTTAAAGAGTTGTTCCTTAGTCATCCCAAATTTAGATTCTTCAGGATGGTCCATAATGTCTGTACCAAGAGAAAAGACACCACCTGGATTAAAACGCAAAGAAAGGGTCTTTGGAAGTCCCGCAACTTCTTCTAAAAAGAAAATATCTTCGTAAGCATCAAGGTTAATTGTCGCATCAATGTTACGAGCATATACAAATTCTTCAGCACGTGTGTCATTAGAAGTAAAACTAATCGCAGTGTTATCAAACCCAATTTTCTTACTCATGACAAGCTCTGTATCTGTTGCACAGTCCACTCCACAGCCTTCTTCCTTCAAGATTCTTAGGATTGCTGGATTAGGTGTTGCCTTGACAGCAAAGAATTCTTTAAAACCTGGATTCCATGAAAAGGCTGCATTTACAGCACGTGCTGTTTCACGAATGCCTTTTTCATCGTAAAGATGAAAAGGTGTTGGAAATTCTGCAGTAATCTGTTCAAGTTTATCTGCCGTAATAAAAGGTGTTTTTGTCATTTTATTCTCCATTTTTTTGCATAGTAACCTTATTATAGCATAAGAAAAGGTTTGAAAACCAAAATTCTAATCATCTCGATGGGGTTTTCATGTTACAATAGACATATCACTTAAACAAAAAAATGGGAGATTATTTATGAAAAAATATCTTTACTCTGGGGCACTTGCTCTAGCAACCATCTTGACATTATCAGCATGTGCCAAGCCAAAACTCGATGCCAAGTTATCTGTTAATGATGTCGTTCAGATGTCAGGAAGCAACCTCAAACTTAAGGATAACCAAAGTCTGATTGAAGTATCTTTTAAACTTGAGAATACTTCTGAAGATATGGAAAAAGATTTGAAAACATCTGCTAAACAATTCTACCTCAAAGATAAAGATGGTAAAAAAGTCACAGCAAGTAAGCTTGACAAGAGTGACCTGCCTTCTCTCTTTAAGAAGAATAAGGACGTCAAGGACGCTACGGATGATTTTGGAAAAGTTGAATCAGACGACTATAAGTCTGCATCCCTCTTCTTCGAAGTTAAAAACAACCAAACCTATAAACTATACTTTGAATCTAAAGATGAAAAAACCGAGGGCGAAACTGTTTCTACCGACCTAAAAGGCTTTGACGGTAACGCAACTACTAATGTTAAAAAGGCTGTAGATGCATATTTCAGTGCTGTTCTTCTAGGCGGAGAGAGTAAGGACTACAGCAAGTTTGTCTCTAACGATTTAGACAAGTCTAAAGGCGAACTCAGCCAATATTTCTCAGATCACCTTCAATACAGTTATGAAGGAACTGGCAATATCAAACCAACTGGAGATGAAGTTCCAAAAGTTTTCGACTGGGTTCAAACTGCTAACCGTGAGCGTGGTCATTATACTGTTGACAATATTATTGTTACTAAGGATAAGGCAGAATTTAACCTTGATTTGTCAACCATTAGTATGAAAGAAGCTGACGATGCCTATGTTGCTAGCCATCCAAATCTCACAGATGAGCTTAAAAACTATCTGCAAGGTAAGGGAGCTAACGCTGATAATGTCGACCAATTGACCAAGCAATACTACATGGAAACTTACTTGCCTAATTCAATCAAAGAAGTCAATCCATCAACGCCAAAAACTGAAGGAACCAATGTATTTGATGGTTATTCAGTCGAACTAACCAAAAAAGATGATAAATGGGCCTTCCCAGATAAAGAAAACTATGTAGGAAATTGGGAACACTATCCTCTCTTCTATGCATACACAGGGCAACAAGGGACACTTACAAGTTATCGTTAAACATCAAAAAATCAGCCGTTTGGCTGATTTTTTTAATTAGTCACGACTTGCAAAGAGTCGTAAGATATTTAAGAATAAGTTAATAAAATCTAAGTAGAGACTCAATGCCATTGAAACTGCCCAACCATCTGAGACTTGGCCATTCATAGCGTAATAAACCTTTTTAATCATTTGGTTATCATAAGCAATTAATCCAGAGAAAATAAGGACCGATATAATACTAATGACAAAGCTCATTGTACCACTTGCTAAAAAGATATTTACCAAACTGGCAACAATAATCCCAATCAAGGCTGCCATAAGGAATTTAGCCATTCCTGACAAATCACGTTTAACAGAAATACCAATAAGTGACATAGTAAAGAAGACAATCGCAGTACTAATGAAGGCTTGAAAAACAGTAGCCTGCGTGTATTGGACAATGATAAAACTTAATGTAAAACCATTCAAAGCTGAATAAACTAAGAATAACGGCAGGGCCGCAGGTGTATTCTTTCGTGCAGCACCACTAGCCAAAAAAACCAGAGCTAACTCAACAAAAATGGCTGCCGTATAAACCCAAGAATAGTTCATGAGAATATTAACAAAAAGATGTGAGAAGGGGCCCAACATTAAATAAGAAATGACTGCTGATAGACCTACTCCCATACCAACAAGGCCATAAATTTTTCCGAAAAAGCGGTTTAATCCCGCATCACTAGTTGTATAAATTGCATTGGATTCCATAAATATCTCCTTAAAATAATAAATTAATGGTGGTGACTTTGTAGCGCCTTACGACGAAAATGCTTACGATTTCTAATTCGGTTTCGTAAGGGTGTCGCCGCTTCCTTAACCGCCCAATACTTATCTACCATGGTAACAATATAAGATTCCTTATACTTTGGTGGGGCAATCGTTGCTCCCCACATATGCTTGAGGATAATATCCTCTTCTTTTTTGTTTAGGTTAACAAGCTTCCTAGCGTTACGCACAGCAATACGTGGATGCACCCAAGCATGACTCTTATTAAATTTGGTCACCCGCCAATCATAATAGAAAAAGTCATGTAAGAGACCACCACGAGCAGTACTCTTCGCATCCCAGCCAAATTTTTTAGCGATCTTGTAGCTGGTATAACTAACATTGACCGAGTGTTCCAACCGTGTCGAATGGTGATGCTGTACAATGCCATCCAATTTTTGAAAACGTGGGTGTGAGATCAAATGTCCTACAACTTCCATGAATTCTTTATCGTCTTCTGGTCGTTTCATAATAATACCTCATTAACGTTTCTAATGCTTCTTCATTATACCACTAGAGCTTAAATTTACTTTAAAAGGTGCGCCTTTTTCGTCTAAAATCATCCCTTAGACCTAGAGACTAAACATGAGGATTCCTGCTGCCACAGCAACATTTAAGCTTTCTGCTCGACCTGGCATATTAATATGTACAAGTTGATTCGCAGACTCAGCCATATCTTGACTAATTCCCTGACCTTCATTTCCCATCACTAGGGCAAAATTGCCATCTGTCTTAACTGATCTATAGTCAACGGAAACAGTTGAAAGTGTCGTTGCCAGGATGGGGAAACCTTGTTTTTGGCAAGTCTCAATCATCTCAAAAATTGGTCCGCGATAGATTGGTAGGTGAAAATGACTTCCCTGCATGGAACGTAGAGTCTTCTGATTATAAATATCAGCCGATTTGTCCGACAAAAAAACTCCGTCATAACCCGCTGCATCTGCTGTACGAATCATTGTTCCAACATTTCCAGGATCCTGCACATCCTCCAAGAGAAGATACTTACCTGAAAGAGACTCTGGCAGACTCTGAGATTCTTTAGCAACTTCTGCCACGATTCCCTGAGGCGTCTGAGTTTCACAGAGCTCCTTGAGCACCTCGGGGCTGACTAATTTGACCTTAGACACATCTACCACACGATCTGCCATCTCCTCAAGCACGAAAACTTGAAGAATCTCAGCACCACTTGCTTTAGCCTCCTCAAAAAGATGCCATCCTTCTAAAAGATAGCTAGTTTTACGATGCTTGCCTTGCAATAATTTTCTAGCAGTCTTAATGCTAGCATTTTGCTTTGATTGAATGATTTCCATACCCTCATTATAACAAAAATTCCTTGATAAATCTTGGGCTTGACCGACTTTATAGCAAGGATTATACTAAAAGAAAGAGCTTTCAAATAGGAGGTCATAGACCATGCAAAAAGTAAGATTAATTGTCTCAGGAAGGGTGCAAGGCGTTGGCTTTCGCTACTCAACTTATGCCTTGGCATTAGAAATCGGTGACATCTACGGCCGGGTCTGGAATAATGATGACGGAACAGTTGAAATTCTAGCACAATCTGACCAGCCTGCCAAATTAGCCAAATTTATTCAAGAAGTTCGAAAGGGACCTTCAAAATGGTCTAAGGTGACCTACGTTGATGTCACCATGGCTAACTTCTCTAATTACAGTGATTTTCGCATGGCCAATTAAGATAGGACTACCATTTTTAGCTTGTTCTCTTTCCTAAAAAAGGGTAAAATAGACAGGTATAACTAAAAAACAAAAGGAATGATATTGTGAATAAAAATCAAAAACGACTAGCCCTCATGGGGCTTGCTACCAGCATGCTTTTCTTCCTATCAGGATGTGTGAGCCTTGATAAATCTGGTAATCCTACTGGTTGGGTCTGGAACCTTCTTGGTCGCCCAATGAGCCACATCATCACCTACTTTGCAAATAATCTAGGACTTGGGTTTGGACTTGGTATCGTCTTCGTAACCATCATTGTCCGTTTGATTATCTTGCCACTTGGTCTTCATCAATCTCGTGGTGCAGCCTACCAAGCCGCAAAACGTGAATACCTTGCACCTATCTTGGAACCAATCAACGAACGTTTGCGTAATGCTGAAACTCAAGAAGAAAAGATGGCTGCCCAATCTGAACTCATGCAAGCCCAACGTGAAAATGGTGTCAGCTTGATGGGGGGCGTTGGTTGTCTGCCTTTATTGATTCAGCTTCCATTTTTCTCAGCTCTCTACTATGCTGCTCGTTACACTCCTGGTGTACTACATGATCACTTCCTCTGGTTTAATCTTAATAGCCGTGACTTCCCATTGATCATCATCATTGCCGCCCTTTACTACTTCCAATCTTGGTTGTCTATTCAACAAGTTCCTGAGGAACAACGTAAGCAAATGGCAGTAACTATGTACAGTATGCCAATCATGATGATTGTCTTTGGTATCAGCTCTCCTGCAGCTGTAATCCTCTACTGGTTTGTCGGTGGTATCTTCTCTATTATCCAACAATTGATTACCAACTATATTATTAAGCCTCGCTTGCAAGAAAAGGTTGCTGAAGAGTTTGCAAAGAATCCTCCAAAAGCACCTCGTAAAACACCAGGCACTCGCAAAGATGTGACACCTAAAAATACTCAAGCTATTGCTAATAAACCAAAGAAAAACCGTAACGCCGGTAAGCAAAATCGAAAATAATGCATCAACTCTCTTGGCAATTCCGAGAGAGTTTTTCTTATGCTATTTTGAGGCATACCTTATTAGCCATTCTTTAGATTACATCTATATTAACAGCAAACAAAAAGCCCTCCCTAGGAAGAGCTACGCTAGCTTAGGCTGTTTTTTCAACGCTAAGAATCTCAACAGAATAACTACCCGCTGGTGACTCGATAGCTACCTTATCTCCAACTTTCTTACCAATCAAGGCTTGAGCAATTGGACTTTCATTTGAAATCTTACCTGAGAAGATGTCGGCACCAGCTGCACCAACAATATGATAGGTATCTTTATCGCTTGTACCAACTTCTTGAACGACTACTGTTTTACCAATAGCAACTTCATCATTTGCAACAGCGTCACTGTCAACAATCTCTGCATAACGAATTTTTGTTTCAAGAATTTGAATTTGACCTTCAACAAAAGCTTGCTCATCTTTAGCTGCTTCATACTCAGAGTTTTCTGAAAGGTCTCCGTAAGAACGGGCCACCTTGATACGTTCTACAACCTCTGGACGACGGACGAGTTTATACTCCTCCAATTCTGCTTCAAGTTGTTCTTTCTCTGCTAGGGTCATTACATATGTTTTTTCTGCCATGTTTATCTCTTTTCTATTGTTGTTAAGCCGATTGGCTTGGGAAACAAGATTACTACTTGTTTCCTTGATTTTGATTAGTCAATGAGACTATTTATCTTTTATCTTGCTATTAATATAAGTTTCAACATTATGTTGATGGTCTTCATAATTTTCCGCAAAATAGACATTTCCATTGGTCACGTCTGCTACAAAGTACATATATTTAGAAGATGATGGATTAATCACTGCTTCAATCGCTGATAGACTCGGACTGTCTACAGGACCTGGCATCAGCCCCTTATGAACATAGTCATTATAAGGAGAGTCAATACTTGTGTCAATGTTTGCATCTTCCTTTAGAGTCGTCTCTTGCCCAAGTTTTCCAAGGGCATAAAGAACTGCGATGTTACTTTGCAAGGCCATGTCTGAGCTAAGACGATTATAGAAGACGCTGGCAATGTTTTTACGGTCATCATCCGTAGCTCCCTCTTTTTCAACGAGAGATGCTAGGGTCAAAACTTCATTTACATTATGATTACTTGATGAAATCGTAGCATAGTAAGGTGATAGATAAGTGTTCATCGTAGACAACATTTCCTCTGCTAAAGATTCCACCGTTGTATCATCATGGATATTATAAGTTGCTGGGAATAAATAACCTTCAAGAACATATTTAGCCTGGTTAGAGTCCGGAAGATTAGCCAACAAGGTTGGATACTTGGTTTTCATCTTAGAAATGAAAGCATCATCCTTCATAAGTTTCAAGAAGTCTTTAGCCTTTAGTCCAGTCGATGATTTTTTACCTTTTTTAGCTGATGAATTAACTTCTACTGCCTTGGCGATTTGATCAATCGTATATCCTTCTTTAACCAAGACTGTGCCAAGAGATGGCTCCTGAGGTTTATCACTTCCTTTTTTCTGAAGGGCCTCAATAATTTCATCCATGGTCATGCTGGCTTGGAGGTTGTAGTAACCACTTTTTAAATTTGAAATATTCTTAAACTTAGTATAGTAATTAAAGACCTTACCAGACTTAATAACACCAGCTGATTCTAGGAGTTGACCGATGTAACTACTACCTGAATTTTTAGGAATTTCAACACTGATAAACTTAGTCGAATTAGCATCCTTTGCCCCTACAGCTTGACTAACGTAACGGTAACCAAAGAAACCTGCTAGTGACAAGATAAGAATCAAGAAGATAATAATATTTCGTGCAATCTTCCCAGCACGGCGGTTATTCTTATTACGCTTTTGATTTCGGTTAGAACGTGAAATTGGCTCTTCGTCGTCAACTTCATCAGGGGTGGCATCTTTCTGCGAAGCCTTTTTCTTTTTTATTTTCTTGCGCTTTTTCTTTTCAGGTTTATCAGAAGCTGCTAGAGCAATGCTCTCATCCTCCTCTTTGTCTTTAGTGACTGCATCTGGCTGAGTCTCCTCTGGTACAGCGTTATCACTTGTCACCTGATGTTCTTTCAAGAAATCTTCTTTTTTAAGATCTGAGGTCATCTTGGCTTCCAATTCTTTAGGGTCTGTGTAAATAGCTTCTTTAGACTTGGCTTCAATGAGCTCCTGAGCAACATCTGCAGGGATGTATTCCTCCTCAGAGGCCGCATCAAGACTTGTTTCCCAAACTGGACGTTGGAAACGACGCTTCGAAGTTACCTTAGGTTGAGGAATATCGGTAATCTTCTCCTCATTAAGTGGTTCTTTTAGGCTAGATACTGATTTTGAATGACTGTCAGCTCCTAAGGACTCAGCTTGAGACTGAGAAGACAAACTAACACTCCCTTGGACATCTGGTTTCGACTCAGAAGTCATAGATTTAGCTGTATCACTGTCAGAAACAGCATGCGAACTAAAATCTTGGTTACTTACTTTATTAGATGCTGATTCCGTATGAGTATTTTGGCTGTCAGCTGACGTTGAAAGTGGTGTCTTGGGCATAGTTGCACTTTTATTATGCTCCTCCTCACGAAGAGAACGGAGCCGTGTTGCTTCTTGTAAATCTCGAAGAATCTGATGTTTAAAACTTAAGCTATCTTCAACAGATTCCGAGTGTTCATTAAACTTGTCCGTCAAGGCATACCTCCTCTATAGTAACAAACGCCATTATATCTTAAAAAGTCAGTTAATGCAAATCAATTAGCCCTTTGTCACAGTAACTTAATACTGAAATCACTGGGATTTAGACTTTTCCCAGACCAAATTGTACCATGAGCTACCTCCATGATTTGATTCTGATTCTCCCTCATCAGTGAAACCATTCATTTCATAATAAGCAATAAGATAATCATGACAAGTCAAACTAATACCCTGACGCTTTTGTGCGATAGCAAGATCTTTAAGTGCTGCAATTAAGGCCGTTCCAACCCCTTGCCCTTTAAACTCTTTTGAGATAGATAAACTAGTGACTGCGATAAAACCTCCTTCACTGGCATTCGGAGTTACCTTATGAAACAAGTCGTCTGTTAAGTAACGATTATCAATTACAGGTCCTTCGATATAACCAACCACCTTACCATCAATCTCAGCAATTAAGAAGGTATCACAAATAGTCTCTAGGCGCTCTAAAATAGCCTCTGGTGTTGCAGCCTCTTCAGGCGAAAAATTGTCCTGTTCAATACGAACCACATCGGCCCAGTCTTCCTTTCGGGCGTGTCGAATAAGCATATCAATTTCCTTTCTATCAAGAGAAAAAGCTGAGCGAAATCGCTACAGCTCTTAATCTATTACATATGTGTTTGCAAGCTCGCAAGTAGCTCTTCGAACGAACGTTCATAAAGTTGGATATCTCCTGCTCCCATAAAGACATAGACAGCATTGTCATGGTCAAGAAGAGGCGAAACATTTTCAACTGTAACAACTTTAGCAGGCTTTTTAATTTTAGCCGCAAGGTCTTCAACCTTAACATCTCCATGGTCCACTTCACGTGCTGAACCATAAATTTTCGCCAAATAAACCGCATCCGCCTCATTCAAAGCTTCAGCAAATTCATCAAGCAATGCAATGGTACGTGTAAAGGTATGTGGTTGGAAAATGGCAACAATTTCTTTGGATGGGTACTTTTGACGTGCCGCATCAAGCGTAGCAATGATTTCAGTTGGATGATGAGCAAAGTCATCAATAATAACAGTTCCGTTGATGATTCTCTCTGTGAAACGACGTTTAACACCTGAGAAAGTATTAAGATGTTCAGCAACCAAGGCCATATCAAAACCAGCTACATACATGTTAGCGATAACCGCAGTTGCATTCAAGATATTATGACGTCCGTAGGCTGGCACATGGAATTCCCCTATGATTTGTCCATCATGTTTCACCTTGAAATTAGATCCTGTCGTTGTACGAACGATATCTATAGCCATGAAGTCATCATTTTCTTCAAAGCCATAGTAGTAAATCGGTGCATTGGAAGTGATTTTACGGAGGTAAGAATCCTCACCATAAACAAAGAGCCCTTTTTGTACTTGCTTTGCATAATCATCAAAAGCTGAGAAAACATCATCAATACTTGTAAAGTAATCTGGATGGTCAAAGTCAATGTTGGTGATAATTGAGTAAGCAGGGTGGTACGGCATGAAATGACGTTCATATTCATCAGCTTCAAAGACGAAGTATTGCGCATTGGCAGAACCACGGCCTGTCCCATCACCAATAAGGTATGATGTATCTGTGATATTTTTCATAACATGTGACAAAAGACCGGTTGTAGAAGTCTTACCATGTGCACCAGCCACACCAAAGCTAGTGAACTGGTTCATGAAATGACCCAAAAACTCATGGTAACGCTTGAACTTATAACCATTTTTAACGGCATAGGCAATTTCAACGTTGTTATCTTCATGAAAAGCATTTCCAGCAATCAATTCAACATCATCTGTGATGTTTTTTTCATCGAAAGGAAGAATAGGAATACCTGCTTGTTCAAGACCACGTTGGGTGAAGTAATATTTTTCCACATCTGAACCTTGAACTTTGTGTCCCATTTGGTGGAGCATCAAAGCCAAAGCTGACATACCAGATCCTTTAATTCCAATAAAATGATAAGTTTTTGACATAGTTTCTCCTTACAATCGCATTGCGATTAGTTTGCGTCTTCTAAATGCGTCAAATTCAATTCTTGAGCAATTCGGTGTTCACGGTAAGTTTGACGTTCTGGATAATTGTAAACCTGGCTACGTTTCAAGAAATCATAACTATTTTTCTTGACGTTCTTACGAGAAGGGTTACTAGGCTGTTGATAAGTTGGAGCCACTTCTGCCAAGATATAAGTATCTTGTTGCAGACGATTGGCCAAATGATGAATCTTTGAATGTTTACCATTAGGTGCCAAAGTTCTCTTGATAGCACTTACCGGAGCACCCAAGATAGATGCTGTCACAGGTTTTTTATCCGTCGTGATAGCAGCTGGTTCAACTGTAGCCTCAAAGTTTGGTTTAACTTCTTCCTTAGGCTTAGTAGCCAATTGACGGCTAGTCGTATGTTTCGTTTGTTGAACCTCTTGGCGCAAGAATTTTTGGCGTTTCTCACGAACATCACGCTTAGCCTTCTCACGAGCTTCCTCAGCGTAAGTCATACCAGCTTCATGCGTCTCCACTCGTTTTGACTCTTTCTTACGATTATTAGGCTTAGCTGACAAGAAATCATAATTAGGTAATAAATCATTGTAGTCCTTTTCTTGGTAAGGGCCACGGATATTTGTGATTAAATCTTCGTTTTCGTATAGGCGCATAGAGACCGGTTCTTGCAAGCAAGATTCCCCGTCTGGAATCAGCGGAAATTGTCGTCTTTGGCGATACATAAAAGACTTCCTTTCATTTTCGAGATGATGCGTATCTTAATAAAACAATCGAGAATGGGTAGATACGTCTTGCAGTATTCTATTATAGCCTAATTCAAAAGATTTGCCTAGTAGGACTTTGTATTTTAGTATTGAAATATCAATTATAACAATTTAAGATATTGCAATACCAAGAATTTCTTTAATGTCTTCAATTGTCATGCTGGCACGGCTTTCATTGCCATCCAAAACTGTCGTGACAAGGTTTTTCTTGCCCTCTTGAAGCTCAAGAATTTTCTCTTCGATAGTCCCTCTTGTAATCAAACGGTAAACTTCGACATTTTGTTCCTGACCTATACGATGGGCTCGACTAATGGCCTGCATTTCCACCGCTGGATTCCACCAAAGGTCAATGAGAATAACAGTATCGGCACCCGTTAGGTTCAGTCCCACACCTCCTGCTTTTAAAGAAATCAAGAAGGCATCTCGACTTCCCTGATTAAAAGCTCTGGTCATCTCCTGACGACTATCAGATGGTGTAGACCCTGTTAATTTATAAGAGGAAATGCCTAATTCTTCCAAAAGACCTTCTGTAATATCCAACATGCCACGAAATTGTGAAAAGATAAGCACTCGATGGTCGGATTCTTTAATTTGACTAAGCAGATCCCTCAGACTATCTATTTTTCCACTATCTCCAGCATAATCCATAAATAAAGCAGGTGTATCACAGATTTGACGAAGACGGGTAATACCTGATAGGATTTCCACCTTACGTCGATTGATTTCCTGGTCACTGGCCAAGATTAAACCTTGCTGCATCTGTTGCAATTGCGCCAAATAAATCGCCTTTTGATCATCCGACAATTCACTTTGGTGAGTCACTTCAATTAAATCTGGTAAATCAGGAAGCACCTCTTCCTTCTTTCGTCTGAGTATAAAGGGTGAAATATAACGGGCTACTTCCTTAGGTGTCAACTTAAGAAAAGCTTTTTTAGCAGGCAAAAGTCCGGGAAGAATAATTTGAAAAATAGACCAAATTTCCAATAAATGATTTTCAATAGGGGTTCCAGACAAGGCTAAACAATGCGGAACAGAGAAATCACGAAGATACTTCGCAATCTTTGTTTGCGTATTCTTCATGACTTGAGCCTCATCTAAAATAAGATAATCATATTTACCAGCCTTGTATGCCTCAAAATCCTGACGGAAGGAAGCATAACTAGTAATAATAATCTGATGATCCTCAGCAATAATGTCATCACGTTTAGGTTTAAGTCCGTAAGAAACCGCTACATCTAACTGAGGCGTAAATTTTTTAAATTCATCTTGCCAGTTGTAAATGAGGCTTGAAGGTGACAAAACTAAGACACGTTGTCCCTCTTCCAAATGTGCAGAGAGGTAGGCAATGGTCTGCAAGGTTTTTCCCAAGCCCATATCATCGGCCAAAATACCACCAAAACCATAGTGGTGCAACATGGACAGCCACTGAACACCTCGTTCCTGATAGGGACGAAGCGCAACTTCTACCTGATAGGACGGTAAGTCAAAGGTTTCAGGATGTCTCAAATGTTGCGTCAACAGTTGAAAATCCTTCGAAAAACTAACCGAATGATTTTCTGAAAGAGCATCCATTAATTGGTAGGCAGCTAATTGAGTCAGCTCCAGATGCCCCTGTCCTGAATAACGAGCCCTCAAGCTTTTTAGACTCTCGCTAACACGATGTGTCGCCTCATCAAAGACAATCAATTGACCACTACGATTGATGAAATAAGGTGCGCTTTCCATCAAAGCTTCCAAAGCATGATCCACGTCCTCGTCATCAAGACTTGAAAAATCAAAAGAAATATCTAATAGATTTCCCTGGCGTTCTACCTGAACTTGTGGACTCTGCTCAACACGTAAGTCACGCAAAGTCTCCCCAATCAGGACCGTACCTGCATTTTCAAAAGCTGGAATAGTGTTGGTGAAAAAATCATAGAGTTCCTGGCTGCTATTTAACAATTTGTTCGATTGAAAATCGGGAGGGAAACCATACTTGTCCATCAAACGAAAAACAGCCTGTTCATGCCGATAATTACTCGTAAAGCCTAAATGGCTCAACTCATGATGATTATTCACGAGGAGACCATCAAAATCAAAGGCCAGTGCCAAGGTAACCTCATTTTCAGACTTCAAATCGAAATGAAATCTGGGCGTAAAATCCTTGATATTAAAGGCCTTAGGAGCTTTAACTGGTCCCATAGTTTTAAAATCAAAGAGACTAGCAGCTAAAATGGATTGCTCATCCAAATTAAAGCTGACATGCTTATTCAAATCACTCCCAATAGGCAGTGAGCGTAAACCAACCAAAAGCTTTTGCTGCTTGCGATTGAGACGGTAAAAAACACCTTGATAAAAGAGGATGCGATTATTAAAGAACGCCTGGCTATTCTTTTCAGCAACAGTCAATTCAATCATTTTAGGTTCAACACAAATCTCAAATGAGAAAAGGTTGGCTTCAGCAGTCAAATCTTCAACCAAAAGCTGATGGTATTCCAAGCCCTCCCATTCAAAACTAAAGCCGTCCAGTTCTTGCATTAATTTCAAACCCTCTTCGAAAAAACCGTAAGAGAGTCGCAGGTGTCGGGCATTGTTTGGCAACATGAAGTCCAAATTAGTCTTTGACTCATCCGGAAGCATCCGCCCCAAAAAATTCAAAAATGATTGTGAAGCCTGATCAAACTGGATAAGAGAAAGGGGTTCATAGTAGTTTTTACCTATCTGATAATACCCTTCAGTCTCTATCAGCTTAAGAAAGGCAGGAATATCACGAATGACATAGGAACGTTCATCTGGCAGGCGCCTTAAGCGTAAACTCCACCAAATTTCTGAACCATAGGTAGACTCCTCGCCTTCTACAGTTAAGCTATACCTAACTGTATCATCTTCATTCAGAGAAAGTCCCTCTAAAAATAGACCACCAAAAGAATGACTTCGCTCTTGTCCCTGAGCGGATTCTTGCTCCTCCTCCAGTTCTGCTAAGAGTCGCTGGCCTTCCTTATCATTTTTGAGATAGTACTCAACTGCAGCTAAATGTGGACAATAGCCTTTTTGAGTGAAAGCATCACAGTCACATGTAATTTCAGAATCATTGAGTGCATAAATTAAATGATGTTGGTCCACTGTTGTGTCCAACTGAGTTTCTGAGACCTGATGAATGGTAATTACGCCCTTTTCGAATAGTTTAATACCCTCATTACGGACTCTACCCGGCATCAATTTTGCCATAGTATTCACCCCTATCCTATCCCTCTATTATAGCACAAATTCCTTATAAACTAGGCCTGTATCACGATAAATCAAAAACACCCCCTCAGGGAGTGTTCTCAACTTTTATTAGTAATCAAGTTTGTCTGAATGTCCTGAACCATTACCAACAAAGTAACCTGTCTTACAGTTGATACTGAAGAGGTAAGTTCCATCAGGAAGATACAAGTTGTAGTAACCATTACCATTGATGATGTTAACCGGTTCAAGGATGAAGTTATCTCCTGAGAAGTAACCACGGGAGTGTGAGGTACTGATAATCTTATCAAGAATACCATCTCCCCAAGTCCAAGCAGGGTTACTTGTATCCGCTACGACATTGGCATTGTATGGCACACGTGAGCGATCACGTTGAAGGATAGATGGATTGTAATTAGTAATCCCTCGTGTCACAATTGTTGAAGCTGCAGCTGAACCACCTGTAGTTCCACTAGCTACACCTGTTGAAGCTGAGTTAGCTGAATCACTTTGAGCCCCAGAAGTATTTGACGCAGTAGCATCACCAGTATTAGAAGCAGCTCCAGATGTGTTACCACCTGATGGTGCAGCAGGACTAGCCGTATTGTCGCTGGCAGAAGCTGTCGCTGCAGACGTTGCACTAGCAACCTTAGCTTTTTCTTCAAGTTGTGTTTTACCACCCTTGATTGCTTCTTGAATGGTACTATCAAGACTAGCGTTACCAGTGGTAGTCACACTTTCTGGAAGGTCATTGAAATTAGCATCAGATTTAACAGAGATAGAGCCATTGTAGCTACCATCTACAAGAGCATCTGACTCATACTTACTATTAATCTTCTGAACTGCTTCAATTTGTTTCTTCAAATTATCATATTTGGTTTTAGCTGACTCATAATACTTGGTTTTTTCCAACTTTTTAAGCAGTTTTTCCAAATCTGGTAACTTGCCAAATTGATCATTAGCAAGTTTTGTTTGCTCATCATCTGTGAAGAAATTCTTATACATTTCTTCGAAGGCCTTATTATCCGCAGCTGCTGTATCCTTACTTGATATTGATGACGTTGCTGAAGAAGCTGTGCTGGCAGTTTTAGCAGATTGGCTATGAGTGCCGTGATAAAGAGCATAGCCTCCACCAATAATAGCTAAAGCAAGAACCGTTAAAGCACCGATGACAACTCCTTTACGACGGTAAACTGGAATATCATCATCAAAAACACCCTTATGAGATGGTGAAACAGACTCTGCAGAGATTCTTTCGTCTGCTGAAGGACGATTAACACTCATTGATACCTTTGGTGTCACTGTTTCATCATCAGCTTTAGCACCTGTTACCCCTGCAACCGATGCAGCAATAGCTGACAAATCAATGGTTTGCGAAATAGCAACATCATCCAACAAAGGCTTAGAATCTTGGGGCTCAGGAGTATTGCTATTAGCTACTGCAGGGTCTTGGGGTAGCGGGTCATCAATGTTAGCAATCAAAGGATTGTTATCATCAATATTATCTACAGTTGCTTCACTATAGACCGGTTGCTCAACTGAAGTAGCTGGTTCTGCGATAGCATCGCCAAGGTCAAATTTCTCTGCTTCTGATGTGATAAAACGATCTGCGTTCAATGACGTGATAACCGTTTCAGAGCTTTGACTTTCAGGTTGAACAATCACCTCAGGTTCCACAGGAGCATCTGGCAACTGTCTATCAACAGCAGGTGAAGTCACTTCTTCCTTAGCATCAGTAACATCAAAACCAAATGTGACCGGTGTAACCTCTTCAGTAGCTGTTGTTGAGTTGATTGAGTCATTAGCCATTGATTGGCCAATCAAACCTGAGTCCGCAAATTCTTGACGTTGTTTTTGAATAAAGGCGTCCAAAGGTGAAGTGTCACCATCAGCTTCAATTTTTTTGGAGAATTTTTGAGAAGCAACTTCTTCACGGTGTTGCTTGATATACTTATCCAAAATGCTATCCGTTTCTGTAACACCAGCATTAATCTCAGCTTCTTTGCGGACAGCCTCACCAACTGTCATTTCCTTAGCTTCTTGAAAATCTAGTTTTTGGCTACCTTCATAGCCATTTTGTGTTTTATCTTCTGACACGTTTAATTTACCTTTCTAGCTTCTGAACGGCGAACACGTTCTCCAAAATATTGATATAAATCAACTCGAAGGGTACCGTTATATAGCTTACGTTTTTTGTCGGCTTTCATACCGTATTTACTTTCAAATTGTTCATCACTGGTCAAGATAAACTTGCTCCAAGTTTTAAGCGGCGCAAAAGTTTTGCCCATTTCATTATACAAGATATCCACAGCCTTGTCATCCAACAAGCGCTCCCCATAAGGAGGATTTGAAATGATGACACCATTGATTTTATCCGTTTTTAAGTCTTGCAAACGCATTTGTTTCAATTTAATAACATCTTCAAGACCAGCCTCACGTGCGTTAGCTTTAGCAATCTCAACCATACGGCCATCAATATCACAACCCATGATATCCAATTCAGCATCATAATTTGCCTTACCTTCCGCTTCATCACGGACCGACTGTACTAAATCTTTATCCACCCAATTCCAGGCTTCAAAGGCAAAATCACGATTAAATCCGGGAGCAATATTCATACCAATTAGCGCCGCCTCAATACAGAAGGTACCTGAACCACAAGTCGGGTCAATCAGGGGTTTATCGGGATACCAATTACTCAGTTCAAGAATGGCGGCCGCCATATTTTCTTTAATCGGTGCTCCACCCTTATCGGTACGGTAACCACGTTTAAAGAGACTAGCACCTGTGGTATCAATCAATACCGTAGCCTTATCCTTTAAGATAGACACTTCAATCTTAAATTCCGCACCCGTTTCTTGAAGGGGTACGCCTTCAGGACGGTGGAAATACTTCTGTAGTTTCTTAACGACAGCTTTCTTGGAGATTGCCTGAACAGATGGTTCGTTATGAAGTTTTGATTTGACACATTTGGCCTTTGAAATTGGAAACTTCGCTCCGAGGGGAAGATAATTCTCCCAATCTAAGGCAAAGACCCCCTGAAAAAGTTCCTCAAAGGTACGTGCTGGAAACTCACCCACCACAATCTTAATGCGATCTGCAGCTCTCAACCAAAGATTGGTTTCAGCAATAGCACGAACATCACCCTGAAAACGTACCTTACCATTTTCAACCTGAGTATCATACCCTAACTCACGCAATTCACGTCCAACCACTGCTTCAAGGCCTGCCGCAGCCGTTGCTACTAATGTAAATGTTTCTTTCATTGTTACCCTTTTATCTAATCATTACAAGTCTAAATGTCATTAACCTCTCGCTTATCTTTTTCCTCTGTATCCTTAAAAAATTTGAAATGAGGGAATTCTTGCTAAAAGAAGGCTGAGACATGTGTCCCAGCCTCACCTATATGCAATTTTCTATAAGCCATGTTTTGTTCCAGAAGTGACTAGGTACCACTTCCTTCGATAATCATCTGTCTACTGCAAAGCAGTCAGGATGGTCCGTTCGTTTCCAGCCATCCCATGCCCCTACCAAAGTTTGGGTTGCTAGCTTGAGGGGTTTACCGCGTTCCACTTTTTAGGTTTCCCTAAAAACTCCGTCACTGTGGCACTTTCAGAGCTACTAAAACCTATCCAAAGACTTAGCCAGTTCACTCGCCGTAACTTGAAAATCAAGTCCCTAGGCTTATTAATTCACCTAGCACAAACACTACTGGCATCACAGCCAGTGCTAGCATGGACTTTCCTCATGGAAGACTAGCAACCATGCGATTATCCAAAAATTGCACAAACCAGTTTTATTCGACGATTTGTTTTCCAAAGACCTCTTTCTCCAAACGACTGATACGTTTTAAGATATCATAGTTTGAAGCCGAAGCAACATTGGCATTCGCACGTGATGGTTCACTTGTTGTACTTGCATAAGCTGAACGACTCGCAGGAGCAGCTGAGGCTTTAGCCTTCAATTTTGCATTTTCCTCTTGCAGTTCCTTAACCAGTGCAATATAAACACCATAGTCTTTGATGACATCGTCTAGAAACTCATCAACTTCTTTTTTATCGTATCCACGCATGCTTGTTTTAAATTCTTGTTCGTAGATTTTCTTGGGCGTTAAATTAATCTTAGCCATTTTTATTCTCCAATACTTGTCTTATCTAACTTACTAATACTTTACTGTCTAATGTTTTTATGATACAGAAAAAATAATAAAATTGCAAGCTTAAAAAACAATTATATCCTATTCTGACATCAACTCATTGAGGTCATCAAAAGTCAGCCTAGATAGAGGATAGTCCTTTGCTTCTAACATCATATCGTAAAAATATTTCAGATTTGTTTCATTTTCAGGTTCATAAAACACATAGGCCTGATCGGTATTGTCAATGAGAAACTGGTTAAACTGTTTGAATTGAGCTGGTGATTGGTAGGCAGGAAAACTATACTTAACAAAATCGACCTGCTTAAAAGCTGCAAGTTTGGCCTGATTCGCTTCATTCCAATTCTGCCCATGCGTTTCAAATGGAAAAAGGGTGGCTAATTTCAAAGAGTAATCTTCTTGAAGTTCCTTAGCCACTTCCAACGCCCAAAATTCAAAACCAAGATTTCCAGTAAAAATTATCCAGTCTACCCCTTCATCCAAAAAACGCTTAAAATCACGCTTAATAGCTTTTTTTATGATAGTTACCTTGGGATCATTATCTTTAAAAACACCAAGTTCAAAGCTCTTATAGCCAGTTACCAGTAGTGATGTCATTCCTTGTTTTTCTCGTTCATTTTATGGTATAATGAAATAGTCTTTATGCATATCTTATAAAGAAGAAGGGAAAGAAATGGTAAACTATCCCCATCAGATATCTCGTAAGATTGCACAGGCACGTCCTAAAAAATCCAATAGTGTTGACTTTGCCAATCGGGGAATGAGCTTTGAATCTGCTATTAATGCGACTAATGATTATTATTTGTCACGTGGTTTAGCTGTTATTCACAAAAAACCCACTCCTGTTCAGATTGTCAAGGTTGATTATCCAAAGCGTTCAAGAGCAAAGATTGTAGAGGCTTACTTTAGACAAGCCTCCACTACCGATTACTCTGGTGTTTACAAAGGATACTACATTGATTTTGAAGCCAAAGAGACACGACAAAAGACATCGATGCCTATGAAAAATTTTCATGCGCATCAAATTGAGCACATGTCTCAGGTTATCAATCAAGATGGGATTTGCTTTGTGCTACTTCATTTCTCAACGCTTAAGGAAACCTACCTTCTGCCCGCTAAAGACCTGATTGCCTTTTATCAGATTGATAAGGGGACAAAATCAATGCCTCTTGATTATATCAAAAAAAGAGGCTATGCAATTGCAGAAGCAGCTTATCCTCAAGTTCCTTATTTAGAAATCATTGAAAAATTATTAGGTGGTAACACATAATGGCTAAATTTAATTTCAGCAACTTTAAAGAATCACTTAACGGTTTGACTAAACGTGCTAAAAACATAAAGATCAATCGTTCAGATTCTTCTCGCTATAGCAAAGGAAAACGCTCTGCCGCTTCAGACCAAAGTTTGGGCTGGCGTATTGCAAAATACGGATTTATTGGACTGCTCACTTTCTTTGTAGTCTGTGTCATCGCTGGTGGTAGCCTCTTTGCCTACTATGTTAGCAGTGTCCCTAAACTTACAGAGAATAAACTGCAATCAACAAACTCAAGTAAGATTTACGACGCCAATGGCAGTCTTATTGCTGACTTGGGAGCTGAGAAGCGTGAGAGTGCATCAACAGATGAAATTCCAACAACTCTAGTTAATGCCATCACCTCTATCGAGGATAAACGTTTCTTCACACACCGTGGGATTGACGTCTACCGTATCATGGGGGCAGCTGTTAACAACCTTCGTCGTAGCAGCACCCAAGGGGGGTCTACGCTCGACCAACAGTTGATTAAGTTGGCTTACTTCTCAACTAACACTTCTGACCAAACCCTTAAACGTAAGTCGCAAGAAATCTGGTTGTCACTCCAAATGGAGCGTCAATTCACTAAACAAGAAATCTTGACCTTCTATATTAATAAGGTTTATATGGGGAATGGTTACTACGGTATGAAGACCGCAGCCAAATATTACTTTGGTAAGGACTTGAGCGACCTCTCTGTTGCCCAAGCAGCTCTTCTTGCTGGTATTCCACAAGCACCAACACAATATGACCCTTATGCTAATCCAGATGCTGCCAAAGAGCGTCGTAACACTGTTCTTACTGAAATGTATGAAGACAAAAACATTTCCAAAGAAGAGTACGAGCAAGCTAAAGCAACTGATGTATCCGATGGACTTCTTCCACTTACGAAGAAAGCTAGCTATGAGCCATACTTAGATAACTACATCAAACAAGTTATTGAACAAGTGTCTACTGATGCCAATGCTGATATCTACTCAGCAAGTCTCGATGTCTACACTAACCTTAATCCAGATATTCAAAAATATATCTGGAACGTCTATAATACTAACGACTATGTATACTATCCAAACGATAGTCTCCAAGTTGCTTCTACTATTATTGATGTTACTAATGGTCGTGTCGTTGCCCAATTGGGATCACGTCACCAAGACGAAAACGTTGCACTTGGTACTAACCAAGCTGTTCAAACAGACCGTGACTGGGGTTCTACAATGAAACCAATCACTGACTATGCTCCTGCTATTGAAAAAGGTGTTTATACAAACACTGGTACGACTGTTTACGATAATCCTTACAATTTCCCAGGTTCTTCAACACCAATTTACAACTGGGACCGTAAGTTTTACGGAAGCATTTCATTGACTTATGCACTTCAACAATCACGTAACGTTACAGCCGTTAAAGCTCTTCAAGCTACTGGTTTGGAATATGCTCAATCCTTCTTGAAAGATTTGGGTATCGAGTATCCAGAAATGTACTACTCAAATGCCATCTCATCTTTAACATCATCATCAGATTCTAAGTATGGTGCATCAAGTGAGAAGATGGCCGCAGCTTATGCAGCCTTTGCAAATGGCGGTACTTACTATAAACCATCTTACATTAAATCAATCAAATTTGAAGACGGTTCAACAAAATCATTTGATTCTAAAGGTGTCAAGGCCATGTCGCCACAAACAGCTTACATGATGACAAGCATGTTGAAACAAGTAATGACAGGTGGTGCAGCGACTGAAGCTTATGTCCCTGGTACATTCAATGCTGGTAAGACTGGTACATCTAACTATGATGACGATGAATACTACAAGGTACAAAAAGAAAGTGGCGTCTATGCTTATCTTATGGTTCCAGATGAAAATTTCGTTGGTTACAATACTAAGTATTCAATGGCGATTTGGACAGGTTACAAAAACCGTAAAACACCACTTCATGATTCAGACCTTGACATTGCTAAACAAATCTACGGTGTAACAAGTAGATACCTTAACCAGATGTATGGTGCGGGTTCTGAAGATTTCGATATGCCTAGCGGTGTTTATAATAATGGTAGCTATGTCTTCCTTACTGGTTCTTCAACATCAAATGTTTACACAGGATCACTCGGAACATCTAGCTCATCATCGAGCCTAGGCTCTAGCCAAAGCAGTGATTCATCAAGCTCGCAAGATAGTCAACAGTATGGCCCTGATGCATCAACAAATCCTTCAACATCGGGTTCTAACAGTACTGAACATTCAAGTTCAAACACCGCTACAGCAGATGAGTAAAAGAAATTGAAAAGAGTTATCCATTGGATGACTCTTTTTACAACCATAAATTTTAATAAAGCCAACTAAAAACACTGGAATTCCAGTGTTTTTTAAATATCCTCTTATTTTGAAGCAAGGGCTCCCATTGGATCCCAAGGAGCAAGTACTTGTGGCTCTGCTTCATAGGCTGCTAATTCTTCAGCTGTAAGGAAATCTTTACGAACAACGATTTGATAAGTGTATTCATCCATCCAGGTATCAGAAGCGACAAAGTAACCTTTTTGTCCGACCTTGTCTCCCCAAGAGTTTTCAACCTTCCATTTAACAGGTTTACCATCGGCATCCAAATCAACCCCAGTCAATACCATGGCGTGAGTCATAAGAGATTCACTGTAGTCCAAACGTCCTGCCTTGTCTTGAGTCAAGTTAATATCCATGCTAGCTGTAAAGTCATAAACATTAGTTGCAAGAATACCTTTTTGACGGTCTGAAACTTGACCAACATCTGAACCAAACCAAACAGTCTCTCCAGCCTTCATCTGTGCAATGGCAAGCTCTTTGAAACGATCCATTGGGAGGTTAATATAACGCACACTTGGCGCACCTACAACATTACCCAACATCTCAACAGTGTAAGATTTTCCGTAAGGTTTATCAGCTGTTGGAGCGTTGATAACTGATACATAGTCGCTGAGTTTAAGCCCCACATATTTTTCAAAGAAAGCTTGTGGTGTGATATTTTTCTCAGATTGATAGTTGTCATCTTTATCTCGGTAGGCAAAATCAAACTGACGTGGTGGTAAACCAAGAGTCATGGCAAGATAATTGAAAATTTCTTGAAGAAGTTCTTCCTTCTTAGCTTGAACAGCAGCTTGATCAGCACCTCCAGCAATCAAATCACGTAAAATTTGAGCATCTTGACGAAGAAGCTTATTGAGGTATTGATTAAGCTCACGACTATTGCTTGAAGCTACAGATTCTGGATAAACTGATTTTGGCACAACACCATATTTTTCAAAAAGTGATACGACCATATCCCATTGTCCACCATCTTGTTGTGGGGTATCCAAAAGGAATTTAACCTTACGACTGCCAATCTCTTGATCTGCTGTAGCAATGATTTGTTCCAAGAACCAGTTCGATTTTTCATATTTGTCCCAGAAGAAGGTATGGGCTTGAGAAAGCTCAAAGCTTTCCAATTTGAAGTCTGAAATCAATTTGTGACGGAAAGTATTAAGTGCCGCAAACATCCAGCAACGACCTGAAGCCTTTTGGTTAGACACTTCATCTTTAGTCAAATCAATTGAAAATACATGATCATTTTCAACTGCTGATTGACGTGTTTCGATGGATTTAAGCAAGCCGTTGTGTGTTACAGCATTCTCAATAGCACTGTATTTAGCATTGGCTTCATAATCCGCAAATAGTTTATCTGTGAAATCTCTTGATAGTGAAGTCATAAGATTCCTCCTTTTAAGCCTTATTCCTTACTATTTTATCACTAATTTCTGAAAATTCAATTTAAAAATAACCCTAGGTCAAACCTAGGGTTACCAACAATCTTATTTCGCTTGATTAAAAACTGTTTGAGGCTCTGCTTTACTTGGCATACAAGACATGATTAAAAGTGCAATGCTTCCAAAAATTGAGAATAAAGCCACGATCGGTATGAACCCCATACAACTTAGAAGTACCCATGCTGGATGAAAGCCTGCATCTCGCAAGCGACGTGTTTGGAGGGACAATTGTGGGATGAGTTCAATTAAACCAAAGAGCATGACTGGCCATGCATAGCCCATAATCAATTGTCGCAGGTCAGCCGGATTATTTAACAGAGCTGGGTCGTTAAAATCAACATTACTGAACAATGGAATGAGAATACAAAATACGACAAGGATAGTCATAATAATGACATTAACCAAATAAGTCCACCAAAAATCTGGACGCGTTGAACGTCCTCTAAAGTCAAAAGCACGCTTCCAAAAGTCAATATAAGCTTTAATCATAAATCAATTCTCCTCCTATTTCCAAAAATCGTCAAAAATAGTGATTGGCAAATGGCGTTTGTGTTGACCTTTACGCCACCAATTTTCAATGGTTTCTTGAGCTTTTGCTGATACTTCCTTGCCTTCAAGGTAATCATCAATCTCACGATAGGTCACACCAAGAGCCACTTCATCAGCGATTCCTGGTTTGTCCTCTTCCAAGTCAGCTGTTGGCACTTTTTCATAAAGGGCCTTGTCAGCACCAAGTTCCGCAAGAAGGGCTGCACCTTGACGCTTGTTCAGACGAAAAAGTGGTAAGATATCGGCACCGCCATCACCAAATTTTGTGAAAAAGCCTGTAAGATTTTCAGCGGCGTGGTCTGTCCCGATAACTGCCCCACTATTTTCTCCCGCAACTGCGTATTGGGTAATCATACGTTGACGGGCCTTGATATTTCCCTTGTTAAAGTCAGAAACGTTTACGCCTGCCTTGGCAAGTTCAGCAACCTGACCATCTACAGCTTCTTTGATATTAACCGCAAGACTCACATCTGGCTTGATAAAAGCAAGGGCACGTTGGGCATCATCCTCGTCTGCCTGCACTCCATAAGGCAAGCGAATGGCAATAAACTGATAGTCTTTCCCTGTCTCTGCACGAAGCTCTTCAACGGCAAGTTGGGCTAGACGGCCAGCCAAGGTAGAATCTTGACCTCCGGAAATCCCTAAAACATAAGACTTAAGGAAAGGATGTTTGAGCATATAAGCCTTCAAAAAATCAACAGATTTTCGAATTTCTTCTTTTGGATCAATGTTAGGTTTAACCCCTAGTTGATAAATAATTGTTTCTTGCAAAGTCATAATGTCTCCTTTTACTCTGGCAAGTTATGGGCTTTCTTTCGTACATTGTCAATAAGGGTCATCTTGTTATCCCATACGTCTTTGGCCAAGTCAACTGGATAATCTTGAGGGTTTAGCATGCGCTTGTACTCATTCCAAAGCTCATCCAATTCCTTAGTCGCATAAGCCTTGATTTCATTAAGACTAGGCAAGTCATAGATGAGTTGACCCTTATCGTAGATAGGTACCAAGAGTGGTACCGCATCAAAATCACGGACAGTTTTATTGATGTAGGTGTAGGTCGGGTGGAACATATTAATTTCTTCTAAAGCATTAACATCTGTGTCCGCAAAGGTGATATAGTCACCTTCTGATTTACCCTTAGCACGACTTGTAATACGCCAGACTTGCTTCTTACCTGGTGTTGATACCTTCTCAGCATTGTTGGACAATTTGATAGTATCATGCATGACACCCTGATCATCCTCGATTGAGACAATCTTGTAGACAGCACCCAAGGCTGGTTGGTCATAAGCAGTGATAAGTTTGGTACCGACACCCCAAACATCAATTTTGGCCTTTTGCATCTTCAAGTTAAGGATGGTATTTTCATCAAGATCGTTTGAAGCATAAATCTTGGCATTAGGGAAACCAGCCGCATCTAGTTGCTTACGTACTTGTTTAGACAGATAAGCCAAGTCACCTGAATCAAGACGGACACCCAAGAAATTGATCTTATCACCCAGCTCTTTAGCTACACGAATGGCATTAGGAACACCAATTTTGAGAGTGTCATAGGTATCCACAAGGAATACACAGTCTTTATGAGTAGATGCATAGGCTTTGAATGCATCGTAATCATTGCCATAGGCCTGAACAAGAGCATGAGCGTGAGTACCAGAAACTGGAATGCCGAAAATCTTACCGGCACGAACATTTGATGTCGCATCCGCACCACCAATCACAGCTGCACGGGTACCCCAAATTGCTGCATCCATCTCTTGTGCACGACGTGTTCCAAACTCTAAAAGAGGGGCATCGCCAATTACTGAGCGGATTCGAGCTGCCTTGGTTGCAATCAGCGTCTGATAATTGATAATGTTAAGCAAAGCAGTCTCTACGAGTTGACACTGGGCCAAGGGACCTTCCACCTGAAAAATCGGTTCATTAGCGAACACTAAATCTCCCTCAAGTGACGAATTGATGGTCAATTCAAGTTTTAAATTAGCTAGGTAATCTAGAAAATCAGCAGGGTAACCAAGGTCCTTCAAATAGGCAATATCGGTTTCTGAAAACGTCAGATTTTCAAGATAGTTAACAATACGTTCCAAACCGGCAAAAACGGCGAAACCATTCTTGAAAGGGAGCTGACGGAAAAAGACTTCGAAAACAGCTTTCTTATTATGAATGCCTTGGTTAAAGTAAACCTGCATCATATTGATTTGGTACAAGTCAGTATGCAAGGTTAAACTATCATCTTTATACATAGAATTTCTCCAATCTAATCAGTGCTTCATTTTGTTGTCAATAGCTTTTACATGCGACTATTATAGCATTTTTGGGCAATTGTCTCCACTTTTCAGAAAGTTAATTATTATTTGGATTTTCAAATTTTTCTAATGTTTGTATATTAAAAAAGAGTAGTCTTGGTGAACTACTCTTCATTTCTATTCATATCTTAGGGACTCGACAGGGTCCATTTTACTGATTTTACGGGCTGGAAGGTAGGCTGATACATAGCCCATCAAGAGCGAGAAGCCAAACATGATAAGAATTGATGTCAGATTTAGATCAAATACCTTGCTGACACTTGGGTAGAAATGTGAAACAATCATATTGGCCAAGCTTCCAACTCCCTGCGATACAAGGAGGGCAAGAGCCAGGGAGATGCTCGTAATCCAAAGTGCTTCATAAACAAAGATAGCTTTCACGTCACGATTAAGGTAACCTACGGCCTTCATAACACCAATCTCTTTTGAACGTTGCATGATATTGATATAGATGATAATCCCAATCATAACAGCCGAAACTAGGATAGCTTGTGACGAAAGGATAATCAAGAGAGCCTGGATAACACGGATGAATTTAATAATCACATCTAGGATGGCCTGTTGAGAAAGCACCAGGTACTTTTTGTTTCTCTGCAATTTTTTAGTGACTTGCTCAGTCTTGGCTGGATCCTTAAGCTCCAAAAGCATGTAAGAGACTGTCTTGGTAAAACCATTTTCTTTGAGTAGGGCTTCCAATTGTTTGGCAGGCATATAACTAGTGCTTTCTTCAGCATCCTCGCTGTCATCAACAATACGGACAATCTTAGTCTTGATATCCGCTACTTTAGTTCCCTCAGCAGTATTTTCAACAATCTGAGCTGAGATTTCTTTGCCGATAAAGTCTTTAGCCTTGAGCTTCTTGCCGGTTTCTTGGTTGTAGTATTTAACAAAGCTCAACGGAAGGGTCAAGCCCTCTTCATCTGCAGATTTAAAAGGTTTCCCAGCTGAAATCTTATCCTTACCATTGCGAGATGTAGATATTTTTGTGTTCTTGTAGAGACTGATAACCTGAGAATAGTTAGGAAGATCCTTGCTGAAATCCATGGTCTTACCATCAAGAGTAAGACTGGCCATGTTCATGCCAAAGGGACTTTCCAAATACTTAATGTCATCACTCTTAATCTGACTACGAATAAACTTTTCGTCATCCGCATTTAGAACCCCTCTGCCTGCTGATTTAGCACTAAGACTAATCTGAATTTGGGATGGAATGTTGCCATCATCGGTACTGTCATTAATCATACCAACAATAGCATTTCCCAAACCAAAGGAAATCAAGACACCAATAAAACCAATGGAAGTGGCCGTCGCAATCAAAAGATTACGCCACTTACGTTCCATAAAGTTGTTCAATGACAATTTAAGTTTATGCTTGAGGGTCAACCCCTTATTTTTCGATTGTTTCAACGACTTCACCATCCTTCATTTTAATGACAACATCCGCATAATCCGCCACTTCAGGGTTATGGGTTACGATAATCACAGTTTTGCCTGCCTCAGCTAGCTCTTTAAAAATTTCTAGAACATTTTCCTGAGACTGAGAATCAAGAGAACCTGTCGGTTCATCCGCTACAATCATTTCTGGATTATTAACCAAGGCACGGGCAATGGCCACACGTTGTTTTTGCCCACCAGAAAGCTGCTTAACATTTTTCTTGATAAAGCCTCCAATTCCAAGACGATTGAGCTCTTTTGCCGCAATCTCGACCATCTCTTTGTCAGTCATATTTTTAACGTAAAGAGGCATCTTGACATTTTCAAGGACTGATTGATGAGGGATCAGATTGAAATTTTGGAAGACAAAGCCAATATGGGCCTTTCTAAAATAGGTCAGGTCACGCTCTGAAAAATCACGCATATTCTGATTTTTGAAATAAAGGTTTCCCTGATACTGACTATCCAAGCCGCTAATAATACTGAGCAGACTGGTCTTACCACAGCCAGATGGACCGTAGATAGCAGTAATCTTGCCTGGTGCAATCTCAAGTGTGACATCGTTCAAAGCGCGCTCTTGGTTTGTACCATCGAGATTATAGTACTTTGAGATGTGGTCAATGGTTAAAATGGACATGATTTCCTCCGTAAAATTGATTTAGATTAAAATTCGATTAACTTTTAGCCAATTATCTGCTTAACTATTTCAAGCAAAATAGCAGAAATACTTAACTAATAGCCTTCTAAAACGATACATTAATTATAAACATTAAATGATTATAAAAATAGTGACATAAATGTCACTATGGCATGAGAAAAAGCCAAAGTCCCTATGATACGTACCGTGTCAAGTAGACAATTGAAATAAATAAAATGTGAGGAACCAGGTTGCTTTGGGTTAAGCAGTCTG
>NZ_JASUZV010000008.1:0-108921 GCF_030284685.1 Streptococcus raffinosi
TCATAAATTCCTTTTATACTCTATCAGAAATAATGTTGAGTCAGAAACCGTATTATACTTGACAAATGGTAGAAAAATAAGTCTAAGTTTTGGGGCTTGGTAAGGTGGAGTCTAATTCGACATAAATATTATATTCCAGTGTTTGTGATGGTACAAATTATATTATCCATTGCAATAATTTACGGATTTTTATTCATTACAAATGCCAATGATACGATTACGATGTCTTATCTTTGTACAGGAGCAATAGCAATTAATGTGATAGCAGTAACTTGTGTATTAGCTCCCCAAATTGTTAGTGAAGCTAAGCAAAATGGAGTTTATGACTATCAAAAAACATTACCGGTCTCTAGAATAGGGATTTTACTTTCAGATTTATTTATTTGGGGGTTACTATGTCTACCAGGTATTTTATCTAGTTTACTAATTAGTAGATTCGGATTTGGGTTAGATATTTCCTTTGATGTCTTTGCAATGCTTTCAATTTTATTGATCATATTTGCTTTGCTTTCGGTAGGATTTGCGATTGCTTATTTGCTACCCTCTAATCTTGTATCACTAATAAGTCAACTTATCATGATTGGAGGATTGTTATTTTCACCGATTATTTATTCTCCAAATAGACTGCCTGAATGGACAGAAAAAATTTATAACTATTTACCTTTTGTACCTTCAAGCCAGGTGATTAGAGCAAGTGTTTTTGACTTAGAGCAAATCAATTCTCAGCATTTCATTGTTCTACTTGCTTGGGCAATTGTAGGCTTCTCTCTATCATTAACGATATTATCTAGGAGGAAATAAAAATGACAGTACTAGAAATTACTGATTTAACAAAAGTAGTAGATCAGAAAACTTTATTAAATAATATCAATCTTTTACTGACTTCTTCACATATTTATGGGCTTATTGGAGAAAATGGAGCTGGAAAAACAACATTATTTAGATGTTTATTAGGTTTAAGTTCATTTGTTGGAAAAATTTATATCGATAACGAGTTAGTAACTAAAAATAACATAAATGAATTTTTGAAAAAAATTGGTTTTATTTCTCCTTTTCCAGATAGCTATGATTCTTTGACAATTGAAGAGGTATTCGAACAACATATTCGATACTATGGAGTGGCATGCATTGAAGCAGAAAAGTATTTAAAGGAATTTGGTTTAACTGTTTCTTTGACTGATAAAATTTCAATGCTTTCCTTAGGTATGAAACAACGGTTGAATATTGCTCTGGTTCTTTTACATAATCCTGATATAGTAGTACTTGACGAGCCTTTTAATGGTTTAGATAGGGAGGGGATTTCGTTATTAAAAAAAGTTTTAGTGGAGTTAGAACAGAAGGATAAATTGATTATTGTTTCTAGTCATTCCTTTGCAGAACTAGAGAGTGTTATTGATAAAGTTATCATGATTCAAAACGGAAAAATAGTAAAAACATCTGATTTTAGAGAAATAAAATCTGGAGATTTAAAAACATTAGAAGATTTATATCAAAAATATCAAGTAGAGGCTAATTTATGTTGAATCAAAGTAATTATGAATTGAAAAGAAATAAAAAGCATTTTAGCGGTTTGCTCTGGACAAATATTATTGTACATTTCAGTTTTTTAATATTTTTTAGTTTGGTTGGACGATTTGATTCCTCTGAATCACAGACTATTTTAAACTCTTCTACTGGAGTAATGGCGTTGGCAACAACAGTCACATTCTCAGTTGCGGTTGTTTATGGAGTTGTACTGTTTAATCGGTTGTTACTAAACTATTATATTAAGCAAGCAAGAGAAAAAACATATCTTTTTCCTGGTGGTCGTTTAAGTATATTTTGGGGTAAAGTTTGTGCTTTGTGTACTTATTTTGTATTTAATTTTTTCCCTGTTGTATTATTTGAGAATTTCATATTTTATTTTATTGTAAATGCATCGGGATTTGCAATGATCAGCTTCCTGAGTTATGTTTTTAAAGTTATGCTTATTGTTATATTCTCAACGTTATTCTCACTTGCTATAATTTTATTATCTCAATTATTCGGTCAAATTTTACAGTCAAGTAATACATCAGTAGTTGCATCGGTGATTTTAGTATCTGTAGTAGGGAATTTTGTAGCACTATTATATCAAATAAATAATTTTATAATTATTTTAATTATATTGATTACATTGGTGGTCCTAACTATAATATCAAAAATATTAGCAAACAGAATTCAAAAAGATGACGTTATTGAAGGTTGAATATTCTATATGAATACTAAAGGAATTGGACAAAATGTTGCTGAATGTTATTATGTGTAAGTTGGTAGGAGGTAGTATTTACATTCACTTATTTCAAGAAAGAAGAACAGATTTATCAGATACATTATCTTTTCTGTATTCAAACCTACTTATATTAGTGATCTCTTGGCGACTTTACTACACATTTAATGTTTTAAAATATCTATAGATAAATTCACTTATGAAGATAAGATTTAAATCTGTAAATTTCTGAAACAAGGATGTACTTTCGTATGGAATAAAAATCGGTTTGTAGGTCACAATGATAAATAAAGAAAGCTAAAAAGACTTATCTCTATATTGCATAGAGATAAGTCTTTTAATTATGTGACTTTAAGTCTGTTTCGCTCCGAAGGTGCGAAACAAATAAACCACCCGCTATGCGGGTGCGCATCGAAGGTTATACCGTCATAACAAAAAAACTCCAAACGAGTTACAATATAGGTGTTCAAGCCAATTGTAAAACGAAAGGAGTTAAGACTATGGCGCAAAAAGCTCACAGTTTATCACATACAAAATGGATGTGTAAGTACCACATTGTATTTACACCTAAGTATAGACGAAAAATAATCTATAATCAATATAGGAGTAGTCTGGGAGAGATTTTTCATAGACTATGCCAATATAAAGGCGTTGAAATAATAGAAGGTCACTTAATGCCAGATCATGTTCATATGCTAGTAAGTATTCCACCACGAATGAGTGTAGCTAGTTTTATGGGATATTTAAAAGGTAAAAGTGCATTGATGATGTTTGATAAACACGCCAATTTAAAATATAAATTTGGTAACAGACATTTTTGGGCAGAAGGTTATTATGTAAGTACGGTAGGACTTAATGAAGCCACAATTAAGAAATATATTCAGGAACAAGAGAAGCATGATATCGCTTTGGACAAATTAAGCGTAAAAGAATATGAAAATCCCTTTATGGATAATGGTAAGTAATGCGAATGCCTCTTTGAGAGGCTTGTGACGAGTCAAAAGCAATAAGGCTTGAACAAAGTGAAAGCCAGCGTCTTTAGGCGCTGGCTGGTATTATGGGCTTATAGCCCTTGATCAAACCACCCGTTAGACGGGTGGTTATGATTGCGATAAGCGATTGATTGAAACTGATAAATTGATTTGGTTTCCTGCCAAAAATTCTTTGGCAGTTTTTGTTTTTCTATTTTAGTCTGGTTTTGTTTATCATGTCCTCTACAAGGATGTACTTTAATTGTCTAGAATCGCTTTCTAGGACAACTATATCCTATTTACTGGTTTTCTCTAAAAAAATGCTATGATAAATCTAGGGAGGGGATTATGATGCAGATTAATCTTGAAAATTTAGTTCCCATTTCTGAAGCTAATCAAAATTTTTCTAAAGTTGCTCGTATGGTCGACAGCAAGGGGACTGCAGTGATTCTAAAAAATAATAAGCCCAAGTATGTATTGGTAGAATATGACACCTTAATTAAAAATGAATAAGGTGAGACAGAAGTTGCAGAGCAGGTCACAGTCGACGATGTGGCTAACTCTGTTTTGTCTCGTCATTTAGATGCCTTCAAGGAATTAGCGAAATGAAGCGATAAAACAGATAATTTAGTGATAGCAAAATAGATAGAAAACCAGGTCATCAGCTCTGGTTTTTCTATTGCTTTTAATATTTTCATTTGTTAGAATGTAGATAATGTGCGTGCTTGTCACGCCCTTTTTCTGTGTCTTTTACGGCTTTAGTGGTTGTAAATAACTATAAAAATCCTAAAGGCATGGTAATTGATAAAAAAGAAAAGGAGAAATTTATGGCTTATATTTGGTCTTATCTCAGACGTTATCCTAAGTGGCTGGTGATGAATTTTACGGCAGCCATTTTATTTGTTATTGCTAACTTGGGTTTGCCGACGGTTCTTGCCAGAATGATTGATGAGGGAATAAACCGTGGTGATGTTGATAAGCTTTACGCTTATGCTTGGGTCATGTTTGGTGTAGTTTTGACTGGGATTGTTGGTCGTATACTTCTGTCCTATGCGGTTGGTAAGTTGACCACTACTATGGTGCAGGTCATGCGTAATGATATTTATGCCAAGCTTCAGGAGTATTCCCACCATGAGTACGAGCAGATTGGGGTATCCTCTTTGGTGACTCGTATCACGTCGGATGCCTTTGTTCTCATGCAGTTTGCAGATCAAGTTCTCAAGCTGGGTGTTATCACTCCTTTGATGATGGTTTCCAGTGTATTTTTGATTTTGACGACAAGTCCATCTTTGGCTTGGATTGTGGCAATCTCCTTGCCTTTCCTAGCCGTAGTTGTCTGGTATGTGGCGGTAAAAACGCGTCCGCTTTCTGAAAAGCAACAGGCAACTCTTGACAAGATTAACCAGTATGCTCGTGAAAATCTAACTGGACTTCGTGTCATTCGAGCTTTCGCTAGAGAAGATTTCCAAGAGAAGAAGTTTGCCTCTGAAAATGCTGCCTATGCGGATAATTCCAGCAAGCTCTTTAAATTGACTGGTTTGACCGAGCCACTTTTTGTACAAATCATCATCGCCATGATTGTGGCAATTGTTTGGTTTGCTCTTGAGCCATTAGGCTCTGGAAGTTTAGCTATCGGGGACTTGGTTGCCTTTATTGAGTATAGCTTCCATGCACTCTTGTCTTTCCTTTTCCTAGCCAACCTCTTTACCATGTATCCTCGTACGGCGGTATCTAGTGAACGTCTGCAGGAAATTATGGACATGCCGATTTCTATCAATCCAAATGAAGATGGCGTGACAGAAACCGAGACTAAGGGATATTTGGAGTTTGACAATGTGACCTTTGCCTATCCTGGTGAAACGGAAAGTCCTGTCCTACACAATATTTCTTTCAAGGCAAAACCTGGTGAAACCATTGCCTTTATCGGATCTACGGGTTCAGGTAAATCATCACTTGTACAGTTGATTCCACGCTTTTATGATGTAACACTTGGACGCATTCTTGTTGATGGTGTAGATGTCCGTGACTACAATCTTAAGGCTCTTCGTCGTAAGATTGGCTTTATTCCACAAAAAGCCCTGCTCTTTACAGGGACTATCGGTGAAAATATCCGTTATGGTAAGGAAAATGCCAGCCATGAGGAATTGAATCAAGCTACGGATGTGGCTCAAGCCAAGGAATTTATCGAAAGTAAGGAAGAACGCTATGATTCTCACTTGGCTGAGGGTGGCAGCAACCTTTCTGGTGGACAGAAGCAGCGTTTGTCAATTGCACGTGCGGTGGTTAAACGTCCTGATCTTTATATCTTTGATGATTCCTTCTCTGCCTTGGACTACAAGACTGATGCGACTTTGCGCCGTCGTCTAAAAGAAGTGACTCAAGATGCGACAGTCCTGATTGTAGCCCAACGTGTGGGAACCATTATGGATGCAGATCAGATTATTGTTCTGGATAAGGGTGAAATCGTTGGTCGTGGCCGTCACGAAGAGCTTATGGAAAGCAATGACATTTACCGTGAAATTGCTAATTCACAATTGAATCAAAAGAGTCTTACAGAAGATTAGAAGGAGGTCAAAATGAAGAATAATAAAAAGAAAACAACTCATTCCTCAAGTTTTGGCCGTCTTTGGTCCTACTTGCAGGCTTATCGTTTGCCACTTTACCTAGCTATTTTCTTGAAAATTGTTAGTGTCATCATGAGTGTTCTTGAACCTGTTGTGATTGGATTAGCCATTACGGAACTGACTAAAAATACGCTGGACATGTTCAAGGGTGTGGAAGGTGCCCATATCAACGTTTCCTATGTTGGTGTGGTTCTGGTCTTTTATCTCTTGCGTGGTCTCATCTATGAGTTGGCTTCTTACTATTCCAACTATTTTATGACCAATGCCGTGCAGGCAACGGTTCAGGATATGCGTAATGAGATGACTGAGAAAATCAATCGTACCTCAGTGTCATACTTTGACAAGCATCAATTTGGGGACCTCTTGGGACGCTTTACCAGTGACGTCGAGACAGTTTCGAATGCCTTGCAGCAGTCCTTTTTGCAGGTAGTTAATGCGGTCTTTACTTTGGCCTTGGTTATCGGGACAGTGCTTTACCTTAATCTTCAATTGGGAGCTATAGTTGTCATCACCATTCCCATTACTTTCTTTGGTGCTCGCTTTATCATGAGTAAGTCTCAGCCCTATTTTAAGCAGCAGGCTGATGCCCTAGGTGCTCTTAACGGTTTTGTTCAAGAAAATCTGACTGGTTTCAATGTGCTTAAGCTCTTTGGTCGTGAGGACAGATCCTTAGATGACTTTAAAGAAATCACGGAAGACCTTCAGAAGGTAGGGTTTAAGGCCAATTTCATTTCAGGACTCATGATGCCTGTCCTTAATGGTTTGTCTGATTTGACCTATCTGATTGTTGCTGTTCTTGGTGGTTTGCAAGTTTTGGCTGGTCGTCTGACGATTGGTAATATGCAGGCCTTTGTTCAGTATGTTTGGCAGATTAACCAACCCATTCAGAACTTGACTCAGTTGGCTGGACAATTGCAGAGTGCTAAATCTTCTTTGGACCGTATTTTCCAACTGATGGATGAACCAGACGAGGCCAATGATGCCACTGAGGTGCTTGAAGGAGACTTGACTGGCCAAGTTAGTTTTAAGCATGTGGACTTCCAGTATGTGGCTGATAAACCTCTGATTCGTGACTTTAATCTTGAAGTCAATCCTGGTGAAATGGTGGCTATTGTCGGCCCAACTGGTGCCGGAAAATCAACCATTATCAACCTCCTCATGCGTTTCTATGATGTGACTGCAGGTTCTATCTCGGTGGATGGTCATGATATTCGTCACTTGTCACGTCAAGACTATCGTAAACAATTTGGTATGGTGCTTCAGGATGCTTGGCTCTTTGAAGGAACTATCAAGGAAAATCTTCGCTTTGGTAATCTTGAGGCGACTGACGAAGAAATCGTTGAAGCCGCTAAGGCTGCCAATGTGGACCATTTTATCCGTACTTTGCCTGGTGGTTACAACATGGAAATGAACCAGGAATCAAGCAACATTTCACTGGGACAAAAGCAACTTTTGACCATTGCCCGTGCGCTTTTGGCTGATCCAAAAATCTTGATTTTGGACGAGGCAACTTCATCAGTTGATACCCGTCTGGAACTATTGATTCAAAAGGCCATGAAGACCCTTATGCAAGGTCGAACAAGCTTTGTCATCGCTCACCGTTTATCAACTATTCAAGAAGCAGACAAGATTTTGGTCCTTAAAGATGGTCAAATCATCGAACAAGGGAACCATGAATCCCTCCTTGCAGATAAAGGTTTCTATTACGATTTGTATAATAGCCAGTTTGCGGAGAAATAAACAGAAAATGCCCCCAGTTTTAACTGGTGGGCATTTTGTTTACTTTTTATGTTTTAAACTTCTGATAAATTGGATTTCTTCTTCGGTAAGATCCTTCTTAACAAATGGATTACCAAAGTTTTTTCCAGTCATCATGAAAATGTCGTATTTAGTTTCATAAATATCAGTAATGTCTTCATAATTAAGAGTTAATGTCCCTCTCTTTGTGGTGACGATAACATGGTCTTCTTCAAAGGTAAAAGTCGACTCAAGATTCTGCATTAGAGGATTCTTGTTATAGGTCCGATTCATTTTCATGTTAATCAAGTAATACATAGCAACCAAAAATAGAGATGCTAAGAAAATACCGTAAATTGGTAGACCATTTGCAACACAGTATATCAGAATCAGAATAGGCATAATAATCAGATAAGCCATTGCAAATTTATGTTGTCTAAAAATTTTCCAAGAAAATCTAAGGTAAAGGTCCCTAGTCATTGTGCTTTTAATTGTAAATGGTAACATTTTTCCCTCCTTAGCAAGTATTATAACATAGGAAAAATGTAAATGAAAATAAGGTTAAGAATGCTTTTACATTTTTAACCTTATTCTTTTTAATATTTATTTCTCAGCACGTCGTGTGACGAACATGGCATCTCCGAAACTGAAGAAGCGGTAGCGTTCTTGGACGGCGTGTTTATAGGCATCGAGGACAAATTCACGACCAGCAAAGGCTGAAACCAACATGACCAGAGTTGATTTTGGAAGGTGGAAGTTGGTTGAAAAGGCGTCTACGACTGTGAATTGGTAGCCTGGTTTGATAAAGATATTGGTCCATCCTGAGTCGGCTTGGAGTTGACCATCGTATTTATTGCCGATTGTTTCCAGTGTTCGGATAGAGGTTGTTCCAACAGCAACAATGCGGCCTCCAGCGGCTTTGACGCTATTAAGGGTATCGGCAGCGTCTTGACTGAGGGTGTAAAACTCTGAGTGCATCTCATGTTCGTCGACATTCTCAACAGAAACAGGTCGGAAGGTTCCCAGCCCAACGTGGAGGGTGAGGTAGACCAATTTTACGCCTTTAGATTCAATCTTTTGAAGCAATTCAGGTGTGAAATGGAGACCAGCTGTTGGTGCAGCGGCAGAGCCATTTTCCTTGGCATAGACCGTTTGGTAACGGTCACGGTCTTCCAATTTTTCATGGATATAAGGTGGCAATGGCATCTCGCCCAAACTTTCCAAGACCTCAAGGAAGATACCGTCGTAGCTGAATTCTACGATTCGACCACCGTGATCCAGTTCCTCAGTGACAGTGGCAGTCAAGCGCCCATCACCAAAACTAACCTTAGCACCTACTTTAAGGCGTTTGGCTGGCTTAGCCAAAACTTCCCATTGATCCCCTTGGGTATTTTTCAAAAGGAGAAATTCCACATGGCCGTGGGTATCAGGCTTTTCACCATAGAGACGGGCTGGAAGCACACGTGTATTGTTCATAACCAAGGCATCGCCAGGATTAAGCTGGTCAATGATGTGGTCGAAGTGGGTGTCAGTCATTTCCTTGGTTACAGGGTCAATGACCAAGAGTTTAGAGGCATCACGTTGCTTCAAGGGTGTTTGGGCAATCAGTTCCTCTGGCAGTTCAAAATCAAAATCGTTTGTATTCATTTCTTTCCTCGTTTAAAAATGTTCAGCCTTTTTATTATAGCACGATATAGGACGACCGTCATTAAACTTGTCGAGTAAAAGCGCTTGACAAAAAAGTTAAAAAAAGAGATAATAAAGAAAAATGGTATATACCAATTAGCGAGGTGTGAAAAATGAAAACGATTATTGTAAAAAATCAACTTGAAGGAGGAAAGGTTGCCTTTGACCTTTTAAAAGAGAGCCTTGCAGCGGGTGCTCAAACTTTGGGCTTGGCTACAGGTAGTTCCCCTATTGCCCTTTACCAAGAGATGATTGAGAGTGATGTGGATTTTTCAGAACTTTACAGTGTCAATTTGGATGAATACGTCGGACTAGCACCAGACCATGAGCAGAGCTACCATGCTTTCATGCAAGAACATCTTTTTAATGCTAAACCATTTAAAGAGAGCTTCTTGCCTGACGGCATGGCTGAAGATTTGGAGCAGGCAGCTAAGGACTACGATGATATCTTGTCCCAACATGTCATTGACTTTCAAATCTTAGGAATTGGAAGTAATGGGCATATTGGATTTAATGAGCCAGGTACGTCTTTTGATAGTCAAACCCATGTGGTTGACTTGACTGACAGCACCATTGAATCTAATAGCCGTTTCTTCGCCAGTCGAGACCAAGTTCCTACAAAGGCTATTTCAATGGGGATTGCTTCCATTATGGCTGCTAAGACGATTATCTTGTTTGCCTATGGTGACAAGAAGGCAGACGCCATTTTCAAGATGGTAAAGGGTCCGGTAACAGAGGAAGTACCGGCCAGTGTCTTGCAACATCATCCAGACGTGACTCTTATCTTGGATGAAGCAGCCGCTGCGAAATTGTAGGATAATACATGAGTCAAGAAGATGTGAGTATAGAAAAAAACAGGTTGAGCTAGTGCTACTCAACCTGTTTATTAATGAATAAACATAATATAGATTTTGACTTCAAATATTTACGTTACCTAATTATTACTCATTTTTCATCAATTACCTAAAATTCTTTAGTCGGAATAGTCCCTATTTTTATTGGTAATAAAATCTCTATTTGATATTGTCCATCTTTTATAAAGCGTTTGATATTACCTTGATATTCTTGAACAAGAGCATCAATATTTCGCAACCCCCAGCCATCTTTTTGACGGGATTTACGAGTAGATTTTTCTTTCTCATCAAAATTATTTCTAATTTTGATAAAAAGATTTTGTTGAAAGTATCGGATATTAAGTGATAAGCTTCTTTCTTTATTTGGTAGTCTGAGACAAGCTGCAATACTATTGTCTAGGCAGTTTCCTAATATAACAGCTAAAATATCTGGTTGAATAGATAATTCTTGTGGTACAAAGCAATCAATTTCCATTTCTATCTCATCTTTTAAATGATGTAGTTTTTGATTAAGTAAAAAATTAATAGTTTGATTTTTAGAGTAGAAAGTTTGTTCACCTACTATACTATCTGTTAATGAATAAAGATAATCTTTTGCCTCTTCAGGATTTTTCTCTAAAAGCGATAAAAGAGTCAAATGTTTATTTTTTAAGTCATGCCGAAGACTTTGGAGACGTTGATACTCTTCTTGAGATTGTTGTATTTCTCGAACTTGAAACTGTAGCTGTTCTTTTTCCAATTGATTTTGGTAATATTGCTGCTGTTGACGAGCAAGGTACAGATTAAAATAAAGAGAGGAGAGCGTCAATACAATGAGAGATGAGAGAGAAATGATTGATAGGTAATCTGCTCCAAATACCCCTCCTTGAATGGCAGATATTGTAAAAGCAAAGAAAATAGATAAAAGAGGCACGATAAACTGATAAAGCCAGTTTCCCTTAGAAGTAGCAATACGAAGCCTTTGATGGGATAGGAGAAGCTTTCGTAAAATAAGAGTTATTCCTGTAGATAAGAAGAAACTTATTCCGAGATACAAACTAATAGCTTCTAAATTTTTTGATAGTTCCCCTAAAGGTAAAATTAGTTGGATTCCTTGGTTTAGAACAGCCCCTGCTAACAAACTTAGACTAGTTTGTAAAAGAATCCAAAAGGAAGACTGGCGAATAGGATAATCAAAATTGAGGCCGATTAGATAGTATTCTAAAATGTTTAGAAGGAGATTACTGACCAAAAAAATACGACTTTCAGAGAATAGGAACACGAGTTCCCCATGAAAAATCAATATGAAAAAAAGGGCTACTAAAGGCTTCTTTTTCATATTGATTTTAGACAATGGTCTATAAAATAACATACTTGCTAGAAATAAATCGTACAAGATACTGATTATTCGTAATCCTACTAACATTAAAAATGCCTTTCACTTAGATAGCTATAATACTTTTCTTTAAAAGAAAACTGAAACTTTCTACTAATTGGGAGTAGGTGTTCTTCAGTCCCATTTAGTAAAATAGTAACTGTTTTTGAATCAAAGTCTTTGATGTATTTGGGGTTTAAAATATAGGAAGCATGAATTTGAATAAAATAATTAGGGAGTTTTTCCAAAATCTCTTTTGTTTTTAGTAGAGACTTGTAGGTACCTGTCTTTGTGTATATAAATACTGAACGTTTATCTTTCTCAAAAAATACAATATCGCTCGAAGGGACAGAATAATTGTGCTTACCAAATGAGAAGGTAAAAAGTGCTTGGCCTATATCCAAAAAACGCAAAATACGATCCAATACTTTCGTTAACTTTTGAGGTTCTATCGGTTTTACGATATAGTCAAAAGTCTGAACTTCGAAGACTTGTTCCATATAATCACGATAACTTGTCACAAAAATAATAGGAATGAAAGGATTAAATTTTCTAATCTTCTGTGCTACGTCAATTCCATTGATTCCTGGCATATTAATATCCAAAAAGACACAGTGGATGTCTGGCGTTAGCTGATTTAAGAGTTTTTGTGGATTTGTATAAAGTTTTGTTTCTAGAGAAAATTTATCATAAGAAAGTAAATAATGTTCTAATTGACTAGCATCTCTATCAGAGTCATCACAAATAGCAACTTTTAACATTGAAAACCTCCTCACTCATTTCTGTATGTTAATTATAACGTTAAAATGGTCAATTATGACATAATCATAAGACTCTCTTAAGGCTATTATACAATAACCCTATAAAAAATGAAGTATGCTGGGAAATCTTCTCAATACGGAGAAACGAAATTATGACTTTTGAAACGCTCACCATTGAAAATTTAACAAAATCATTTGATAAACAACATTTTGCTAATAACCATATCTTCTTAGAGCTAGAAGCTGCAAAAATCACAGCTCTTATAGGACATAATGGTGCTGGTAAATCAACTCTTTTAAAGCAAATGATTGGTTTTATTAAGCCTGATCAGGGAGATGTTCACTACGGAGATATTTCTTTTATACATAACCGTAAACAAGCTCGAACAATGATGAGTTATATGTCACAACAGTATGCACCACTTGAAAAGTTAACTGTTGAGCAAAATTTAGAGATGATTGGAAGAATGAGAGGGTTAAGCACCTCAGAACTACAAAAAGAAATTGAGCACCTTCTAGCAGATCTAGAAATAGTAGAATACCGTGATAAACAAGGGAAGAATCTTTCAGGAGGGCTAAAACGGCTTACATCTTTTGCCATGGCATTAATTGGCTCTGCTGATATCATGCTTCTTGACGAACCAACCAACGATGTTGATCCTGTACGTCGTGAAAAACAGTGGCGATTATTACAAAAACTGGCTTATAAAGGACATACTATTATCATTGTTACCCACAATCTACTAGAGGTTGAAAAATATGCGGATAATTTTGCTCTTTTTAACCATGGTAAATTATTAAAATCTGGTCCAGTACACCAAATGTCTTATAAAAATCATTATCAAATTTCTTTCAATTTTGTTAGTAAAGAATTTTTAAGTCTATTCGAACATTTTACGATAGTCAATGGTTGTGTTTGTCAGATGGAAATTGAGGAAAGTGAATTAACCCGAATACTCATTCAAGTCAAGGAAGGTCTAGAAAAAGAGCTTATTTCAAACCTTTCAGTTAAGATGAAAACATTATCTATTTCCAATCTCTATAAAGAGGAGCTTGTTAACTGATATGACTCAATTTTTTTACTTACTTCGTTGGAACTATCTTCGACAAAAAAATCTATTCATTCTATTCACACTAGCTCAAGTACTTTTGTCCGTTTCACTTCTTTTTGGGTATCCGTTGGTAATTGGTAAGATGGACACAACAACTGCTTACTATCTTGCCTCTGGAACAGTTTTAATGGGAGTTATTTCTATTGGATGTACAATTTCATCTCCTGTTATAGCTAATGCCAAGTCAGAAGGTCATGTGGACTATATTCGAGCTTTACCTATTCCTAGAATTCTAATTTCTTTAGCTGATCTATGTATATGGTTAATTGCTATTTTACCAGGTGTATTCTTCTCTTTTTTATTAGGCTGTCTTCGCTTTTCTGTCCAATTAAATTTGTCAATTTTGTCTGTTTTTGTGATGCTGCTTATTTGCCTAACAATGATTAGTCTAGGATTTTCAATTGCTTATATATTTCCCCAAAATATTGTCACGCTAATGTCTCAGCTTATTTTAATGATTGGTCTTATGTTTTCACCAATCATGTACCCGTCAGGTCGTCTTCCAGATTGGTTAGATCAACTTTATTTTCTACTTCCATTTGTCCCTTCTGCGAATCTTCTTAGAGCTAGCTTTTATAGACATGGAACTGTTTCGCTTGTAGATATAGGAGTTCTTATTTTCTGGATTTTTCTGACACAACTGCTTATCTTAGGGACACTACAGAAAGAATTGTAATACTATCTTGTCGAAAAATAATCCCACGAAACTCAGGTTGAGGCATCTGGTACTCAGCCTTTTTCTTTTGTGATAATTCTCCTCCAAACAAATCAATTGCCTAGTCCTCTTTGATAGCGCTATAATAGTTAAGTTGATTTTGACTATCAAACAACAACTATAGATATTTCATAAAGAAAGAGGAAATACAATGGCAAAACCTATTCGAGTATTGCTTTATTATAAATACCTTCCTATCGAAAACGCTGAGCAATTTGCGGCTGACCACTTGGCTTTCTGTAAGTCAATCGGCCTCAAAGGACGCATCTTGGTCGCTGACGAGGGGATTAATGGAACGGTTTCTGGTGACTATGAAACCACTCAAAAATACATGGATTACGTTCACAGCCTTCCAGGGATGGAGGACCTTTGGTTCAAGATTGATGAGGAAGAAGAACAAGCCTTCAAGAAGATGTTTGTTCGTTACAAGAAGGAAATCGTTCACCTTGGTTTAGAGGATGATAACTTTGACAGCGACATCAATCCGCTTGAAACTACAGGTGCTTACTTGTCACCAAAAGAGTTTAAAGATGCTCTTTTAGATGAGGACACTGTTGTCCTCGATACACGTAACGACTATGAGTATGACCTTGGTCACTTCCGTGGAGCCATTCGTCCAGACATTCGCAACTTCCGTGAATTGCCACAATGGGTCCGTGATCATAAGGAAGAGTTCATGGATAAGCGCGTGGTTGTTTACTGTACTGGTGGTGTCCGCTGTGAGAAATTCTCAGGTTGGATGGTCCGTGAAGGCTACAAAGATGTTGGCCAATTGCACGGTGGTATCGCAACTTACGGAAAAGATCCAGAGGTTCAAGGGGAGCTTTGGGATGGTAAGATGTATGTCTTTGATGAGCGTATTGCCGTTGATATCAACCATGTAGATCCTATCGTTGTCGGTAAAGACTGGTTCGATGGCACACCTTGTGAACGCTATGTCAACTGTGGTAACCCATTCTGTAACCGCCGTATGCTCACTTCAGAGGAAAATGAAGACAAATACCTCCGTGGCTGCTCACATGAATGTCGTGTCCACCCACGTAACCGTTATGTCTCTGAAAATGGTTTAAGCCAAGAAGAAGTTGTCTCACGCCTTGCGGCAATTGGTGAGAGCTTGGATGTAACACTTGCCTAAGTTTAAATATTGAAGAAGCTGAGAGAGATCTCGGCTTTTTATATTGCAATTTATTTCTAAAAATATGACATATATATATTGCAAATAGAAATATATAGTGTATAATATAAATGAAAAGAGATGGTAATCACAATCGATTTCGAAGAAAATATCAGATATGCTGAAAAGGAGGGGGCATGTGGCAAAGAATTTACGCTTAAAAGCAGCACGAGCGGAGCATGATATGACTCAGGGTGACTTGGCTGAAGCGGTAGGAGCAACAAGACAAACCATAGGGTTGATTGAAGCTGGAAAGTACAATCCCAGCCTAGCCTTATGCATTGCTATTTGCAAAACACTGAATAGGACTTTGGATCAGCTGTTTTGGGAGATTTAGGAAGGAAGTAAAGATGATGAAATTCAAACTGATTAATAATGAGGTTACAGATGAACGCGAAAAAGCTCTAGGTAATAAAGTTGCTGCCGAATGCTATTACATAATGATTGCAGGGACACTTGTATGCTTAGTTTATGGCTCCCTCTTTAACAATGGTGTCATCTCTGCTGATTACTTACTTTATCCATTGTTGATAAGTAGTATTTGGTCTATTTATAGATCTGCACGACTTAGTGTTAACACTTTTGGGGGTTCTGGTATGACAGTCCTAGGTTGTTTACTGGTGGCTGGGCTTTTCACCCTTATGATAATGTCAGCTAACTATCGGTACAACCATGATGTCTATCATAATAATCCCTTGGATCCTAGATATCTCATGGCTTGGCCAATTACTTATACCATATATGCTCCCGTTGTTTTCTTTATGAATTGGGCTCTCGTTGCACTGGGAAGATATGAGAGAAGGCGTCTTGAAAAACAGCTAGACGATTTGGAGAATGAAGAATAAATAGTGTTAGAATCAGACCAGACTTTTGGGTCTGATTTTATTATGTTATAATGGGTCCTAAAACTAAGGAGGTCACGTATGCTACTAACTGAATTTGATGCGAATAGACAAGCGATTATCAATCCACAAGACCTACATGAACCAATTGAGGGATTTCCAAAAGTAGTTATCTCTTGCTTTTCAAGAGTGACCTTTGCGCGCTTGCTTGAGAATTATGATCATGAAATCATCGTAAGAACCTCCATGGCCAATTTTGAAGTCATTGTCTATGGGATTACGATTGGAGACCAACAGATTGCTGTCTTTAATGCACCAGTTGGGGCTGCTTCCTGTGTGGGAATTATAGAGGATTTGATTCAATTTGGGATGGAAAAACTCGTTCTCTTTGGGACTTGTGGGGTTTTGGACCAAGATATTGAGGCGACCTCCATCATCATTCCAACAGCTGCTCTTCGCGATGAAGGGACCAGTTACCACTATCTTCCAGCTAGTGATGAGGTGGAAGTGAATAAGGAAAGTCTCCCTCTCTTCCAAGTCTTTCTGGATCATCACAAGGTTTCCTATCAAAAAGGAAAAGTTTGGACGACAGATGCTCCTTACCGGGAAACCATCGACAAAATGAAGCGTCGAAAGGAAGCGGGAGCTATTTGTGTGGATATGGAATGTTCGGCAGTGGCTGCCTTAGCAGCCTTTAGGGGCTTTGAGCTCTGCCATTTCTTCTATGCGGCAGACCACCTCTCGGAAGAAAAATGGGATATTCGAACCTTATCAAGTCATGAGGATTTAGATGGCAAGGATCGAATTGCAGAGTTAGCCATCCAATTTGCACTCTTATGGGAGAAGACGTCTTGAAAAACAGCTAGACGATTTGGAGAATGAAGACTAAATAGGGTTAGAATCAGACCAGACTTTTGGGTCTGATTTTTTATTGGGATGACATAAAACTCTCTTTTTCAAGCCTCTTATTTGTAATCATTCTAAATAACTGTTATAATACTTTTTAGAATGATTCTAAATAAGGAGGATACAATTGGAAGATAAGAATTTTGCAGAACGTTTAAATATTTTGAGAGCTGGTGTCTTGGGGGCCAATGATGGTATCATTTCCATTGCGGGAGTGGTTATCGGTGTGGCTAGTGCGACATCGAACATTTGGTTTATTTTGATTTCAGCCTTGTCAGCGATTTTTGCCGGTGCCTTTTCAATGGCAGGTGGCGAATATGTCAGTGTGTCAACGCAAAAAGATACCGAAGAAGCTGCTATCGCTAAGGAACAAGCCCTTTTGAATCGCTCACCTGAGGCAGCTAGAGAAAGTTTATATCAAACCTTCCTCAGCCAAGGAGATTGCGAAACGGCAGCGGAAGTTAAGGTCAATCAGGCCTTTAGTAAAAATCCAATCAAGGTCTTGGTTGAGGAAAAATATGGCGTTGATTTAGAAGAAATCACAAATCCATGGCATGCTGCCTTCTCTAGTTTCTTGGCTTTTTCAGTGGGTTCTTTGCCACCAACATTAGCTATCCTGCTTTTCCCAGAGCCTTACCGTATTCCTGTAACGGTGGTTGTGGTTGCACTGACCTTACTCTTGACTGGTTATATCAGTGCCAAACTTGGAAAAGCACCTGTAAAACAAGCTATGTTGCGTAACTTGACAGTAGGTCTCTTGACAATGCTCGTGACCTTTGCAGTAGGTCATATCTTCCACGTGAATGTGTAACGGTTAACAAGATGATAGGTCTACCTTTTTAGGTAGGCTTTTTTAGGTAGGCTTTTTTAGTCTACTAGACTATGCTTATCCGTGGTACAATAGGGCTATGCGTTTAGATAAATTATTAGGCCAGGCGGGCTATGGTTCTCGAAATCAGGTCAAGAAGCTCATTCGTAGTCGGCAAGTCTATGTGGATGGTGTCTTGGCAGAACAAGACAATCTCAATGTGGATGCTAGTCTCCAGACCATCACGGTTTCTGGTAAGGAGCTAGAGCATGCGCCAGAAGTCTACTACCTTATGAATAAGCCGTCAGGAGTGGTGTCAGCTCGAAAGGACAAGGAACACCAAACAGTTATTGATTTGATTAGGCCTGAGGATCAGCGAGAAGGGCTTTATCCTGTGGGGCGTTTGGATAGAGATACGGAAGGTTTGGTGCTGATTACCAACAATGGTCCCCTGGGCTTTGCCATGCTTCACCCACGCTATCATGTGGCTAAGATTTATTACGTTGAGGTCAATGATGTTCTTGGGCCTGATGCACCTGCATTTTTTGAGTCAGGTGTTGTCTTTGAGGATGGGACTATTTGTAAACCAGCTCAGCTGGAAATTCTCAGTTCTGCAAGTGATAAAAGTTGTGCTCAAATCACGATTTCAGAAGGCAAGTTTCATCAAGTGAAAAAGATGTTCTTGGCTTATGGGGTCAAGGTGACCTACCTCAAACGTATTTCCTTTGGAGATTTTGTCTTAGACGAAAAGTTACCAAGGGGAAGCTATCGTCCATTGACCGAGGAGGAAAAGAGCATCTTAAAAAGGTATTTAAACTGAGCCATTTAGTTTTGGGTTATTTGGGTTATGTTACGGTGGAAGTGTTAGCTATAAGTAATAGTTATGGTATCCCATAAGTAATTTTAACTATTCATTTGGTCAATACAGTGGTATGATAGAAGTAATTTAATCGGTAAGCTTAGTTAGCGCAACTTCATGTACTGTTTTAGGACAGTGAAAGAGGGAGGTCTATTATGACAGATGTATTTTACGAGGATTTAGCAAAGACACGTCAGCAAATTCATCAACATCCAGAAGTTTCTGAAGATGAACACGAGACAACCATTTTTTTGAAAGGGTATTTGAGAAAATTAGGTATTGAACCTTTAAATTATCCTTTAAAGACAGGACTGATTGCTGAAATTGGGTCAGGCCACCCGATTATTGCTTTACGTGCTGATATCGATGCGCTTCCAATTCAGGAAAATACTGGACTTTCTTATGCCAGTGAAAATGGAGCCATGCACGCATGTGGTCATGATTTTCACCAAACCTCTCTCCTTGGAGCAGCACAGATTTTAAAAGAAAGAGAAGCGGAGCTGAAAGGCACAGTTCGCTTGATTTTCCAACCAGCTGAGGAAAATTTCCAAGGGGCCTACCAGATTATTGAAGCGGGTGGTATTGACGGTGTGTCAGCTATCATCGGTTATCACAACAATCCTCACTTGAAACCGGGACAGATTGGTCTTCGTTCAGGTGCGATTATGGCAGGTGTGGAGCAGTTTAGGGTTGATGTCAAGGGTGTTTCTTCGCATGCGGCCCGTCCTGATTTGGGTGTGGATACGGTTTTGGTCACTACGACCATCATTAACAATTTGCAGCAAATCGTAGCCCGAACGATTTCACCTTTTGACTCAGCTGTTTTGTCCGTAACTCATATCGAAGTTGGCAATACTTGGAATGTTCTGCCGGCATCAGGCTTTTTTGAGGGAACAATTCGTACTTTTGATCCTAAGATTCGTGAGGATGTCATTGCTCGTTTTGAAAAGGTCGTTCAGGCAACAGCTGACCAGTTTGGTGCTCAGGCCGATATTGTTTGGGGCAATTCTCCCTTTGTGACTTACAACGATTTGACTCTCACACCTCTCATCTTTGAACATTCTAAGGCTTTCGCAGAAGTGATTGAAACCTTGCCATCAACAGGTGGCGAAGACTTTGCGACTTATCAGAAGGCAATCCCAGGTGTTTTTGCCTTCATTGGTTCTAATGGAGACGATGATGCTGCCGACTGGCACCATGATGATTTTCTTGTGAAAGACGAGGCTTTACCTGTAGCTGTTAATTACTATGTGGAAAACGCCCTCTTCCTATTAGATTATTTTAAGGATAATCACTAATCATTGAAGAATATATAATTGAAGCATCTAGCCGATTGGCTGGGTGCTATTCTTGTTTCGTGATGAATTTGGTGATGAGAAAGTGCGATTTTCTTTTTCTTGCTTTTCCTTTTGTTTTCCGATAAAATGAAAGCGTTGTCATTTTAAAAATAAGTTAGGAAGTGGTCAAGTATTTTACAGGAATCCTTTGCCTTATGACTTCCAAGTAAGGAGAAAATATGTTAATTGGTATCCCAAAAGAAATCAAAAATAATGAAAATCGTATGTCTCTAACGCCTGCTGGTGTCCAAAGTCTTGTGGCTAAGGGACATGTCGTGTTAATCGAAACAAATGCAGGACTTGGCTCTGGTTTTACTGATGCAGATTATGCAAATCAAGGTGCTAAAATCGTTGCAACTGCTGCAGAAGCATGGGCAGCAGAACTTGTTGTTAAAGTTAAGGAGCCACTTGCTGAAGAATATGGCTTTCTTCGTGAAGACCTTTTACTCTTTACCTACTTGCACATGGCAGCAGCTCCGGGCTTGGCAGATGCAATGGTTAATGCCAAGACAACAGGTGTGGCCTATGAAACGGTTCGTGATCAAGAAGGCCACTTGCCACTCTTGGTTCCAATGAGTGAAGTTGCAGGACGCATGGCTGTACAAATTGGTGCCCACTTCTTGACTAAGCAAGAGGGTGGTTCTGGTGTGCTTCTAGGAGGAGTGCCTGGTGTTCCTAAAGGTAAGGTTACCATTATCGGAGGTGGTGTCGTAGGGACACATGCAGCCCGTATTGCACTTGGACTCGGTGCCCAAGTAACCATTCTTGATATTAGCGCCAAACGTTTGTCAGTCCTTGAAGATGTCTTTGGTAGTCAAATTCAAACACTGATGTCAAATCCGTTCAACATCGAAGCAAGTGTCCGTGATGCTGATGTGGTTATCGGTGCCGTTCTTATCCCAGGTGCTAAAGCGCCTAAACTTGTTACTGACCATATGGTTAAACAGATGCGTCCTGGTTCTGTTATTGTGGATGTAGCGGTAGACCAAGGTGGGGTTATTGAAACAGCGGATCGTGTAACGACTCATGATGAACCAGTTTATGAAAAATACGGTGTCCTTCACTATGCCGTTGCCAATATTCCAGGAGCCGTGGCACGTACATCAACCATTGCCCTTACCAACGTTACCCTTCCTTATATCGAAGCTCTGGCAGGACTAGGCTTCAAACAGGCAATTCAAAATGATGAAGGTCTTCGTCAAGGCGTAACAACTTACCAAGGTCACATCACTAGCCAACCAGTTGCCGAAGGATTAGACAGAAACTACACGACAATTGACGAATTGCTATAAGGATCAATCTATCCTAATAACAGAGGAGCCACGCCATGATTGGTGTGACTCCTTTTTGATATTCAGTGTTTTACCGTTTGATATGGCTATAGCTACTAAGCTTGATAATGGTAGAATGACTCCTAATGATAGTTCTGTTTTATGGTATAATGAGTAGGTAAATACTATAGTAATGACTACTAAAAATGTTTATTGTTTCTTGCTTTGGCATGCAACTTATTAGGAGGTTTTTATCATGGCTAATCATATTCGTGTTATGGTGTCGATTGTTTTGGCTCAGCTGATTGTCCTTTATTTGGGACTTCAGATGGCTCTACCATTTACTAAGGTTCTAACCACGGTCGGTGTGGTTGCTTTTCTCGAGATTGTTTATCATGTGGTGATAGCTCGTAAGATTGGAGCAAACATTTCTTTCAGAGTGTTTTGGCAGACGTTTAAAAAGGTTCTTCGCAAAAATGCTGCCTTTTTAATTCTATTAGGGATTGCACCGATTTTCTTCAAAAGTGAAGACTTCATGGCCTTCATCACCCGGCAGCTTTTCTTTGTTGTCTTGGTGAGTGATGTCATCATGGCTTCAAATGACATGCCATTATCTCGATGACAGCTAAAACCTAAACATTTCATTGGGAGAATGTGGATAATGTTTACCATTCAAAGAAATCATTTGTCAGACCAAGGTGTAGATTATGTCACTTTTGGCAAGGGAGACAAAAATCTCATTATCATTACGGGATTAAGTTTGCAACGTTTAAGTGATCTGTCCGATCTTGCTATTTACGCCTTGTTTTATCAATATGCTAAGGAGTACAAGGTCTATATTTTTGATCGAAAGGACCATCTCGAAGAAGGCATTACTATTGAGGATATGGCGGATGACCTTTATCATTCTTTGGAAGCATTGCATATTGATAATGCTTCTATCATAGGCATATCACAGGGGGGTATGATTGCTCAGCTATTTGCTATCAAGTATTCTCAAAAGGTGAAAAAGCTATTATTAGCGCTGACACTCTCTCGTAATAATACCATCAGTAGAGAAACCGTCGGAGGATGGATAGAGATGGCCGAAAATGGTGATATGGATAAGCTTAATAAGGATTTCATAAGTAAAACATTTTCGTTTCCTGTGTTAAAGAAATTATATGTGATTAACAACTTATTTTTGAGGTCTGTAAGTAAGGAAAAACGTACTCGCTTTGTTCGTTTAGCCAAGTCAATTCTAGCCTTCGATTGCTATAGTTCACTTGATAAAATCACTTGTACGACTCTTGTACTGGGAGCCAAAAACGATTTAGTTCTGGGTGTGGATGGCGCCAGGGAGCTGGCAAATGGGATTCCAAACGCTTCTTATTATGAATTTGACAAATTGGGGCATGCGGCTTATATTGAAAGCAGACGGTTCAACAAAGTTTTATTAGAATTTCTACAATAAATCACTCAGAAAACTCATTTTTAAAGAGTGTTTATATCTCCAGTGATATAAGATATGAAAGCGGTTATGGCAAAAGCTGTAGCCTTTTTAATTTCCAGTTCAGATATGTGCAGTCTGAAAAATTAAATGATAGAATGGCAATAGATAGGAGGATACAGAGATGTTAAACTATGATTTGATTGTTATCGGTTTTGGTAAAGCCGGTAAGACTCTGGCCGCTAAGATGAATGCGGCTGGTAAAAAAGTTGCTGTCATCGAGCGCAGCAAAGCCATGTATGGCGGTACTTGCATTAATATTGCTTGTATCCCAACCAAGACTATGATTGTAGCGGCCGAAAAGGGCTGGTCATTTGACGAGACCATGAAGGAACGTGGTGCAGTGACTAGTCGTCTTAACGCTAAGAATTATAAAATGTTGGCCGATAATGGCGTTGATGTCATTGATGCAGAAGCACATTTTGTGTCAAATAAGGTCATCGAAGTGGTGGCCGGTGATGACCGTCAAGAGCTTACAGCTGAGACCATTGTCATCAATACAGGTGCCGTGTCTAATGTCTTGCCTATTCCTGGCTTGACAACAACTAAGCATGTCTATGATTCAACTGGTATTCAAACCCTTGAAGCCTTGCCAAAACGTTTAGGTGTCCTAGGTGGTGGTAATATCGGCCTTGAATTTGCTGGCCTTTATAACCGTTTGGGAAGCCAAGTGACTGTCTTGGATGCAGCGACTAGCTTCTTGCCACGTGTAGAGCCATCTATTGCTAAGTTGGCTAAGGAATACATGGAAGAGGACGGCATTGTCTTTGAGCAAGGTGTTAAAACTTCTGAAGTTAAGAATGACGGTGATGAAGTTGTCGTTGTTACTGACAATGGTGAGTTTCGTTTTGATGCGCTCCTTTATGCGACAGGACGCAAGCCTAATATTGAACCTCTTCACTTGGAAAACACCGATATTGCCTTGACTGAGCGTGGTGGTATCCAGGTTAATAAGCATTTGGAAACAAGCGTTCCGGGTGTCTTTGCAGTGGGTGATGTTAATGGTGGCCTTCAATTCACTTATATTTCATTAGATGATTTCCGTATTGTCTTTAATTACTTAACAGGGGATGGTAGTTATAACCTTGAAACACGTGGAGTTGTTCCAACTGCCATGTTCCTCAACCCACCTTTGGCTCAGGTTGGACTTACTGAAGACCAAGCCAGAGCGGCAGGTGGACCAGTTGCTGTCAAGGAGCTTCCAGTCGCTAGTATGCCTCGTGGTCATGTGAACGGTGATTTGCGTGGTGCCTTCAAAGCTGTGGTAAATCCTGAAACTAAGGAAATCTTGGGTGTGACCCTCTTTGGTCAAGAATCTCATGAAATTATCAATTTGATTACTCTTGCTATGAACCATCATATTCCATACACAGATTTGGCTAAACAAATCTTCACTCACCCAACTATGGCTGAGAACCTAAATGATTTGTTTGCGATTTAAGATGAAGAGAGCCGAGAGGCTCTTTTTTAATATAGAAGATTAATTTTTAAGACTTTCCTTAGGTGAGTAAGGTCGTTAGGTTAAATTATCCAGTGGATGATTTCAGCAATCCAGGAAGTTCCATGACTAATTTTTGAGCCCCTTCACTTTTTAATTTCTATACTCAGGCTAAAACAGTTCCCCGAACTGTTTTACTCTCAAAAATTCCGAGTTCCTTAAACTATTATGCTTCAGGAACTTTTCTCACAGCGGAAAGTCTTGTAAAAAGTCGTTCTAAAATCATAGGCTAATCTATTCGATAAATTCTATAGAAATGTTTGGCCAGATTATGTTCCAATTTTTCTTTTTCACTCTCTCGTTATAGACCGTTTGTCGTTCTTTATCTGAAAAGTAATGTGGTGTGGGAGAGACTTTGAAGTTAACTAAATCGTCTATTCCAAAGGGAATAAAAACCTCTAGTTCCTGATTGTCATTTAGTCTAGCAGCTATGGCAGTACATTTTTCAGGAAATTTTGAAACAGCATCGGTAGAGCTGATATACTTTTCAGTATTAGGGCTATGTATATTCATATAAAACTGATTTTTTATTTCCCAATTGTATTTAGGATATCTTATCTTTATTTGATTTTCTATTTCAACAGTTTGCTCATATGATATGTTTTTATCAAAGAAAATGACATCGATATCTGAGAAATTGATATTTGAAGATGTATTTCCGGTGCTTAAGTAGTCCCAAATATAATTGCGTAAAGTTCCAGCACAAAGCCAACAGTCATTTAGTTGAAAAGAGTGGATAATCTTTAATAGTGCCATTAGTTCGTAGTTCTGTTTAATTAGTTTTTTGACATCAATCATTTTAAAACCTCATTGGTATTGTACTAGTTTAAGATAGAAATATCAAAATAAGATTGTATCTCTAATGCCAAGCGACACTCTAGGTTAGATGTCGCTTTTTTTGCGCTTTGATGATAAGATAGAAGTGCTATAAGAAAATTCTTTAGATTGGTGCTCTTAATCCACTCAGGGAGGTTGATTGACCTTGAGTCACCACTAGAATCTGTATGAAAAATCTAGAAAGACACTCGCTTGCCAGTTGGTCTGTGAGTGTGTGTAACTTATGACTAAGAAAGTAGGAGTGGGCAAGGCCCACAGTAAGATTATTTTGATGGGTGAGCACTCGGTCGTTTATGGTCATCCTGCCCTTGCTCTCCCTCTCAAGGACATTGAGGTTGTCTGTCAGATTCAGGCGGCTGATACTCCTTTGACGCTCAAGGCTCAGGATCCCTTGACGACAGCGATTTTTTCAGCGCTTAATTATCTGGAAATCAAGAATCAACCTATTAGCTATGCTATTAAGTCTAGCGTCCCTGAAAAGCGTGGCATGGGATCGTCTGCAGCGGTTGCCATTGCAGCGATTCGTGCGGTTTTTGATTATTTTGAACAGGAGCTTAGCCGAGAGGCCTTGGAAATGCTGGTCCATCAGGCGGAGACCATTGCCCACAGTAAGCCCAGCGGTTTAGATGCCAAGACTTGTCTGAGTGACCGAGCTATCAGCTTTACCCGTAATATTGGCTTCAAGGAAATCGAGGTTGATCTAGGAGCCTATCTAGTTATCGCAGACACGGGCATTCATGGAAACACCCGTGAGGCCGTGGAAAAGGTTGAGGCTATCGGACTAGATGCCTTATCAGACCTAAATCAGCTAGGCGAATTAAGTCAGAGGGCGGAAGGAGCCCTTAAGGTCAAGGATCAAGAGCTTCTTGGGCAGCTTATGTCGCAAGCTCATAATCACCTTAAATCTTTAGGTGTGTCCTGCGATTTGTCTGACCTGCTCATAGCGACTGCTCTGGAACAGGGTGCGCTGGGAGCCAAGATGTCAGGCGGAGGACTGGGTGGCTGTATTATTGCCCTGACAAGTACTAAGGACCAAGCCCAAACGATTGCTAAAAAACTTCAAGAAAACGGAGCGGTAAACACGTGGATAGAAAGCCTGTAAGCGTCAAATCGTACGCAAATATTGCTATTGTCAAATACTGGGGTAAGGCGGATGCCAAGCGTATGATTCCTTCAACTAGTAGTATTTCACTGACTTTGGAAAATATGTATACGGAAACCAAGTTGTCTTTTCTGCCTGAGGATGCGACCAGTGATGCCATGTATATCGATGACGAGCTTCAGGGGGAAAAAGAAACAACCAAGGCCAGCAAGGTTTTAGATTTCTTCCGTACCAATCCAAACAAACATGTCAAGATTGAAACTTGGAACAATATGCCAACAGCTGCAGGTCTATCATCAAGTTCATCAGGACTTTCTGCCCTAGTTAAGGCAGCCAACGAGCTCTTTCAAGTCGGAAAAACGCAGTCTGAATTGGCTCAAATTGCCAAGTTTGCTTCAGGTTCGTCATCACGGTCTTTCTTTGGACCGTTAGCAGCCTGGGACAAGGATAGTGGTGAGGTTTACCAAGTTGAAACAGATCTCAAATTAGCCATGATTATGCTAGTTTTAACAGATCAAAAGAAACCCGTATCAAGTCGTGATGGTATGAAATTGTGTACCGAAACATCGACCTCCTTCCCAGAGTGGATTAAACAGTCTGAGCTAGATTACAAGGATATGTTGGCCTATCTCAAAGCAAATGATTTCCAAGCGGTCGGCGAGCTCACTGAAGCTAATGCCCTTCGTATGCATCAAACCACAAGTACGGCCAACCCTCCATTTTCATATCTGACGGATGCTTCCTATCAGGCTATGGATGAGGTTAAGGCCCTTCGTGCCTCTGGTGAGCAATGTTATTTCACTATGGATGCAGGACCAAATGTTAAGGTGCTCTGTCTGGAAGAAGACCTGGACCGCCTAGCAGACCACTTCCGCAAGGATTATCAGGTCATCATTTCACGGACCAAGGAGTTGCCAGATGCTTAAGCAGTCGGTCAATCAGGTCACAGTAAAAACAGGTGGAAAACTCTACATTGCTGGAGAATATTCAGTCTTAACACCTGGTCAAACGGCCCTAATCCAATTTATTCCTATTTTCATGTCAGCAGAGGTCAAGGAAGCCCAAACTACCCAGTTGACCTCAGACATGTTTGACTATAGTGTGGGTCGTGAGCCAGACGTAAATTACGCCCTCATTCAAGAGGCTTTGAATACTTTTGAGGCTTATTGTGGTGAGAAGTTGCCCGCTCTGGACCTTTCCATCACTGGAAAGTTAGAACGAGATGGGGTTAAATTTGGTATCGGTTCTTCGGGTTCTGTTGTGGTATTGCCCCTCAAGGCCTTGGCAGCAGCCCTTCAGAAAGACTTATCTAAAGACATTCTCTTTAAATTAGCTAGCTACACCCTTCTTAAGCAAGGAGACAACGGTTCTATGGGAGATTTAGCTTGTATCGTATACGAGAATCTGGTTTCCTATCGCTCCTTTGACCGTGCAAAAATAGCAGAGCTTATAGACCGAATGACTCTATCCGAACTTTTGGAAATAGACTGGGGTTATCGGATTCGTCCTGTTCAACCAGTGCTCAAAGCTCACTTTTTGGTGGGGTGGACCAAGCAAGCTGCTATTTCAAAAGACATGGTTAAGATGGCCAAATCTTGCATATCAAGCCAGTATCTAAGTGAAACCGAAGTTGCCGTTCAAGATGCCATCAAGGCTCTGGAAACAGGAGATAAGACCTTACTTAAGAGCAGCCTCCAAGCTGTCAGTGACCAGTTGGAATCGCTTAGTCCAGATATTTATGTGGACAAGCTGACAAAACTCAAAGAAGCTGAACAAGGACTTGATGCTATCGCTAAGTCTTCTGGAGCAGGTGGTGGTGACTGTGGTATCGCCTTTGCCTTTGACCAAGCCAGCCGAGATATTCTAGTTAAGCGCTGGCAACAGGCAGGCATAGAGCTCTTGTATGAGGTTTAGGGGTCAGCTAAGTAGACATTATCACGCAAGAAAGTAAAGAAATAACCTATGACAAATCGTAAAGACGATCACATCCGTTATGCCCTCAAGTACCAGTCGCCCTACAATAGTTTTGACGATATGGAACTTATCCACAAGTCTCTACCGACTTATGATTTAGATCAAATTGACTTGTCCACACATTTTGCGGGACGAGATTGGGACTTTCCTTTTTATATCAATGCCATGACAGGTGGTTCTGCTAAGGGTGGTGCAGTCAATCGAAAACTAGCTGAGGTGGCCAGTCGAACGGGTATTCTCATGGTGACAGGTTCCTATAGTGCTGCTCTAAAGGGAGAGGCACCAGAATCCTTTGACTATCGTCAAGAGTTTCCAGACTTAGACCTTGCGACTAATATCGGTGTGGATAAGTCTGTGGACCTGGGCATTAAGACAGTGGAAGCTATGAACCCAGTCTTTTTACAGCTCCATGTTAACCTTATGCAGGAGCTTCTCATGCCTGAGGGAGAGCGTATTTTCCACACTTGGAAGGAAAATGTGGCGGTTTATGCACAGAAAATAGACTGCCCACTTGTCCTCAAGGAGGTCGGCTTTGGTATGGATGTGGAAACCATTCGTTACGCCATGTCTCAAGGCATCAAAACGGTGGATATCTCAGGTCGAGGTGGAACTAGCTTTGCCTATATTGAAAATAGTCGAGGCGGCAACCGTGATTACCTTAATGACTGGGGACAAAGTACGGTTCAGACCCTCTTGCAAGCCCAAGACCTTCGTGAGAATGTGGAGATTCTAGCCTCTGGTGGCGTGCGAAACCCACTTGACATGGTCAAATGTTTGGTCCTAGGAGCAAAAGGTGTAGGCGTATCACGAACAGTCCTTGAACTAGTAGAACGTTATCCTGTGGATAAGGTTGTGACTATCGTTAATGGCTGGAAGGACGACCTTCGCCTCATCATGTGTGCCCTTGATTGTCGCACTATTGATGAGCTCAAATCTGTTGATTACATTCTACACGGTAAGCTACAAGGGACTTATGTCAAACAAGAGAAGTAGGAAAGAGCGTGCCACTTCGAAGAAGATCGCTGACGTCCGCACTCACTTAAGGAAAGTCTAAAAAAATCCATTTTACAAAAGAATATCTTACAAAAAAGAGCGGAAGCTCTTTTTTTATTACCCACTCAAGCAAAAAGTAACTTTTCCCCTTGACAAGTTACTGCCTTAGGAGTATTATTTTCAGTGAAATACGGTAGGTGAGGCTACCACAAGGATACGGATGACTACCGCAAAGCAGTGGAGACACTACTCGTTGGTCAACAGTCCTGATCGCCAAGGTCAAGACTAAGCTCATTTCATCGCCTTGCGGAGCTAAAGCTTGAACGGTCCATTTTTTGACAGAATCTATTAAAAAATCAACCTCGAGTTTATAGAGTCTTACCTGTATATGGGTAGGACTCTTTTCATTTGTCTGAGGTCCACCCACTATGTAAAAAAATGAAAGGAGAAACCTATGAGACTAATCGACGATCACCCCGAACCGCACCTAACCAGTCAATCGCTGATTAGTGTCTTAGGGACTCTATAAGTGATTGGCTCCTGATTAAATAAGGAGATTCCAATGTCAACAAATAAAGAAAGACTTATTGCTGCTCTTCAAGAGCCACTTGAAACAACCCTTACTCGCTACAAGACTCATTTGGATGGCTTGAAGGAAGACCAAGTAGAAGAAAACCGTGACCTTTATGGGGAAAATGTCATAACCAAAGGACAAGAGGATTCTATCATCAAAAAGATTTATGAATCTATCATCAATCCCTTTACTGTTATTCTCTTAGTCATTGCTCTGGTTTCCTTTATCACCAATGTCTGGCTTGCTAAACCGGGTGAAGAAGACCCAACGACTTCTATCATCATTGTCACTCTAGTTTTGATATCTGGTGGTATCCGTTTTATTCAAGAACTTCGTAGCGACAAGGCTGCCAGTAATTTGTCTCGCATGATTGTCAATACAGCAACAGTACTTCGAGATGGCAGTGAGCAAGAAATCCCAATTGATGAAATTGTGGTTGGAGATGTGGTCAAACTAAGTGCGGGAGATATGATTCCGGCTGATGTGGTCTTACTAGATTCTCGTGATTTCTTTGTTCAACAGTCTGGCTTGACAGGTGAGAGCGATGCTGTGGAAAAAGCTTGTCTGGCTAAAGCAGATGGTCAAAATCTAGAGAGCCTGCTTGAAAGTGAGAGCCTTGCTTTCATGGGAACTAATGTTATCTCTGGTCGTGCAACAGCCTTGGTTTTAGTTGTTGGTGATGAAACCATGATGGGAGCAATTGAGCAGACCATCAATACTTATGACGAACCAACTTCATTTGAACGTGAGATGAATTCCATTTCTTGGCTCTTGATTCGACTCATGTTGGTTATGGTTCCTGTTGTTTTTGTGATTAACGGTTTAACAGATGGGGACTGGCTTGAAGCCGGCGTCTTTGCCCTTAGTGTGGGAGTCGGTTTGACCCCAGAAATGTTGCCGATGATTATCACAGCCAGTCTTGCCAAGGGTTCTATCATTATGGCCAAGGAAAAGGTGGTCATCAAAAAGCTTAATGCTATTCAAGACCTAGGGGCTATCGACATCCTTTGTACGGATAAGACAGGAACCCTGACTCAGGATGAAATCGTTCTTGAGTACCCTCTTGATATCCATGGTGACCTAGACCTATCAGTACTTCGGAGAGCCTATCTTAATTCTTATTTCCAAACTGGCTTAAAAAATCTTATGGACCGTGCCATTATTAGCCGAACTGAAAGAGAAGCTAAGAAACATGACATCGTTCGTGACCTTGACCAGACCTTCCACAAGATTGATGAGCTACCTTTTGATTTTGAACGTCGTCGCATGAGTGTCATTGTTCAAGACACTGATGGATTTGTTAGTATGGTGACAAAAGGTGCCCTTGAAGAAATGCTCTCTGTTTCTAACTGTGTGGAATACAAGGGAGACATTATCCCATTGACTGACGATGTTCGTGAGGAAGTCCTTGCGGAAGTTGCACAGTTGAATGAACAAGGTTTGCGTGTTCTCGGTGTTAGCTACAAATCACAGCTTAATGAAAATGACGTCTTTAGTGTCGAAGATGAAAGTGATATGATTTTGACGGGATATCTTGCCTTCCTTGACCCACCAAAACCATCAGCAGCACCTGCTATCAAGGCTTTGGCGGAATATGGTGTGACCACAAAAATTTTGACTGGAGACAATGATAAGGTGACACAGGCTGTCTGTGAAAAAGTTGGTCTAGATGTGACGCACATTCTACTTGGAAGTGATCTTGATACTATGTCAGATCAAGATTTGGCTAAGGCTGTGGAAACGACAACAGTCTTTGCTAAGTTATCCCCAGACCAAAAGGCACGAATTATCCTAAGCCTTAAGGAAAATGGGCATAAGGTAGGCTATATGGGTGATGGTATCAACGATGCCCCATCCATGAAGGTATCAGATGTGGGGATTTCTGTGGATACAGCTGTTGATATCGCCAAAGAAACTGCAGATGTTATCTTGCTTGATAAGGATTTAATGGTCTTGGAAAAAGGTTTGGTTGAAGGACGGAAGGTCTATGCTAATATGACCAAATATATCAAGATGACCGTTTCTTCAAATTTCGGGAATATCTTTTCTCTCCTCTTTGCCAGCATTTTCTTACCATTTCTACCAATGGCACCTGTGCATTTGATTATCCTAAATCTTGTCTATGATATCTCTTGTATCGCCCTTCCATTTGACAATGTGGACAAGGAATTTCTTAAAGAGCCACATATCTGGGAAGCCAAATCAATCATGCGTTTCATGGCTTGGATAGGACCTATTTCGTCCGTATTTGATATTTTGACATATATCTTGCTCTATTTCATCATTGTGCCAATGATTTTGGGGCATGGCTATGTTCATGGTTCACCAGAAGCAGCAGCCTTTATCATTATTTTCCAAACAGGTTGGTTTATCGAATCTATGTGGTCTCAAACCATGGTTATCCACATGTTACGTTCACCAAAACTACCATTTATTCAAAGTCACCCAGCACTATCAGTTGTTGTGACAACCTTATTTGCTGCTTTCTTTGTGACTTCTCTTCCATACAGTCCATTGGCTAGTCTCTTAAAACTCAGCCATCTAAACGGTCTCTATTTCATTCTCTTGTTTATCATCATTACTTTGTATATGCTTAGTGTTACCTTTGTGAAGCATATCTATATTAAGAAATACAAAGAATGGTTATAGGATAACTATACTTAGAAAAAGAGCGTCAGCTCTTTTTTCATTACCGTCCATTCTGCCAAAACTTTTTCATTTATGGTATAATAAGACGATTATGGATGGTGAGAAACTCTAATTTAGAACGTTGAAAAAGGGTCTCATTGAACAGAATCAATAGAAAATGGGGGAGTTTCTCTTGCTTAGGAGAAACTGTAAAGAGTGCTTTCTTTATTACATGGGGTAGTAGGAGAAAAGTACTAAAATTCACAATTAAGAGGGAATAAACACATGAGTAATTACGCAATTATCCTTGCTGCGGGTAAAGGAACTCGCATGAAATCAGATCTTCCAAAAGTATTGCACAAGGTTTCAGGTATCACCATGCTTGAGCATGTTTTCCGAGCAGTTTCAGCTATTGATCCAGCTAAAAACGTTACTGTTATTGGTCACAAGGCTGAGCTAGTTCGTGAGGTTTTGGATGGTCAATCTGCCTTCACCATGCAAACAGAGCAGTTGGGGACTGGTCACGCCGTTATGATGGCTGAGGCAGAGTTGTCTGGTCTTGAAGGACAAACGCTTGTTATCGCTGGGGATACGCCTTTGATTACTGGTGAAAGCCTCAAAAATCTTATTGACTTCCACGTTAATCACAAAAATGTTGCCACTATCCTAACAGCAACTGCGGACAATCCATTTGGCTATGGTCGTATCATCCGTAATGAAAATGGCGAAGTGACTAAGATTGTAGAGCAAAAAGATGCCAACAAGTTCGAACAACAAGTCAAAGAAATCAACACAGGGACTTATGTTTTTGACAATAAACGTCTCTTTGAAGCGTTAAAAAATATCAACACTAACAATGCGCAAGGAGAATATTATTTGACAGACGTCATTTCTATTTTCCGAGAAAATGGTGAAAAAGTAGGTGCCTTCACTCTTCGTGACTTTGAAGAAAGTCTTGGGGTTAACGACCGTGTTGCCCTGGCAACAGCGGAAGATGTCATGCGTCGTCGTATCAACAAGGCTCACATGGTCAATGGTGTAACCTTACAAAATCCAAATGCGACATACATCGATGTAGATGTGGAAATTGCACCGGACGTTGTGGTTGAAGCTAATGTGACACTTAAAGGTCAAACAAAGATTGGTGCAGAGTCAGTGCTTACCAATGGTACCTACATTGTTGACTCTGTTATCGGTGCCCACACAGTTATCACCCACTCTATGATTGAGCATTCAGTGGTTGAAGATGGTGTTACTATTGGACCATTTGCTCATGTTCGCCCAGACTCTACGCTTAAGAAAGACGTTCACATTGGGAACTTTGTTGAGGTTAAAGGATCAATTATCGGTGAAAATACCAAGGCTGGACACTTAACTTATATTGGCAATGCGGAAGTCGGCTCTAATGTTAACTTTGGTGCAGGTACTATAACAGTCAATTACGATGGTCAACATAAGTTCAAGACACAAATTGCCGATAACGTCTTTATCGGAAGTAATTCAACCTTGATTGCTCCGCTTGAAATCGGAGATAGTGCCCTTACAGCGGCCGGTTCGACCATCACTGAAAATGTGCCAGCGGACTGTGTAGCCATTGGGCGTGGTCGTCAAGTCAATAAAGAGGGTTATGCGGTGAAGAAACCTCATCACCCAAGTCAACGATAAGGCTTTATGAAGGTCACCTAATGGCGACTTTTTAGGCATCACATCAATTAAGTGGTAAGAAAAAAGGAGGAAAGCCATGAAATACGAAGAAAAAACATTAACACGCGACTCAAAATTTAAAGGAAATATTTTTGAGGTAGCTGTAGACGAGGTCCTTTTACCAGATGGTAAGACGTCTCGTCGTGAGCTCATTTTCCATAGAGGAGCTGTGGCCGTTTTAGCGGTTACTCCAGAAGGTAAACTTGTTATTGTTAAGCAATACCGCAAGGCTATTGAAGATGTATCGTATGAAATCCCTGCGGGTAAATTGGAAGTTGGTGAGGCTGGTGATGAAAAGGATGCGGCAGCACGTGAACTTGAAGAGGAAACCCAATATCAGGGTGATTTAGAGTTGATTTATGAATTTTACACTGCCATTGGTTTTTGTAATGAGAAAATTAAACTCTATGTGGCGACTAATCTCAAACCTGTTGAGAATCCTCGTCCACTTGATGATGATGAATTCCTTGAAATTTTTGAGTTGACCTATGATGAGTGTATGGAGTTGGTGAAATCAGGTGAGATTAAAGATGCTAAAACGATTCTTGCACTCCAGTACTATGCACTCCACTTTGGGGGAAAATAAGTTATGGGGAGACCGCTGTTAACTGACGATATCATTGAGCAGGCCAAGCGTGGGGAGATTGATTTAACTGACCACCCTTCTTATCAGGGCTACGATGAAGACTTTTATGATGAGGCCTTTGATGCTGATTATGAGCCTTCTACCTATAAGAGTCGTCGGATTGAAAATGCGAAACGCAACCAGTTTCAGCACAAACTCAATCGTATTCTGTTTTGGGTAGTCGTACTCTTGATTATCCTCTTCATCGCTGTCTTTTATTTCTAATAATAGTCTAGGCTGGTTATGCCTAATTCTCTTATGACAAGTGATTCACGCAAGATTACAAGCTAAAAAGGAACTATATGAAAATTGGAATTATCGCTGCCATGGAGCAGGAATTGGTGCTTCTAGTGGAGCAATTGGAAAACAAGGTTGAGGAAACCATTCTTGGAAATACCTACTACACAGGACGTTTAGGCAAACACGATGTGGTTTTGGTCCAATCAGGTGTTGGTAAGGTCATGTCAGCCATGTCTGTGGCTGTTTTGGCGGACCACTTTGAAGTTGAGGCCCTCATTAATACTGGCTCTGCAGGGGCAGTAGCGCCTGGTCTAAAGATTGGTGATGTGGTCGTGGCTTCAAAGTTGGCTTATCACGATGTTGATTTGACAGCCTTTGGCTATGATTACGGCCAAATGTCTATGCAGCCACTATATTTCGAGAGTGATGCAAGCTTCGTGACGACCTTTAAGAAGGTTTTGGCTCAAGCGTCAATTGACAGTAAGATTGGTCTTATCGCTACCGGTGATAGCTTTATTGCTGGTCAGGACAAGATTGATGCCATTAAGGGGCATTTTCCAGAGGTTTTGGCTGTTGAAATGGAAGGGGCGGCTATTGCTCAGGCGGCTCATAGTGTCAAGAAACCTTTTATCGTTGTGCGTGCCATGAGTGATACAGCAGCTCACGATGCTAACCTTACCTTTGACGAATTTATTATTCAGGCAGGGAAACAATCGGCTGCTATCTTGATAGACTTTTTGGAAGAACTTGACTAATTTTCCATCGCTTAATCCCTAAAAGCTACAGAAACTTAACCTGACTTTTAGGTAAATTAGAAACTATTTGATAATTATTAATTATTTTCTTCTCATAATTGAATATTTTTGAAAATATTTTATAATATCACGAAAACACTAGCAATTGAGTTTAAAAGCTTTATTGTTAGTGTTTTTTTGTATTTTAGAAAAATTTTAGTAAAATTTAGTGCTTTTTTCTTACAAAACAAGACAAAGTGTTGCACAATTTACAAAAATGTTAATTAATTGTGACTTACATCTTGCAAAAAATTAGAATAGGAGTATAATGCTGGTTGGGAAAGATAAAAATGTTTTGTAAATGGAGGATATTATGAATAGGTTATTTAGTGATTCGAAGCAACGCTTTTCCATCCGTAAATTTTCAGTCGGTATTGCATCCGTTTTGATTTCAACTGCAATTTTTGGTATTGGTACAGCACAAGCCGATCAGGTGACAGAGGTTTCTAGTCAACCCGCTACAGATGTGGTGAATGTCTCAGCAAATCAGTCATCGTCAGAAGTTACAGTGCCATCAGTACCAACTACAGCAGTAAGTACTGAAAATACAGGTACATCAGTTGATGTTCCTAAGAGTGGTAAAGTAGACAGTCCAGTAGCTTCATCTGTCAGTTCAGAACAGGTTGAAGCTCCACATGGAAATGTGAGTAGCGAAGCATCAAATAGCTCTACAGCTTCAAATGCCACTGGTGTAACTAGTGAGCGTTCAGCTAGTGATTCAGCAAGTGTTGCTGATCACAATTCAGCTAAACATGAAGCACCTGTAGAGGCTAAGAAATTGACGAATAGTAGTACTCCTACTAGTACTTCTGATACTCAAATAACCAAAACGGGAACTGAAATTCATGTTCAAAACCCTAATGTTGAGCTTCAATTTCCAGACGGAAATAGTATTTACTCAAGAAGTAAGGTTGTTTATCATGATATTTTATTCCCTAACGATATAGCTATTAATTCAGGTGACAAAGTTGTCTTCACTCTTCCAAGTGAATTGCAATTTAAGACAAGCTATAGTGTTAATGTTTACAACCCTAATAACGAAGTTGTTGGTATTGCTCAGGTAGATCCTAAGAATAACAGCGTTGTAACTACATTTAATCATTATTTCGAAGATCACCCTATTGGGAAATATATGAATTTAGAGTTAGATACACTTTATTCAGAAGCTCTCAAAGGTGGCGAAAAATTGCACCTCAATTTCAATGGTCATGTCGTTAATGTGACAGTTGGTTCTGCAAATCCTATCCCTGGTGACGAAGTCATTGCTAAATGGGGTAGTCAGGACAAGAATGATCCAACCCTAATTAACTGGGGAATGCGTCTCAATTATGCAAGACGTGTCTTGAATAATCTTCAATTGATCGATACTTGGTCTGATAATCAAAGATTTGTTGATAATTCTTTAGAGTTACGTTACATTGATTCTGCTGAGCCATGGGTTGATAAGGGTTCAGCTATGGAATTGATTAAGAGTTTCTCTCATGACGATACTAAATTTGAGTTAAATCTTGGTCGTTTGGACCGTATGGTTTATGTTTGGTATCAGACACGATTGACCAACCCAGCATCAAATTCTAATAATCCTACGAATAAAGTTGACCTTCATGCAGATGTTGAGTCAAAAACATATACTTCTGAAGTACGTTTAGTTGGAGGCGTGGGAAATGTCGGCGGTGAACAAGAAGTACATTTCAATCTTGAATTAGCCAAAGAGTTGGCAGGTAGATCCTTGAAAGATAAGGAATTCACCTTCAAATTGGTTGATATGACAGATAATAAGATGGTTGATCTTGGTGAAACAACCAATGATGCCACTGGTAAAATTGTCTTCTCAAATCTTGTTCTTAACCAACCTGGTACCTACCACTATCGTGTGACAGAAGTTCCTGGTAATGATAGTGACGTCGTTTATGATAAGCTTCAAGCTGATGTGACTGTCCAAGTGGCTAGAGAGACCACTGATGGCCGAGAAAAATTAGTGGCCAAAGTGGTTTATCCAGATGACGTTATCTTCAACAATAAATTGGTCACACCAGCCAAAGCTAAGATTCAATTTAGCAAGGAATTGAGCAAGTCAGGTGTAAATCAAGCTTTGACTGCTAATGAATTCCAATTTGTCCTCAAGGATAGCGCTGGTCATGTGGTCCAAACTGTAGGTAATACAGCAGACGGTCATGTTAACTTTAGCGAATTGACTTTCGACAAGGTTGGTACTTACAACTATACCGTTGAAGAAGTTGCAGGTAAGGATGACGCTATCGTCTATGATACGATGAAAGCTGCTGTTTCTATCACTGTGACACGTGATGGGGATGCTCTTGTTTCAACAGTTGTTAATCCAAAAGATACTATCTTTAACAACAAGTTTGCGACTCCAGCCCAAGCCTCTATCCAATTCAGTAAGGAATTGAGCAAAGCAGGTGTTAACCAAGCCTTGACTGCTAATGAATTCCAATTTGTCCTCAAGGATGAAAAAGGTAATGTTGTTCAAACTGTAGGTAATACAGCAGATGGTCGTGTTGCCTTTAGTAACCTTAGCTTTGAAAAACCAGGTACCTACACTTATACTGTTGAAGAAGTCAAAGGTAATAACGAAGACATCATCTATGATGGTATGAAAGCAAAGGTATCAATTACCGTGACACGTGACGGAGAAGCCCTAGTATCAACCGTTACAAATCCAAAAGACACTATCTTCAATAACTATGTCAAAGAATTGAAACCAGCTAAAGCTAAATTCGTATTGACTAAAGTTCTTGCAGGTCGTCAACTTCAAGATGGTGAGTTTAGCTTCGTCCTCAAAGATGAAAAAGGTAATGTTGTCCAAACTGTGACTAACGATGCTAAAGGTAACATCAACTTTGACAGTATTAACTATGATAAACCAGGTGTTTATTACTACACTGTCGAAGAAGTCAAAGGTTACGAATCCAATGTGGTTTATGACAGCATGGTAGCTAAACTTAAAGTGACGGTAACTAAGAGTGTTGGTGATAAGGAAAACTTGCTCGTAGCAGCAGTTGTCCTTCCTTTGGATACAGAATTTAACAATAGTTACATTCCACCAAAATCTCCAAAACCACAAACACCACCAACTCCAACAAGACCACCACATGTTCCACAAAAACCATCAGTGGTTTCTACAACTTCATCAGTGAACCCACAACCAGCTAAGCCAGTTCAATCTTCTGTGAAATCAGGACCTCAACTTCCAGAAACTGGTCAAGCCAGTGATAAAGCCTTGCTTGCTCTTGGAGTGGCAGCAGAAGTAGCTGCAGTCATGGGTATAGCCTATAACCGTCGTCGTAAAGACATTTAAGGTGATAACTAAAAAACAGCTTGAAATTTTTGTTTCAAGTTGTTTTTGGTTTTTCAAGTTCGCAATTGTTATACTAGGACACGAAGTCGATATAGGGGGTCTTAAGGAGTAAAACAAACTGTTTTTTGAAGATGTCAGGTGGAGTTGGAAATTCTTGAGAAATCCACAGTTGGATGATGTTAAGGATATTGAGGAGAAATAATTCTTGTAAGAAGGGCTTTGGCATTTGAAGGTCTATCTTTGCCGGACTTATATTTTCTTTGAGCCATTTTCCATAAGTGATTTGCAAGAAGCTTCGCCAACTTGGATCTGCTGCAGTCGTGTAAAGACATCTTAGCCAGGTTCTTTTAGAGTAAAGTAAGGGAATAATATTATCACAAAAGAGTGTGATTGGATCTTTTGTGGTTAGATCCTGTTCGATATGAGAATGGATATCGGCATCAATCATTTCATGAATATACTGAATTAATTCATCATAATTGTTAAAATGATTTTGATAAATAGACTGCCTAGATATGCCTGCCTCCTTAGCAATTTGGGTTAAGGTAAAGTGAGTGCTAGAAGGGTGTTTAGAAGCGAGCGAGAAGAAGGCATTGATAATATTTTCTCTAGTTCCTTTAGGCATAAGAATCTCCTTAGTCTTTTATAATTTTATTATATTGAAATGCTTTTCAAAATCAATAGTCGTGCTAGCAAAAGAGGAATAAAAAGCTGACACCGTGTAAATTTGTGAGGTAAGTCTATCCGATAAAGCGAGAATTTTCTATGGAAAAGAGTAGGTTAGAGACTAGTTTTAGCTGTAGCAGTTACAGATTTAGAGATTAGCTTTTTGGGGGAAAAGTCATTGACAGGATGTCATGTTTTTACTATTGATTTCACCTTCTTTGAGGCTTAATATAACTATAATACAAAGGAAAGAAGGTAATTCTGATGTTGGTTTGGCGAATTGTGACGGTGGTGGAATTACTTGTATTTGCTATTTTGGTAGCCTTTATCTTGCTTAGACCAGCAGATGCAACAGGTGTTGATAATAGCCTGACTATGCAGCTAATCAGTCTAGGTTTGATTGCCTTCTTATACTTGCTATTTCTCATAGGTCAAGTTATCTGGTACATTATCCTAAAAACAAAAAAGTCGTCTACCTCTCTCTGATGGTCAAGAGGAGGGTTCTTGCTATATGTTAAGGAAGTAAATGACTATTACTACGATATTATAAATGAAAGAGGCAGGAATTGATTTCCTGTCTCTTTATATCTTTTGTCGTCGTGAGTTGAATGTTTTTCCCTTGATTTTGGGAGCTTTTTAATGCTTGAGGAGTCAGCTTCCAGATGAAATTTCGTCCAAATTAGGCTATAATTGTTAGTATGAAAGTTCTACTTTATCTTGAAGGAAAATCAGTTCTTGAAAAATCAGGAATTGGTCGGGCTCTCCACCATCAGATGCATGCCTTGGACTTGGCGGGGATTCCCTATACAACAGACATCTTGGGTGATTACGATGTTGTTCATATCAATACTTACGGACCACGCAGTTTGATGTTGTTGCATGCCGCAAAACGCCGTGGCAAGAAGGTCATCATGCATGGTCATTCGACTCGTGAGGACTTTGAAAATTCATTCATCGGCTCCAACTTGCTGGCACCTCTTTTTGGAAAATATTTGGCCCACATGTATCAAAAGGCTGACTACGTGATTACGCCATCTGAGTATTCTAAAAAATTGATTCAGTCTTACGGGGTGACGACGCCGATTATTGCTGTTTCAAATGGTATTGATTTGAAAAAATACGGCAAGGACCCGCACAAGGAAAAAGTCTTCCGTGACTATTTTGGCATTAAGGAAGGACAGCCAGTTGTGATTTGTGCTGGCCTTTATTTTCAACGTAAGGGCATCGAAGACTTTGTCAAGGTTGCTGAGAAGATGCCACATGTTCGATTCATTTGGTTAGGCAGTATCAGTAAGTGGTTGATTCCTAAAAAGATTCGAGACATTGTCAATGGCAAGCATCCCGATAATGTCAGCTTCCCAGGTTATTTTAAGGGAGCGGTCTTTCAGGGGGCTATGAGTGGCGCCAGTGCTTTCTTTTTCCCATCTTATGAGGAGACAGAAGGAATTGTGGTACTTGAAGCCTTTGCTAGTCATCAGCATGTTGTCTTGCGTGACATTCCAGTTTATGAGGGCTGGGTTGACGACACGGCCGCCACATTTGGACATAATGTGGATGAATTTGTAGTGGCCTTGCAAGATATTATTGATGGTAAAGTGGACAAACATGAAGCAGGATACAAGGTTGCGGAAAGTCGCTCGATTGATGATGTGGCTCAGAAACTTGTAGAAGCCTACAAAGAAGTATTGGAGATTTAAATGCGTATCGGATTGTTTACAGATACCTATTTTCCACAGGTATCCGGTGTTGCGACGAGCATTCGCACATTGAAGACGCAGTTGGAAAAAATGGGGCATACGGTCTTTATCTTTACAACAACTGATAAGGATGTTGATCGCTATGAGGATTGGCAGATTGTCCGTATTCCTAGTGTGCCTTTCTTTGCCTTTAAGGACCGACGTGTGGCTTATCGTGGCTTTTCTAAGGCACTGGAGATTGCCAAGCAATACAAGCTAGATATTATTCATACACAGACTGAATTTTCTTTGGGTCTTCTTGGAATTGCGATTGCGCGTGAACTCAAGATTCCTGTCGTGCATACCTATCATACGCAATACGAGGACTACGTTCGCTACATTGCCAAGGGCATGGTGATTCGACCAAGCATGGTTAAGTACATTGTTCGTGGCTTTATGAGTGATTTAGATGGGGTCATTTGTCCAAGTGAAATTGTTTATGACCTTCTTCTTAAGTATAAGATAGCAGCTGAGAAACGTGTTATTCCAACTGGTATTGAACTTGAAAAATTCCAACGCCCAGAAATCACCGAAGAGGATAAGGCGGAATTGAGAGCCAAACTTGGTATTGCTTCTGATGAGATTATGTTGTTGAGTCTTTCTCGTATTTCTTATGAGAAAAACATTCAGGCAGTCCTAGCAGCATTACCATCTGTCTTAAAGGAGGAGGAAAAGGTTCGTCTGGTTGTTGCGGGTGCTGGGCCTTATCTGGAAGACCTTAAGTCGCAGACTGCTAAACTTGGTATTGAGGACAAGGTGATTTTCACTGGTATGATTGCGCCTAGTGAGACGGCACTTTATTATAAGGCTGCTGACTTCTTTATTTCAGCATCAACCAGTGAGACTCAGGGCTTGACCTATCTGGAAGCCTTGGCAAGTGGTACCCCAGTTATTGCGCATGGTAATCTTTATTTGGATAATGTGATTACAGACCAAATGTTTGGAACACTTTATTATCATGATAATGACCTGGCTGGTGCTATTTTGGAAGCAGCCATTGCAACACCTCAAAAAGATGAGAATAAGTGGTCTAAAAAGCTCTATGAGATTTCTGCAGAAAACTTTGGAAAACGTGTTTATGAGTACTATTTGGATTTGACCATTTCTAAGGATTTCCACAATGATTTGAATGGTGAAGATAGTACCATGAAGCGCCTGACTCGCATGGTGACCTATCTACCTACTAAGGCTATCAGCCTGCCTGTTAACGGATCTGTTCGCATCCTCAAAGGGTCTGCCAAGCAGGTCAAGAAAATCCGCAATATTACAAGACTTTTGGATTAAGTAAGTGCTTTGAGTTGCATCGTTTTACAAAAATCTGAGAATTGCTTCATAAAAGAGATAATTAGCTTGAAAAATTACAGTTTCATGCTATAATAACGCATAGAGACATATCAGTCATGGGAAATCTTTTAGAGAGCGTGTGGTGCTGGAAATCACGCAGAGGACATGATTGGGACTACTCGATTAACTTTTTATGCAAACATAAAACGGTGGCCACGTTAGAGCCAATCAGAGGTGTAGGACAAACTCGTTTTTTGTCGTACACGAACTAAGGTGGAACCACGTTGCGACGTCCTTTCGAGGATGTCGTTTTTTTCTATTCATCCTTTGCTTGAATACACCTCTTTCCAAACATTACTTACAAAATTAATTTAAGGAGAAAACCATGATTAAGATTACATTTCCAGATGGCGCTGTTCGTGAATTCGAATCTGGCGTGACAACTTTTGAAATTGCGCAATCTATCAGCAATTCTTTGGCTAAAAAAGCTCTTGCTGGTAAATTCAACGGTAAATTGATTGACACAACTCGTGCTATTACTGAGGACGGAAGCATCGAAATCGTGACACCTGATCACGAAGATGCCCTTCCAATCTTGCGTCACTCAGCAGCTCACTTGTTTGCCCAAGCAGCTCGTCGCCTCTTCCCAGATATTCACTTGGGTGTTGGCCCAGCTATTGAAGATGGCTTCTACTACGATACGGACAATCAAGCGGGTCAAATCTCAAACGAAGACCTTCCTCGTATTGAAGAAGAAATGAAGAAAATCGTTAAAGAAAACTTCCCATCTATTCGTGAAGAAGTGACTAAGGATGAAGCGCGTGAAATCTTCAAAAACGATCCTTACAAATTGGAATTGATTGAAGAACACTCAGAAGACGAAGGTGGCTTGACCATCTACCGTCAAGGTGAATACGTTGACCTTTGCCGTGGTCCTCACGTGCCATCAACTGGTCGTATCCAAATCTTCCACCTCTTGAATGTTGCAGGTGCTTACTGGCGTGGAAATAGTGATAATGCCATGATGCAACGTATCTACGGTACGGCTTGGTTCGACAAAAAAGATCTTAAAACATACCTTAAACGTCTCGAAGAAGCTAAAGAACGTGACCACCGTAAACTTGGTAAAGAACTTGATTTATTTATGATTTCTCAAGAAGTCGGTCAAGGTCTTCCATTCTGGTTGCCAAATGGTGCCACAATCCGTCGTGAGTTGGAACGCTACATCGTGGACAAGGAAGTCGCCGCGGGCTACCAACACGTTTACACTCCACCAATTGCATCAGTTGAACTTTATAAAACTTCAGGTCACTGGGATCACTACCGTGAAGATATGTTTCCTCCAATGGATATGGGAGATGGGGAAGAATTTGTCCTTCGTCCAATGAACTGCCCACACCACATTGAAGTCTACAAACACCATGTTCATTCTTATCGTGAATTGCCAATCCGTATCGCTGAAATCGGTATGATGCACCGTTATGAAAAATCTGGTGCCCTTACAGGACTTCAACGTGTTCGTGAAATGTCACTTAACGATGGACATACTTTCGTTGCTCCAGAACAAATCGAAGATGAATTCAAGAAAATCCTTCAATTGATTATTGATGTTTATGAAGACTTTAACTTGACGGATTACCGTTTCCGTTTGTCTTATCGTGACCCTGCAGATAAGCACAAATACTTTGACAATGATGAAATGTGGGAAAATGCGCAACGCATGTTGAAAGCGGCTGTTGATGACATGGGTGTTGAGTACTATGAAGCTGAAGGAGAAGCAGCCTTCTATGGACCAAAATTGGATATCCAAGTTAAGACTGCTCTTGGTAAGGAAGAAACTCTTTCTACTATCCAGTTGGATTTCTTGCTTCCAGAACGTTTTGACCTTCACTACATCGGAGCTGATGGTGAAGAACACCGTCCAGTAATGATTCACCGTGGGGTTATCTCAACCATGGAACGATTTACTGCAATCTTGATTGAGAACTACAAGGGTGCCTTCCCAACATGGCTTGCCCCTCACCAAGTAACCCTTATTCCAGTATCTAACGAAAAACACGTGGACTACGCATGGGAAGTGGCTAAGAAACTTCGTGATCGTGGTGTCCGTGCCGAAGTGGATGAACGTAATGAAAAAATGCAGTTCAAGATTCGTGCTTCTCAAACGCAAAAAATTCCTTACCAATTAATTGTTGGTGACAAGGAAATGGAAGACGGAACTGTTAACGTTCGTCGTTATGGTCAAAAACAAACACACACTGAGACTGTCTCAGAATTTGTAGATAATATCCTTGCTGATATCGCTCGCAAATCACGCCCAGATGCCGAATAAATAAAGGGTCGGTTAGCTAAGCTAACTGACTTTTTAGTAGGATAAACCATGCCTGTTTTTATGAAAAGACTTTGCTTTCTGCTGGGGGCATTCCTAGTCTTATTACTAACTAGCTTTACCTATCATAGATTAGCCTTGCAAAGAGAAAAGGCCTCTCTAACACCTAAAGGTCAACTGGTAGCTGTCAATGGACACAAAATGAGCGTCTTGGTAAAAGGAAACGGTCCGCAAACCCTAGTTTTTCTCTCTGGTGCTGGAACGGCTTCACCGATCTTAGATTTTAAAGATGTGTATGATGGGCTTTCAGACAAGTATAGAATAGTCCTTGTTGAAAGAGCTGGTTATGGTTACAGTGAGGATACGTCTCAGTCAAGGGATGTTGCTGTAGTCCTTTCTGAAACACGTCAAGCACTTGCCAAAGCTCATGTGTCAGGTCCCTATATCGTGATTTCTCATTCGATGGCCTCATTAGAGACGCTCCTCTGGCAAGAAAACTACCCGAGTGAAGTGAAAGCTGTGGTTGGTCTTGATTGGGCATTTCCAGAAAGTTATTCCCATTTGAAGAGGTACCCTCAGATGTTGCGTCTGGCCCGTTGGGGAAGTCAATTAGGTCTGCTAAGATTACTGCCGAGACAATTATATATGCCCAATGAGAACCTAAGTGATAGTGACCGCCGTCTCTATCAAGAAATAGCTTACAGACAACTCTTGTCGCAAGCTATGTTAAATGAGAGCCTGTGTGTTAAAGAAAATGCTAAAAAGGTGAACTCCACTAGCATCAAGTCACAAATACCCGTGCTACTCATGGTCTCTAATGGAAAAGGGACAGGTTTCAGTCAGGAGCAGTGGCGACACTATGCGACTAGTTTTGCGAAGAATCAGGAAAATATCGAACTGGCGTTTTATGATGCTCCTCATTATTTCTACCACTATCAGACCAAAGAAGTGATTAGAAGCATAGAGGATTTCATACAAGAGACAACTGATTAAATGATTGAGGAGAGATGTGATGCTCATTGGTTCAAAAGCCTTTAATTGCTTATGGAAGGAATGGCAGGAAGAACACCAACCATTGCAAGTACTTCAGTTATTGCTGGCTTATATAGAGATGCCAGAAGACCTATCTGGGGAACTTAAAGAAACCCAAGACTTATTATCTTATTTTGATCCTGACTTGGCGCCTCATAATTCCTTTTGGAAGGATATTGTTAGGTTAGTAGATTTGGCTTTTCCTGGTGATAGCTTGTCTCAGGAAGGCCTTGTAGAGCGCCAAATTCATCAGCTACGTTACCTGATTTCGAGTCAACAGGCCCAGTATGTGCGGAGGCATTATAAAAAGCCAGGGATGACGGACAAAGATGCTTTGGCTGCCTATCTCAGATGGAAGCCATTTACCATGTTTGATCAGGGGCGTTTGCACCAAAAGATTGCTGTCCGTGCTGGGGAGGTGGTTTATCCTGATGGGATTCCAAGTATCAATCTTAAGATTCTCCTTTATAATCGCATAGAGTTTATTTTGGATAGTCAGGGAAATTTTCTCAATGAGGTCGATGCTGAGAAGGTGACGGAGAGTGGCGTGGTTAATGGCGCCAGTTTCAACTATGGCAATTATAAGCGCCATTGGCAACTGGATGTGGAACCAGTCCAACCACATGATCCTGACTATCGTAATCGGATGACAAAGGGTTTTCGATCTCCTAACAAATTGAGAAAGAAGTGGGGACGGAAAGCGCCCGAACAGTTTGATAAATCTTTCTACAATCCAAAAGGTATCTATGCCCAATCTCATAGGTCTTTGGCAAATGATGTCAAACGCCAAGCCAGAGCTTTTCTCGCTATGGTTTATGGCTTCAAACCGTTCCATACAAAGTAATCAAAGGAGTTTAATATGTCTAAACAACCCCAAAATAATAAGGGAACGGCGGTCCTAGGATCGCTAGTCTTTATGGCCTTATACGCCTTAGGTATTTGGCACAATGCTGTCCGAGGAAATATTCCCTTCCTCATTCTTTGGAGTGTCTTACTCCTTGTTAATGTCAGCTATTTGATTTTCCGTTTGAAAAAATAAAAAATAAGACAGACCTGTAAGAAATTTAGGTCTGTCTTATTTTTATATTCAATTATAACTTACCACTTGCTTTCTTCGGGGATAATAATCCAGCAAATGATGTAGAAAAGAAAACCTGTTCCGAATAAGAAAATCGCTGCAGCCCAGATGAGGCGAATAATGACAGGGTCAATGTCAAGATAATTGGCGATACCAGAGCAAACACCGGCGATGATTTTGTTGTTAGGATCTCGTCTGAGTTCTTTTTTCATGTGATTTACCTCCGTATGGCCTTGTTATATCATAACTATTTGAAACCTAGTATTAGTTTTAAGGAAGCATGAAATAGACGATTCCCATGTATTGAAGGGCTGAAGCCAACATGATGAAGAGGTGCCAAATCATGTGGAAATATGGTTTTTTCTTAGCATAGAAAGCTGCGCCAACCGTGTATGACAATCCTCCAGCAAGCATGAGTCCCCAAAAAGCAGGTCCTGTCTTAGTGATGATAGCAGGGATAATGAAGATTACCAACCAACCCATCATCAAATAGAGGAAGAGAGAGAACTTTTCATTGATTTTTTTGGCAAAGATTTTGTAGAGAATACCAAAAATTGTTGTTCCCCATTGGAGGATGATGATGCTGTAACCTAGCCAACCGCCAACTAGCGAGAGGGCAACAGGCGTATAGCTCCCAGCAATGGCAATGTAAATCATGCTGTGGTCAATGATACGTAGGACCATCTTGTGGGGTGAATTGTAATCCATGGCATGATAGATGGCTGAGCTCAAAAACATGAGGAAGAGACTGATGACAAAAACAGACATTCCGACAGCAGCAGTCATACCATAACCGTTGTTGGCATGGACGGCAGTGATTGGCAACAAGACCAGCATGGCTATAGCTCCGACAGCATGAGTCACGCTATTAGCCACCTCTTCGCCAAAGCTAAGTTTTTTACTGAGTTTGAGGTTGGGAGAAACATTAAATGTAGCAGTATTAGACATGGGTACCTCCTTCTAGGTCGTTTAAAAGTTGATGGGTAGCTCGGTAGCACTGTAGCGTCTGACAGGCTGAAAGAATGACTTGCGGTGCATCCTTGGGAATTTGACCATTCATGCAGGCGACAAAGTCATTGTAGTAGGCCTTCTGGCTTTCAGCATCTGTTCGTAGAATTTCCAAGGTTTTCGCAATCTCAGAAATCTCAAAAACGGTCTTTAGACTCGTAATCACAATAAGTCTGGCTACTTGAGCAGCATTGTATTTTTTCTTGATAGGTTTTGCGACATGGCCATGCTTGACATAATTATTGACCATAGAGGCGGTTAGCCCCTTGTCGTTTGGTCCCAAAGTGCTCTGGGTGACTTGATTGACATAGAGCAAAACCTGATCCAAATAGAGTTCAATCTCTGGTAATTCCTCCCAGAGAGGGTAGTGTTGTGTTGTCAAATTATAAAAACCTCTTTATCTAGTTTCCATAACTAGATTATAACATTATAGAAATTCAAGTCAAGTCAGAACTCGTGAGACATAAAAAAGATGTTGAGATAATATTTCCAACATCTTTATTTGTTATTCAATAAGATTATGTGATTTTTTGGACTGTTCTTCTATCACTTTTATGAGTTTCTAAGTTTCTCTAGAATTGCTTGAGCAGTTTCCTGATTCATATGTTTGGCCTTGAGAAGCTCAGTTAAAACTTGAGGCATTTCTTCGGGACTAGCTCCGGCTAACAGGGCCAGAGATTTAGCTTGGAGTTTCATATGTCCTGCTTGGATTCCTGTTGAGGTCAATGCCTTAAGGGCAGCCAGATTTTGGGCCAGTCCAAGAGAGACGATGATACTGGCAAGGGTTCTGGCATCTGGGTGGTTCAACAGATCATGGGCAATAGATACACTCGGATTAAGTCCAATAGAACCACCACGGGTTGCAATAGGCATGGGTAGGGTTAATTCTCCCACCAGTTCCTTAGCCTCTTGATCATAGGTCCATGTAGACAGGCCACGGTAGCTACCATCCTTGCTAGCATAGGCATGGCTTCCCGCCTCAACTGCTCGCCAATCATTTCCGGTTGCGATAACTAGGGCATCAATACCATTGAAAATTCCCTTATTATGGGTAGCTGCTCGGTAAGGGTCTACCTGAGCCAGTTGGCTGGCGAGTTCCATCTTCTTGGCTAGGTCATGGGCTTCTTCCTTATTTCGACTGAGGAAGCGTGTGCTAAGACGGCAAGTCGCTGTCACAAGGCTTTCGGTAGCTAGATTTGAGAGAATGGCCATGAGGCTTTGACCTTGGGAGAGATTTTCCAATTCTGGTACCAGCGCTTCCATCATGGTGTTGACCATATTGGCTCCCATGGCTTCTTGGGTATCGACAGCTAGATAGACAATGAGGAAGTCTCCCTTGGTGTCAGTCCAGAGCTTGCGTGGCCCTCCCCCGCGTTTAACGATAGAAGGGTGGGCTTCTTTAGCAATCTCTATAAGCTCTTGACTAGCTGCATGAATTTTACTTGAAGCAGTGGCTTTATCGGGGACATCAAAGAGGGCGACTTGTCCAATCATCTGACGATCATGAATCGTTGTTGTGAAACCGCCAGAGCGCTTAATGAGCTTATTGGCATAAGAAGCAGCAGCTACAACAGAAGGTTCCTCAGTAACCATGGGAACCTGATAGGTCACGCCATCGACCAAGACGTCTGGGCAAATGGCAAAGGGAAGTGTAAAGCGACCAATGACATTTTCAGCCATTTGATTGGCGGTTTCAAGAGAAAGTTGGTGATCATTACCCAGAAGATTTTGATTTTCCTGAGACAAAAGAGCATTATTTTTCAAATGCTCTTTGCGTTCTTGCGGTGTCTTCTTGGAAAAACCTGTCCAAGAGAGTTTAGTCATATTAATTTCCTTTATAGATACGTTGGTGTTCAGAGATTTCAGTCAGTCGGAAAGGGCCAGTTTGATATTCAGCGAATTGGCTAGAACCAGTGTCATCTAACTGAGCTTCTTCATAGAAAAGTTTTTCATAGTCGGCAACACTTAACTTTTGACGTTTGGCAAAGGTATCTAGACGGTCTGAACGAAGCAGGTCTTTGTAGCCTTCAACCAGATATCCTGAGAAAATTTCAGAGACAGCTCCAGAACCATAAGAGAAGAAGCCAATCTTGTCTCCAGCTTTAAGGTCTTGCGACTGTTCAAGCAAGGAAAGAAGTCCAAGATAAAGTGACCCTGTATAGATATTCCCGATTTGACGACTATAGGTAATAGAAGCTTCGAAGTTACTTGTGAGACGCTCTTTATTCTCTGAGTTCAAATCTTTTGGAATAATTTTATTAAGTCCCTTAAGAGCCAATTTGGGATAAGGAAGGTGAAGGCAGAAAGCTGCAAAATCAGCGAAATCTGCTTGATGACGTTCCTGATAAGCTGACCAAGTGGTTTTCAAACTGTCAAGGTACTGTTTGGTTGAGTAAATACCTTGAACATAAGGCGTTGAACTATAGTTGGGACGCCAGAAGTCCATGACATCACGGGTTTGTGCCACATTGTCATCAGCAAGCTCCAAGATACGAGGATCCTGACTGACTAGCATAGCTACGGCACCAGCCCCCTGAGTAGACTCCCCAGAGGAACCTACACCATAACGGGCGATGTCACTAGCGATAACCAGAACCTTGCTATCTGGATGGGCTGCTACATGTAATTTAGCGTAGTTCAGTCCGGCAGTTGCCGCATAGCAGGCTTCCTTCATTTCAAAAGAACGGGCAAATGGTTGAATGTTGAGAAGATTATGGACATAAACTGCAGCAGCCTTGGATTGGTCAATGGAAGACTCAGTAGCCACAATGACCATATCAATGGCCTGCTTGTCGTCGTCGGTTAAAATGTCAGCGGCTGCATCAGAAGCAAGTGTCACGATATCTTCCGTAATCGGTGTAACGCTAGTTGCATCAAGCATCAACCCCTTGCTGAATTTTTCCGGCTCTGCCCCACGGGCAAGAGCTAGATCCGCCATGTTTAGAACATATTGACTGGTCGCAAAACCAATCTTGTCAATTCCAATAGACATATGATGTTTCCTTTTTTCTTCATTGTAGAGCATCCAGAGGATACTAATCTATAGTGATTTTACCATAAAAGAGCGCTTTCGCCTTGAAAAAACTTTGATAGTTAGTAATATCTTATTTTTTGATAAGGGCTAGAGAATTTTACAAGACTTTCCTTGGGGGAACATGACCCTTTTGTTTCTCATTTGAAGTAGAATAAGGTAAAATTGAAGTGGTACTCTACTATTTTTTTAGCTATGTTAGAAAAGTAAAATTGTTGTTAGATATTGAAATCATTGCGAACGTTAAGTGAGACTTTCCGCTGTGAGAGCAGTGTCTGTGAATAAAGTGTTTTGTTTACAGACACTCGGAATTTTTGAGACCATAGGCTCAAAAATTAGTCTTGGAACTTCGAAGAAGTTCTAAGACGTCCGTAATCACTTTAGGAAAGTCTTAAAAAATACTTTGTTTTTAAATAGAATAAAGAGGAAAATCATGACAAAAGCAGATACTATTTTTAAAGAAAATATCACTAAAATCATGGAAGAAGGTGTTTGGTCGGAGCAAGCACGTCCCAAATACAAGGATGGTACAACAGCCAACTCCAAATACATCACAGGTTCTTTTGCAGAATATGATTTAAGTAAGGGAGAGTTTCCAATTACGACTCTTCGTCCTATCGCTATCAAATCTGCCATCAAAGAAGTGTTCTGGATTTATCAAGACCAGACAAACAGCTTAGATGTCCTTGAAGATAAGTATAATGTCCACTATTGGAATGATTGGGAAGTTGAAGACGTGCCTGCTAATAATGGGGACAAGCGTTCAATTGGTCAGCGTTATGGGGCGGTTGTTAAGAAACACGACATCATTAATCGTTTACTAGCCCAGTTAGAGGCCAATCCTTGGAATCGCCGTAATGTCATTTCTCTTTGGGATTATGAAGCCTTCGAGGAGACAGCGGGGCTTCAGCCTTGTGCCTTTCAGACCATGTTTGACGTTCGTCGTGTGGGTGAGGACATTTATTTGGATGCGACCTTGACGCAGCGCTCCAACGATATGTTGGTGGCCCATCACATTAATGCCATGCAGTATGTGGCTCTTCAGATGATGATTGCCAAGCATTTTGGCTGGAAAATTGGTAAGTTCTTTTATTTTGTCAATAACCTCCATGTTTATGACAATCAATTTGAGCAAGCCGAGGAACTTCTCAAGCGTCAACCGTCTGACTGCCAACCACGCTTGATCCTTAATGTTCCTGATGGAACTAATTTTTTCGATATTAAACCAGAAGATTTTGAATTGGTGGACTATGATCCTGTTAAACCCCAACTCAAATTTGACTTAGCAATTTAATAAATGCTTATGATTTAAGCCCATAAAGAGCTGGCAAAGTTTTTCCAAGCTCTTTTTCTCTTTTTTTGTTAGAATGGATTGTAAACGTAAAAAGAAAAGGAAATACTATGTCTAAACAACTCATTGCTATTTGGGCGGAAGCTCATAACCATGTTATTGGGAAGAATCACACCATGCCTTGGCACTTGCCTGCTGAACTGGCACATTTCAAAAAAACAACCATGGGTTCAGCTATTCTTATGGGGCGTGTGACCTTTGATGGCATGAATCGCCGTTGTCTACCAGGACGTGAAACCTTGATTTTGACACGAGACAAGGATTTTAGCTGTGAGGGTGTGAGAGTGGTGACTAGTGTTGAGGAAGCTCTAGCTTGGTTTGAACAGCAAGATAAGGACCTCTATATTGCTGGCGGTGCTGGTGTCTACAAGGCTTTTGATGGTCACTATGATGCACTCGTTAAGACAACTATCGAGGCTGATTTAGAGGGAGACACGTATTTTCCACAACTAGATATGACGGCATTTAAAGAGGTATCACGACATCTAGTGGTTAAGGATGATAAAAATGCCTATGATTTTAGCGTAAGTCGCTATGAAAAAGAAGGAGACTAGGTTCATGCAACGTAGTGTTTTTGGATTATTTACTGCATTATTGGGAGTACTATGTGTATTGTCCGCAATCCCTGCCTTTCGTAAGAAACGTTATGGTTTAGCAGTTTTTCTCTTATTAAATGCTTTTACTAACCTTGTCAATACTATTCACGCCTTCTATGGCACCCTATTTTAGAAAAGAGTGAGGAATAAATGGCTGGAAATCGTAATGAAGAAATGGTTTATTGTTCGTTTTGCGGCAAAAACCAAGAAGAAGTAAAGAAAATTATCGCTGGGAATGGCGTCTTTATCTGTAACGAATGTGTGGCCTTGTCACAAGAAATTATTCGTGAAGAAATGGCAGAGGAAGTTTTGGCTGACTTGGCTGAAACACCAAAGCCAAAAGAACTTTTGGATATTTTGAACAACTATGTCGTAGGGCAAGATCGTGCTAAACGTGCCTTGGCAGTAGCTGTTTACAACCACTATAAACGTATCAACTTCACCGAAAGTCGTGAAGACAACGAAGTGGAACTGCAAAAATCAAATATTCTTATGATTGGACCAACAGGTTCAGGGAAGACTTTCTTAGCTCAGACCTTGGCTCGTAGTTTGAATGTACCTTTTGCAATTGCTGATGCCACTTCATTGACAGAGGCAGGTTATGTGGGTGAGGATGTGGAAAATATCCTCCTCAAACTCATTCAAGCCGCAGATTTCAATATTGAACGTGCGGAACGTGGTATCATCTATGTCGATGAGATTGATAAAATTGCCAAAAAAGGTGAGAATGTTTCCATCACTCGTGACGTTTCAGGTGAAGGGGTTCAACAAGCCCTCTTGAAAATTATTGAAGGAACAGTGGCCAGTGTTCCCCCTCAAGGTGGTCGTAAACACCCTAACCAAGAGATGATTCAAATTGATACGAAGAATATTCTCTTCATCGTGGGTGGTGCTTTTGATGGTATCGAAGATATCGTTAAGCAACGTCTGGGTGAGAAAATCATTGGTTTTGGTCAAAATAATAAGGCAATTGATGATGATTCATCCTATATGCAAGAAATTGTCGCTGAAGATATCCAAAAATTCGGTCTTATCCCTGAGTTCATTGGGCGTTTGCCAGTCCTTGCTGCTCTTGAACAGTTTACCGTTGATGATTTGGTACGCATCTTGACCGAGCCTAAGAATGCCTTGGTCAAACAGTATCAAACTCTCTTGTCTTATGATGGCGTTGAACTTGAGTTTGATCAGGAGGCTCTTGGGGCTATTGCAAGCAAGGCAATCGAACGTAAGACAGGTGCTCGTGGACTTCGCTCTATCATTGAAGAAGTCATGATGGATGTCATGTTTGACATTCCGAGTCAAGAAGATGTTACAAAGGTTCGCATCACCAAAGAAGCTGTGGATGGCACTGCTTCACCGATTATGGAAACGGTGTAAAGGGGGATGTATGGCTGAAGAACAAGTCCTAAATACCCATAATGCTGAGATTCTGCTCAGTGCAGCAAATAAGAGCCATTACCCACAAGATGACCTGCCTGAAGTTGCCCTTGCAGGACGTTCAAATGTTGGTAAATCAAGCTTTATCAACACACTTCTTGGTCGTAAAAACCTTGCCCGTACTTCTGGAAAACCTGGAAAAACGCAATTGCTTAACTTCTATAATATTGACGATAAACTGCGTTTTGTGGATGTGCCAGGCTACGGTTATGCCCGCGTTTCCAAAAAAGAACGTGCCAAATGGGGGAAAATGATTGAGGAGTATCTCGTGACTCGAGACAATCTTCGTGTCGTTGTTAGCTTGGTTGACCTTCGACATGAACCAACTCAGGACGATATTCAAATGTATGAATTTCTCAAGTATTATGAGATTCCAGTTATCGTTGTAGCGACTAAGGCTGATAAGATTCCTCGTGGAAAATGGAACAAGCACGAATCCGTCATAAAGAAAAAACTTAATTTCGATAAAAATGACCATTTCATCGTCTTTTCATCTGTCACACGTGACGGTTATGATGAAGCATGGGATACGATTTTGTCAGAATTGTAAGAAGAGCTCGGAGAAATCCGAGTTTTTTTGTGATAGTTTGTGTCTATCTCTTTGATAGTTTCCACCTATTATCCAAGGAGATGATATTGTGATAAGCTTGTTTTATTACATTTTTGGAGGAATTTATGGAAAACCATAATTATGAAAATGAAGGTCAGTTCCAACGGAAGATGACTTCACGCCACCTCTTTATGCTATCGTTGGGTGGTGTCATTGGTACTGGTCTCTTCTTGAGCTCAGGCTATACGATTGCACAAGCGGGTCCCCTCGGTGCTATCCTATCTTATCTTGTGGGAGCTATCGTTGTTTACTTGGTCATGCTTTCATTGGGGGAGTTAGCAGTAGCTATGCCAGTGACGGGGTCCTTCCACACCTATGCTACTAAGTTTATTAGTCCGGGAACCGGCTTTACAGTAGCCTGGCTTTATTGGATTTGTTGGACGGTTGCCTTGGGAACAGAATTTTTGGGTGCTGCCATGTTGATGCAACGTTGGTTTCCATCAGTTCCAGCTTGGATTTTTGCAGCCTTCTTTGCCTTAGTGATTTTTGGGATTAATGCTTTGAGCGTGAGGTCTTTTGCGGAAGCGGAATCCTTCTTCTCGTCAATAAAAGTCATTGCTATCTTGGTCTTCATCATTCTCGGTCTTGGAGCAATGTTCGGTTTGGTGAGTTTTGATGGTCACCATGAGGCTATTATGTTTAAGCATTTGACGGCTAATGGTCTCTTTCCAAATGGTGGTCTTGCCATTGTGTCAGTCATGTTGGCTGTTAATTATGCCTTTTCGGGAACAGAGTTAATCGGTATCGCAGCTGGTGAGACAGATAATCCTAAAGAGGCTGTTCCACGTGCTATTAAAACGACCATTGGACGCTTGGTTATCTTCTTTGTTTTGACCATTGTGGTCTTGGCTTCGCTTCTTCCCATGAAAGAAGCAGGGGTATCCTCAGCCCCTTTCGTTGATGTTTTTGACAAGATGGGGATTCCATTTGCGGCAGACATCATGAACTTTGTTATCCTGACAGCTATTCTTTCTGCTGGGAATTCGGGACTCTACGCTTCGAGCCGTATGCTTTGGTCTTTGGCCAATGAGGGAATGCTCAATAAAAAGCTAGTGAAAATTAATAAGCACGGTGTTCCAATGACAGCTCTTTTGATTTCCATGGCCGGAGCAGTTTTATCGCTCTTCTCAAGTATCTATGCAGCAGATACGGTTTATCTAGCTTTGGTATCAATCGCTGGTTTTGCAGTTGTAGTTGTTTGGCTTTCTATTCCTATGGCACAGCTTAATTTCCGTAAACAGTGGAAGCTAGAACATTCTGAAGACCAACTGGACTATAAGACTCCGTTTAATCCTGTCCTTCCTTATATCACAATCGTTCTATTGGCTATTTCTGTGCTTGGGATTGCTTGGGATAGTTCACAACGTGCGGGACTCTACTTTGGTATTCCTTTCATGATTTTCTGTTACCTTTATCACTACCTTCGCTTTAAAAAATGGTAAGGAGGTCTTTCATGGCAATATTTAAAGATTATTTGGAAAATAAATCCCCTCTCATTCTTCATGGCGCACTAGGAACAGAGATGGAGGCCTTGGGTTATGATATTTCAGGCAAGCTCTGGTCAGCCAAGTACCTTCTTGAGAAGCCAGAGGTTATTCAAGAAATTCACGAAACCTATGTAGCTGCTGGGGCTGACTTGATTACCACATCATCTTATCAAGCGACCTTACCGGGCTTGATGGAGGCAGGGCTTACTGAAAGAGAAGCGGAGCAGGTTATTGCCCTAACGGTCCAGTTGGCAAAGGCTGCACGAGATAAGATATGGTCAACCTTGGATGAGACCGAGAAAGCCAAGCGTCCCTATCCTTTGATTTCTGGAGATGTTGGTCCTTACGCAGCCTATTTGGCCAATGGTTCTGAGTATAGTGGAGATTATGGTCAGGTTACCGTTGAAACTCTTAAGGATTTTCATCGCCCTCGAATTCATGTTCTCCTAGATCAGGGTGTCGATTTGTTGGCTTTGGAAACCATTCCTAATCATCTGGAAGCACAAGCCTTGGTTGAGCTTTTGGCTGAAGAATTTCCTGAGGTAGAAGCTTATATCAGTTTTACCATTCAGGTTCCAGATGCCATCAGCGATGGGACTTCTCTAGATGAGATGGCCAAGCTTGTTTCTCAGTCTAATCAAATCTTGGCGGTAGGAATCAATTGCAGTTCGCCGATTCTTTATGAACAAGCTCTACCTGTTCTCAAGAAGGCAGGCAAGGCACTTATTACTTACCCTAATTCGGGTGAAGTTTATGATGGTGACAGTCAAACTTGGAAACCTAAAGACAAGGATGCCCTCACCCTGCTCGAACATAGCAAAGATTGGCATGCTCATTTTGGGGTTCAGATTTTAGGGGGGTGCTGTCGTACACGTCCAAATGACATCAAGGCCTTATATCAAGAATTTAGAACCTAGTCAAATTTCTAATTATTTGTTATAATATGTGATTGTAAGGCCAAACGGCCTACATACTATCTGTAAAAATAAATCCAGCGTTAAGCTGGTTTTTAAAATGAAGAGGAAAATATGACCTACGAACAAGAATTTCTAAAAGACTTTGAAGCATGGGTTGTTACCCAAGTTAAAGTAAACGAAAAAGCCTTAGCCGCTAGTAAGAAAATTTGGGAAGAAGATGGTGATGAACGTGCCCGTGACGCAAGTTTCCGTTATGAAGCTAAATTAGATGCCTACAATTTCCTAATTGGTAAGTTTACCAATTATCGTGCCGGTAAAGGTTTCCATGATATGCCAGAAGGCTTGTTCGGGGAACGTCACTATTAATAGAAAATGATAAAGAAATGAGCGACGACCTTCTATAGGAAGAAGTCGTCTTTCAAAATGGGAGAAAAAACACATGGCAAAAGTAAAAAATAAAAAGAAGGCTTTTAAACACCGTTTGAAAAAACAAGGACTTTTCAATAATCTGAAAGCCCCTGTTCCACCAGTTGCTCCGGTACCACCAGTAGCCCCACAAGCGGTTGCTGAAACGCAGCCAGTTGCTGAAGAGGAAGTGGTCGCTAAAGACCTTAGTCTTGAAGCCTTTTCAGAACTTCCAGAAGTGGAAGGCCTTCGTTCAAACCTTGTAGAGACTCTTTACAATGAAGGTTTGACGTCAGCAGCAGCCTTTGCAGGTGTGACTGAAGAAGAAGTCCTAGCCCTTAAAGGTGTAGGACCTGCAACTGTTAAAAAATTGAAAGAAAATGGTGTCAGCTTTAAAGCCTAATCCTTAAAAAGATCCGAGGTCGAGACTTCGGATCTTTATTGTTTGCCTTATTAGCTATTTTGGTGATTGTCAGAACAGAAAACCACTAGCTTTTTGCTAGTGGTTGATAGATCTGAATTATTTATTTCTTTGGATTTTGTTTGGTTAAATTAAGTCCAAAAGGGACCAAGTTTTCTTGATGCTTGCGAATACGGGCCATATTCTCAGTGTGACGGAAAATAATCACTAAAGCCATGATGATAAGAACAGCACTAAAGATTGGGTCATACCCATCTAGTAAAAAATGGATAGCCGGGAAAGTAGCCAGGGTAATCAGCCCAACAACTGCAGCAGTGACACTTGAAAATGAAATCATGCTGGTTAGATAGAGCGTTAGAGCAAAGACCAAGAGCAAGAAGACGCAGTAGAGGGGGGCAAAACCAAGAAGCACCCCAGCACTTGTTGCAACTGCCTTTCCACCCTTAAAACTAGCGAAGATTGGGAAAACATGTCCAATGATGGCAAAGAAACCAATGATTAGAGGAGATACAGCTGTGACACCCAACCAAACCGGTAGGAGCACTGCCAAAGTCCCCTTAAGCATGTCCACTAAGAAAGTGATTGTGCCAGCCGTCTTACCAAGAACACGGAAGGTATTAGTTGTTCCAGTATTTCCAGATCCGTGCTCCCGAAGATTCGTATGAAAGAAAACTTTTCCAATCCAAAGACCAGTCTGAATGGAACCCAGCAGGTAGGCGATAAGAATTAATAATAAGATTTTCATGAGATAATTATAGCATACAGCTTAGTAATTGACAAAGTTGGTCAGATTTAAGATAAGCTAACAGCTTTCCTGATTTCCTTTGCAAATTCTTCTGAAAACCTATAAAATAATAAGGATGAAAATTTTGGAGGTCACTCTTGGCTAAAAAAGAAATAAATGTAAATAATTATAATGATGATGCCATTCAGGTACTGGAAGGGTTAGATGCGGTTCGCAAGCGCCCAGGAATGTACATTGGCTCAACGGATGGGACAGGTCTTCATCACCTGGTTTGGGAGATTGTCGATAATGCCGTCGACGAAGCTCTCTCAGGCTTTGGTGATGTCATCGCTGTCACCCTAAATAAGGATGGTTCCGTTTCTGTTTCTGACTCTGGACGTGGGATGCCGACAGGGATGCATGCCATGGGTAAACCAACAGTTGAAGTTATTTTCACCGTCCTCCACGCAGGTGGTAAATTTGGACAAGGTGGTTATAAGACTTCTGGAGGTCTTCACGGTGTGGGTTCCTCAGTTGTTAATGCGCTATCTAGCTGGCTTGAGGTAGAGATTACCCGTGATGGTAGCGTCTATCGTCAGCGTTTTGAAAATGGGGGTCACCCTGTAACAGGACTTGAAAAAATCGGCAAGGCACCTAAATCTAAGACAGGTACAAAAGTTACCTTTATGCCTGATGCTAGTATCTTTTCAACGACTGACTTCAAATTTAACACCATTTCAGAACGTCTCAAAGAATCAGCCTTCCTTCTTAAGAATGTCACCATGACATTGACAGACTTGCGTGGCGAAGAAGAAGTTCGTGAAGAATTCCACTATGAAAATGGGGTTCAAGACTTTGTAACTTACTTGAATGAGGACAAGGAAACGCTGACACCAGTCATCTATATTGATGGAGACCAGCAGGAATTTCACCTAGAAGTAGCCCTTCAGTACAATGACGGTTACTCTGATAATATCCTTTCCTTTGTCAATAATGTCCGTACTAAGGATGGCGGTACTCACGAGACAGGTTTTAAATCAGCTATTACCAAGGCTTTTAACGATTATGCCCGTAAGACAGGCCTTCTCAAAGAAAAGGATAAAAATCTTGAAGGGTCAGATTACCGTGAGGGCTTGTCAGCAGTTATCTCGCTCTTGGTTCCTGAAGAACACCTTCAGTTTGAAGGACAAACCAAGGACAAACTTGGATCTCCTTTAGCTCGTCCTATTGTGGATAGCATCGTTTCAGAGCATTTGACCTACTTCCTTATGGAAAATGGAGATTTGGCTTCGAACTTGGTGCGTAAGGCTATCAAGGCCCGTGATGCCCGTGAAGCTGCCAGAAAAGCTCGTGATGCCAGTCGAAATGGCAAGAAAAATAAAAAAGACAAGGGACTCTTGTCAGGAAAATTGACGCCAGCCCAGTCTAAAAATGCTAAGAAAAATGAGCTTTATCTGGTCGAAGGGGATTCTGCCGGCGGTTCAGCCAAACAAGGCCGTGATCGTAAATTCCAGGCCATTCTTCCTCTTCGAGGGAAGGTTCTCAACACTGAGAAAGCCAAAATGGCAGACATTCTCAAAAACGAAGAAATCAATACCATGATTTATACTATCGGTGCAGGAGTTGGAGCTGATTTTAACCTTGACGATATCAACTACGACAAGATTATCATCATGACCGATGCCGATACCGATGGGGCTCACATCCAAACTTTGCTTCTTACTTTCTTCTATCGTTATATGCGTCCACTAGTGGAAGCAGGACACGTTTATATCGCTCTGCCTCCTCTTTACAAGATGTCCAAAGGTAAAGGCAAGAAGGAAGTTGTCGAATACGCTTGGACGGACGGCGAACTTGAAGAACTTCGTCAAAAATTTGGTCGTGGCGCTCTTCTTCAACGGTACAAGGGGCTTGGTGAAATGAATGCTGACCAGCTTTGGGAAACAACCATGGATCCAGAGACAAGAACCCTTATCCGAGTGACGATTGACGACCTAGTGCGTGCTGAACGTCGTGTCTCAGTCCTTATGGGAGATAAACCAGCACCACGCCGTCAATGGATTGAAGATAACGTTAAATTTACCTTGGAAGAAAGCGGCGTATTTTAGGTATGGGAGATAATTCCGAATTGAAAGAAATTGCAATAAAGTTTAGGTATGCTATTGAAAAAGCTATTCAAGCTGGAGAACTTAGGGATAGTGACTTAGAGAATTTTCCAAACGGATGTTGTAATTATATAAGTGACTGTCTACAAAGGTATTTATATGAGCATGGAATCGAAACATTGTGTGTGTTTGGAAAATGTGGTTACGGGTGGGATTCAGAATCACATGTTTGGTTAGTTACAATTAATAATGTCATTATTGATATTACTGGGGATCAATACAAGGATAATAGAGCGATGCTTAATTATGATATTTCAGTGTTTGTTGGTGAGGCGGATGAATTTCATAAATTATTTGAATATAATGGTCGTCCAATAAAATATACTTCCAATGAAGTACCAAATGATCCTTATCGAAAAAGTCGTGAACGAAGCCGGGAAATTTATCATAAAATTTTGAAATTTATTTAGCTAGATTTCCACTAAATATATGGGAGTTTGAATTTACATGCTACTCAAACAAGGAGTTTGTAGAATTTAGGAAGTATAAAATGGGATATCAAAAAATTACTATAAAAAAAGATTCATTGCCTAGTAAAGTCGTAGATTTAGAATTTAAAAGTTTTAACAAAAAAGAGAAAAAATATTACAAACCAATCTTAATTTTTGCTAGAAATGGGATGGGAAAGACGACTATAGCAACTGAACTTGCTGAATATGCTATTGATTTAGAAGACGATGATTTAAATGAAATAGAGCGAGAGAACAGCATTTCAGTTTATGGTTCAGACGATTTAGAATATGAAGTGACTAATAGTGACGTTATTTATGTTATAAAGGAAAATTCAAGTAATCGTTTTACAAATATTGGTGACCAATCAATATTTGTTTTAAACTCAGATAGTGCTAGAATTATCAATCAAATTGATGGTGAAATAAATAAACGATGTGAGGAATTGAAAGATAAAGTGGAGAGACTATTAAAGCATGGTGGGAATCGTAATGATCCTGATAAAATGCTTGTTAGATTGCTTTATAATAATAAAATTCTGACTGATATAGGTACATTTAATAAGAGAGAGGCAAAACTTACGTATTACAAATATAGCCTTTCTCCGATTGAGGTACTTGAAAAGATAAATAATATTGATTGGTCATCTAAAACAGAAGAAACAAAAGATATTCAAGAAAAATTATATAATGCAGAGGAATTAGCTGAATTTCATACTACATTGAAACTTTCTTCGGGTTTTATTGAAGATATGGAAGGTGAAAAAGAGACTAATGTTAAATACAAAACTATATTGAATGAACTGGAAAGTATTCAAAAATCTTCAATAGAAGGTTTGAGTGGTTTTATAGAAAAATATAGAAAATTATTGTCATTCTTAGAGGAATTAAAGGAAAAGAGTCTTAATAATATCTCAGAGGAATTTTCTAAAGAAATAAATCCTCAGTTGTCCCAAATATTTTTTGATTCAGATCGTTTACAGATTGATGAAAGTGGGAAACTTTTATCAAGAGGAGAATCTGTTAAATTTAGTCGATTGTCTGCAGCTGAGAAGAATATCATTACCTTGATTTATTCATTTTATGAGTTAAAGAATAAGATTGATAGTACAGAAGATAAAAAGTCGGTTTTACTTGTTCTTGATGATCCTATTTCCAGTACGGATTATTCAAATAAAGTTGGTTTGTATGGTTTCTTTAGAAAACAGATAAAGGAATTAACGGGACTTTATAGTGAAATTAGGTTTGTTATTTTCACTCATGATGAAGAAGTATATTATCATTTTAGTAAGATATTTGATGATATAGTTTGTTATCATAAAAATGGAAGAACAAAAGATAAAGATAGAAGAACAAAAGAAGAACAAGTACAGCATAGAGAATTAACTTCCTATGGTTTAGAAGAACGAGATTGTGAATATAATTTTTATGAAGAACAAATTAATTGGATATTTAAGTATGCCCTTAATTTAGCTCCAGAACTTGACTCTTACATTGGTAATGCTATGAGAAGGGTTCTAGAGGCATACGCAACCTTTAATTATAATTTGGGGCCTAGTGAGATTTCTACAAATGAGGGACTGCTTAATAAAATAACAGATCAAACTGAACGGGAATTTTTTGAAGCATATATGTACCGATTGATATTGAATTCTGATAGTCATGCGAGTGATAGAGTCAAGCGGTCTTCATCTAATTTCACTGATATGTTTGATGAAGAAGAGAAGAGAAAGACAGCTCAGTTGTTATTGGGATTTTTATACAGAATTGATCCTTTCCATATAGAAAGGATGTTGAAATCAAGTGTCTCTTCTTTTGAAGATTATGTTAAAGATTATAACAAGAAAATCGAAGAGCATAGGGAGTCCGAGAAGAAAATAAATAAGATTAAGGAAAACATTAGGGGAATAAATGAGAGTAAGTCCAAAACCTTCGAGGAAAAGAAAGAATTAATTGAGGAGAGAGAATTCGAATTAGAAAAAAAAGTTGACGAGAGAAAAGAATTAAAAGCTTATATTGAAAAAAATAAGAAAGAAAAATCAATCAAACAAAAAGCAATAGAATTTAAAGATATGATTGAATGTTGGTTGGATTTGATAAAATGATATAGAAAGAATGCTTTAATTATATTTTATGAAAAAGAGAGGTTATGTTATTACGAGAGAAATGGTTTCAAAGGGAAAAAATAAAGAAAAAACGTCTCGATGGTCTAAGGTAAAGTCTAATGCAACAATTCTTATATCTCTAGGTGCTCTTGTGATATCTGGTTGGGTTGGATACTCAAATAATAAAAGGGCTCAATATTTAGAAAGTACAAATTTTAATATTATTCAAAATTTTTGGCAAGACTCTCCTAGCTTTATGTTATATAATGAATCTCAAAAACCACTTACTTCCCCACCTAAGCCATCATATTTTATGTATATTCCTGCAAAACTGTACTATATTTTAAAGGATGGAAGTAGGTTCTCGGTATTGATATTGCTACCGGTTTCATACGATAATATTATTTCTCAATCTGGTTCAGGAAAAACTATCGATACAATACAGACTTCAGTTTTACCAAATAATTTTTATGGTAAATTAGGTGGTAGAGATATGAAGTCAATGCTTATTGGTGAGCAAAAGAAGGATGAAATAGCATATGAAATTCGAGTATATCCATATCTAGCGATAGCTACAAATTTCGATTATTCATATAAAGATAATCCCTCAAAAAAATACACAGAAAGTTTTATCTCTACCCCGTGGAATAAAACAAAGTTAAGTGATAAAAGATATCGAGATTTAATTGATTATTCTAAAAATATTGCGCATTTTCAAGAAAATGAGATAAAAGTAAATGGTAATGAGAGTATTTATGATACAGCATTTAAATATTTAAGCAGAGAGTTTAAGCATCTTCTAAATAATAAGGACTTATCGCAGACAGATAAGGAGAAGTTGTACTCTCTACAAGGAATAAGGTGGGATATTGATCAATCATCACGAGATTATTATGGGAATTTTGAAAATGATATGAAAAACTCTAGTAGTTTTGAAGAGTTTCAAAGTAAATTACAAAATGATTCAAATTTTAATGGATTAGGTAAGTTTTTGTCAGAAAAAGTTGTTCCTGTAAAGGATCCCTTGTACCCAGATTATTAGTAATTTATTTTTGCTTCATCCTTTATATGTAAATTTTTGAAAAGCCGAAATATCATAATTCGTCTATAACTAACTAGATATTAACAATTTTCACAAACTAATTTTTATTACCAATTCGAAATTTTTTTAAGAAATATAACAGATCCTAGATGATTTCCACCTTCTTGCATTCTATTGTAACCTAGAGAAAGATATGTTTAGTTAGATTAGCTAACTAAACAAGCATATTTTTGATTTGGGTCTCTGAGGATCATTATTAGTGATTTCCACTCGCATGGCGATATGTCCTAGAGTTTATAACTTTGGTAATACAGATAAGGGCTCAATGGATCGAAGATAACGTTAAATTTACCTTGGAAGAAAGCGGCGTATTTTAGGTTGCAAGCCAGAAGGGAAAATTATAAGATAGAATTAGGGAGAGCGCTTACTATCAATAGATAATTAGGTTTATAAAGAAACAAGTCATTTATTTTCTACATAGTTTATTAACTATTTGTAGTGTCATTGACTAGAAATCAATGGAGGTAGAAAAATGGATTTTAATGTTATCGATTACCTAGCTTACCATGCAGATGTAGCTGTTCCGGCTATTATTCTTATGGTTATTGTTTCTGCTATATACTTAATTTTTTATGGCATACGACCAATAAAAACACGCTTTTTTATCCTTTTTCTCTTATCTATAGTCTCCCTCATAATCTTCGTGGTGGATAATCCTCTCTATTATTATTTGGGTAGTCCATACTCAGGCTTATTATTTGTTTTTTACTATCTGATGGTCTTTTCAGTGTTTTATGTGCCATTCTCGCTAATAGCTTTTATAAAAAGTCTTCTACATTTAATACGCTTTCAAACCAAATACTCAATCTTACTAGTTATTAATAGTTTCTTTGCCACATTACTGGCTTTCATCAACTTGCTTTTTTTACAGGGATCCTTAGAATTTATTCCTAATTCATCCATGTACCTTATTTTTCTTCTCCTAGCGATAATTGGTATTGTTCAAAATATAATAGGAGGAAAGGAAAATGAAAAAAATAAAGACTATATTGCTAAGTCAGGAAAAGACAGTGTGAGGTAGACCTATGTTATCTAAGATATTAAGTTTTTTACTTTGCTATCCTCAAGTGGTGTTTCCTGCATGTGGAGGGGCAATAGCTTATTTAAGCGTTTATAAAAAGAGACCACTAAAAACACACTTTTTGATCTTACCTATACTAGTAGTGATAACCTTCCTTCTATCTTTGATAGATAATCCCTTCTCACAGAGGACCTACACGGGGTTGTTATTGGCTTTCTACTATATCTATGTTTTTTCTCCCCTAAGTGTTGCTTGTAGTATCACATCACTTTTAAAAAGTATCTATCATTATAGGTTATTTCGTATCCCGCTAGCTACTGTTCTCGTAATCAACGCCTCTATAATGACTTGTTTAACACTTTTAAACTTTATCTTATTCTTTGGGGAACTTTCTACTTCATTGACTCTATCTTGTGTACTTTTCATTTTAATTGCGATAAGTACAGTGGTTCAATTTGTGATTGGTGAAATAGAAACTAGGAAGGTGAAAACCATTCTTCTACAGTTACAAAGTCAAGGAACAACATTGTAATTAGAGGTGTTGCAGTGAAGTAGGGGGTCTACTATTTGTCTTTTATATTATTTCAAATCATTACTTAAACTAAAAAATAAAGAGAAATCTTATGTCTAATATTCAAAACATGTCCCTTGAGGACATCATGGGGGAGCGTTTTGGTCGCTACTCCAAATACATTATTCAGGAGCGTGCGCTTCCTGATATTCGTGACGGTCTGAAACCCGTTCAACGTCGTATTCTTTATTCCATGAATAAGGATGGCAATACTTATGACAAGGGCTATCGTAAATCTGCCAAGTCTGTGGGTAACATTATGGGTAATTTCCACCCCCATGGTGACAGTTCCATTTATGATGCCATGGTCCGTATGTCTCAGGATTGGAAGAATCGTGAAATCTTGGTTGAAATGCACGGTAACAACGGTTCTATGGACGGTGATCCACCAGCGGCCATGCGTTATACAGAGGCACGCTTGTCAGAGATTGCGGGCTACCTTCTTCAAGATATCGATAAAAACACAGTCCCATGGGCTTGGAATTTTGATGATACAGAGAAGGAACCAACCGTTTTACCCGCCGCCTTTCCAAACCTCTTGGTTAATGGGGCTACAGGGATTTCTGCTGGTTATGCCACAGACATTCCACCACATAATCTGGCAGAGGTCATTGATGCTGTTGTCTACATGATTGATCACCCATCTGCTAAACTGGATAAATTGATGGAATTCTTGCCTGGCCCAGATTTTCCAACAGGGGCTATCATCCAGGGCAAAGACGAGATTCGCAAGGCCTACGAAACCGGTAAGGGCCGTGTAGTTGTGCGTTCACGTACTGAAATCGAACAACTCAAAGGTGGCAAGGAACAAATCATCGTTACTGAGATTCCTTACGATGTCAATAAGGCTGTCTTGGTTAAAAAAATCGATGATGTTAGGGTCAATAACAAGGTTCCAGGCATTGCGGAAGTTCGTGACGAGTCTGACCGTACTGGTCTGCGTATTGCTATTGAACTTAAGAAGGATGCTGACAGTCAAACCATTCTGAACTATCTTTTGAAATATACGGATCTTCAAGTCAACTACAATTTCAACATGGTGGCCATCGACAATTTCACTCCACGTCAAGTGGGCTTGCAAAAGATTTTGTCTAGCTACATTGCCCACCGTCGCGATATTATCGTTGCTCGTTCAAAATTTGACAAGGATAAGGCTGAAAAACGTCTTCATATTGTGGAAGGACTCATCCGTGTCATCTCTATTTTGGATGAGGTTATTGCTCTTATCCGAGCTTCTGAAAATAAGGCTGATGCTAAGGAAAATCTTAAAGTCAGCTATGATTTTTCAGAAGAACAAGCTGAAGCTATCGTGACCTTGCAACTCTATCGTTTGACCAATACAGATATTGTCACTCTCCAAAATGAGGAAGCCGATTTACGTGAACAAATTGCGACCTTGGCTGCAATCATTGGAGACGAGCGTACCATGTTTAATGTCATGAAACGTGAACTTCGTGATATCAAGAAGAAATTTGGTAATGACCGTCGTTCAGAGCTACAAGCGGAAACCAAGACCATTGAAATTGATACCGCAAGTTTGATTGTTGAGGAAGAAACCTATGTCAGCATCACTCGTGGTGGTTACGTCAAACGTACTAGCCCACGTTCTTTCAATGCTTCAACGATTGATGAAGTCGGAAAACGTGATGATGATGATTTGATTCTGGTTCAGCAGGCTAAGACGACACAGCATCTCTTGATGTTCACTAACCAGGCCAATGTGATTTATCGTCCAATCCATGAGTTGCCAGATATTCGTTGGAAGGATTTGGGAGAGCATTTATCACAAACCATCACTAATTTATCTAAGGATGAAGAAGTGCTTTATGCTGAAATTCTGGATGATTTTGAAGCTGGTACTTACCTAGCAGCCACTAAACTTGGTCAGATTAAACGTTTCGAACGCAAGGAATTTACCCCATGGCGTACCTACAAGTCTAAGTCGGTTAAATACGCTAAACTTAAGGATGCTAGTGATTGTGTTGTCACAGTCACCCCAATTCAGATGGATGATGTCATGATTATCACGCAAAAAGGCTATGCCCTCCGTTTCAATGCTGACGAGGTACCAGTTGTTGGTGCCAAGGCAGCAGGTGTTAAGGCAATCAACCTTAAGGATGATGATACCGTTCAGGCCGTTTTTGTGGCAAATACCCAAAGTTTCTATCTTCTTACACAAAGAGCTAGTCTCAAAAGGGTAGCTACAGCAGATATTCCACAGGCTAAGCGAGCTGGTCGAGGTCTCCAAGTTCTTCGTGAGCTTAAGACTAAACCGCACCGTGTCTTTACGGCTGGTCCAGTCTTTACAGAAAATTCTGGTGGTGAGATAGATCTTCTAGCAACACCAGCGGAAGAGGCCCCTCAAACCTTGCTTGTCACAGCTACGACTGGTGAAACAGCAGAAGTTGATTTGTCCCTTCTTAATCTTTCAGAGCGTACTAGCAATGGAAGTTTCATTGAAGGACTAGCAGACAAGGAAGTCTTCGCTGCCAAGATTATTGAAAAATAAAGATAAGAAAGCTTTGTTCTCTTATTTGAGAACAGAGTTTTTTTATCGTTCAATCCTCCCAAAAAGAATTGTCAGAATTTTGCAACATAAACTTGAAATTTTCAATGAAAAGGACTATACTATAAAGCACATAGTAACAGAAAAGAGGACATATACATGACAGTTGATTTAGACTGGGAAAATTTAGGATTTAATTACCATAAACTTCCATTCCGTTATATTTCACATTACAAAGACGGAAAATGGGATGAAGGTCATTTGACTGAGGATGCGACTTTGCACATCTCAGAAGCATCCCCAGCTCTTCACTATGGTCAAGAAGCTTTCGAAGGACTCAAGGCTTACCGTACCAAAGATGGTTCAGTTCAATTGTTTCGTCCAGATGAAAATGCCAAACGTTTGCAACGTACAGCCGATCGTCTTTTGATGCCACAGGTTCCCGTTGACAAATTCGTAGATGCTTGTAAACAAGTAGTCCGTGCCAATGAAGAATATGTTCCACCATATGGAACAGGCGCAACACTCTATCTTCGCCCACTTTTGATTGGGGTAGGAGATATTATTGGTGTTCACCCTGCTGATGAATACGTCTTTACTATTTTTGCCATGCCAGTAGGGAACTATTTCAAAGGTGGTTTGGCTCCAACAAACTTCCTTATTCAAGACGAATACGACCGTGCTGCTCCACATGGTACGGGTGCTGCTAAAGTTGGTGGTAACTACGCAGCAAGTATGTTGCCAGGTAAGATTGCACATGACCGTAAATTCTCAGATGTTATCTACCTTGATCCTGCAACTCACACTAAAATTGAAGAGGTTGGTTCTGCAAACTTCTTCGGTATTACAGCTGATAACGAGTTCATCACTCCACTTAGCCCATCCATCTTGCCATCAATTACGAAATTCTCTTTGCTTTATTTGGCTGAAAAACGCTTTGGCATGAAAGCTATTCAAGGTGATGTTAAGATTGCTGAATTGGACAAATTTGTTGAAGCTGGTGCCTGTGGTACAGCTGCTGTTATCTCACCAATTGGTGGTGTACAACACGGTGACGACTTCCATGTCTTCTATTCAGAAACAGAAGTAGGACCTGTTACACATAAACTTTATGATGAGTTGACTGGTATTCAATTTGGTGATGTTGAAGCGCCAGAAGGATGGATTTTCAAAGTTGACTAAATCATAAGAAATTAACGTTTATTTTAAGGCTTGCTCTTGCAAGCTTTTTTCTTTTTCGGTAAAATTAAAGAGATACATTAAGAAAGGATGACTTGAGCCAAGTCTCAAGTGTAAATCTATGAGCAAAAAAGACAAAAAAATTGAAATTCAAGTTAAAGATGCCAAAGTAACTGTTAACAAGGCAATCATTGAAGGGTTTGAGCTTGTTGTTGGTAAAAAAGTTATCGGCCAAATTGTAGAAATTGATGGTAAATTTGCTGTTGTCGATAAAGAAAACGTCGCAGGCTTCCACAAGAAAATGGATCAAGCAGTAGCTGCCATTATTGAAGCCTATAATCTTAATCATTAAAATCCAAAGTAAAGGCTTGCTTTGGTCAAGAAACTGTGATATACTATTTCTTGTTCTTAAAAGGAGAGATAGCGAAGAGGCTAAACGCGGCGGACTGTAAATCCGCTCCTTCGGGTTCGGGGGTTCGAATCCCTCTCTCTCCATATCTAAGAGACTGAGTCGAATAGTCGATGTCAAGTACTTAGATGTTTTTTTATGGCATTTTGCTATTGGGGTATAGCCAAGCGGTAAGGCAAGGGACTTTGACTCCCTCATGCGTTGGTTCGAATCCAGCTACCCCAGTCAAAGGTATCGGGTGCTTCGGCACCGCCTATGTCAACAATTGTCTTTGCGGGTACCTTGAAAAATATATTGTTATCAAGAGTCAGAATTGGCTGTCTCTTGTTGGAGGATCTTTTTAGAATGAACGAATTTGAAGAATTGCTAAACAGTGTTAGCGAAGTTAACACAGGTGACGTTGTAACAGCTGAAGTTATCTCAGTAGATAATGATCAAGCAAATGTTGTTATCGAAGGAACTGGTATCGAAGGTGTTTTGACACGTCGTGAATTGACAAACGACCGTGACGCAAACGTTGCAGACCTTGTTAAAGTTGGTGAAACACTTGAAGTGCTTGTTCTTCGTCAAGTTGTTGGTAAAGATACTGATACTGTAACTTACCTTGTATCTAAAAAACGCTTGGAAGCTCGCAAAGCTTGGGATAAACTTGTTGGTCGTGAAGAAGAAGTTGTTACTGTTAAAGGAACACGCGCTGTTAAAGGTGGACTTTCAGTTGAATTTGAAGGTCTTCGTGGATTTATTCCAGCTTCAATGATCGATACTCGTTTTGTTCGTAACACTGAACAATTTGTAGGTCAAGAATTTGACGCTAAGATTAAAGAAGTTGATCCAGCTGAAAACCGTTTCATCCTTTCACGTCGTGAAGTTGTTGAAGCAGAAGCTGCAGAAGCTCGTAAAGAAGTCTTCTCTAAACTTGAAGTTGGTTCAATCGTAACTGGTAAAGTTGCTCGTTTGACAAGCTTCGGTGCTTTCATTGACCTTGGTGGTGTTGATGGACTTGTTCACGTGACTGAATTGTCTCACGAACGTAACGTTTCACCTAAATCAGTTGTTTCTGTTGGTGACGAAGTTGATGTTAAAGTTCTTGCTATCGACGAAGAAGCAGGTCGTGTATCACTTTCACTTAAAGCAACAACACCTGGACCATGGGATGGCGTTGAACAAAAACTTGCTGCTGGAGATGTTATCGAAGGTAAAGTTAAACGCTTGACTGACTTCGGTGCTTTCGTTGAAGTATTGCCAGGTATCGATGGCCTTGTTCACATCTCACAAATCTCACACAAACGTGTTGAAAATCCAAAAGATGTTCTTTCAGTAGGTCAAGACGTTACTGTTAAAGTTCTTGAAGTAAACGCTGATGCAGAACGTGTATCACTTTCTATCAAAGCTCTTGAAGAACGCCCAGCTAATGCTGAAGGTGAAAACAACGAAAAACGTCAATCACGTCCACGTCGTCCTAAACGTCAAGAAAAACGTGACTACGAACTTCCAGAAACTCAATCTGGATTCTCAATGGCGGATCTTTTCGGAGATATCGAATTGTAATATAGAAAAGAGGCATGGAAACATGTCTTTTTTTATATTTTAGAGTATGCTATAATAGTATACTGTTAGCACCCTTAGTGTAATGGATATCACGTAAGATTCCGGTTCTTGAGATAGGGGTTCGATTCCCTTAGGGTGCAAAAGACAAGAGCGTTGAGAGATTTATTCTTTCAACGTTTTTTAATCTGAGTCATATTTAGGTGCCATAAGATTTGTAGACTTTGAGCTTATGATGTTTACAGTAGGTAATATTTTGCTATTTATTAAAAATTTTGCTATAATACTCAATATCTCATATTGGGGTCGTTACGGATTCGACAGGCATTATGAGGCATATTCTGCGACTCGTGTGGCGACGTAAACGCTCAGTTAAATATAACTGCAAAAAATACAAATTCTTACGCTGTAGCAGCCTAAACACCTGCTCGCGTGACTTCTAGCAGATTGCTTATGTTTGCTTAGAGGTTTTATTGATTTATAAGCTACGTTCGACCATTGCCTAGCTGGTCGAAAAGAGATTTATAGGCTCGCATATAGAAGGCTTGAGTTATGTGTCGCCTATCTGTTAAATGAAAGACATAACCTATGGTTGTAGACGAATATGTTGGCAGGTGTTTGGACGTGGGTTCGACTCCCACCGGCTCCATAAATACTTGAGGCGTCAGCCTTTTATTTGTGTATAGGAATTTATTATGAAAAAACTTTTGTCTTTGGCCGTTTTAGGTCTTTCACTTTTTACCTTAGCTGCTTGTGGACATTCTTCGTCTAAGACTGAGACGAAGGGGTCTGTGGATAATGAAGCTTCAAAGATTCTAACAGTTAAACATGGCAATGTTCGTCAGAACTTTGATAAAATTTCCATGGCAAATGCCTCTCAGGAATTTTCAGGGGGGTCAAATCTTGATACTTTGAAAGGTTTGTTTGGAGAACCCTCATCAACTAGCCAAGAGCAGGCAGGAGATGCTAAACTGGATGTCTACAATTGGCAGTTTGATAATGTCGTTGTTACGGCTAAACTTTTCAATAATAGTACTGTTGTTAAGTCACTCTCAAACTTTTCTTTTGTCCGTGATCCTAAAATCACCTTGAAAATGTATGAAAACCTTAAAAATGGAACGAGCTATGATGATGCCGTTAAAACACTTGGTACACCAGATGTTTATTCTATTGCAGTATCTTCTGATGCTACAATGACACAGGCTCTTTGGTCATCAAATCTTGTCGCTAAAAAGGGTGAAACAGGTAGTCTTACTCTTAACTTCAAGAATGGTGCCTTGGAAAACAAATCTCAAGCAAATTTGATTAACAAGTAATAATAGGAAATGATGCCTTTCTAAATCAATGAAGGCATTTTTTTGTTATAATAAAAAGAGTGATTAAAACGATGGAGATGCAATGACCCGAAAAAGATTTTTTTGTCGGAATTACTGTATTAATTCTGCTATTTTTATTACCTCTCTTACATAACATTTTCCCTTTAATCAGGTTTTGGGCCAATGCTAAGCATGACCAAGACTTCTTAAGAGAAGCTTTTAAGCAGGCTAATTTCCAAAATGTACTGATTCTTCTTAGTCTCATGATTCTATCATCGGCTATTCCTGGAGTTTCAAGTTCGTTTTTTTGTATTTTCGTTGGTCTGCTTTACGGTCCCTTCTTGGGCATTCCTATGAATATCCTTGGGAATACTTTTGGAAATTTAACTAGTTTTGAAATCCTAAGAAGACTCGAAAAGCCCGAGAGGTCTAAACGTATGGAGAAACTCCTAACCTATATTGAAAACTTTAAGCATCGTTTTATTGGCATTTCTCTGGCTTTCTCTATTCCCTTTATTCCATCAGCTTTGGTCAATTATGCTTGTGTTCAGATGAAATTACCCACAAGGACAAGGATTTTAGCGACACTAATTGGAGTGACGCCACTCTCCGTTGTTCATGCCGTCAGTGGGGATTTGTTGCTAAATAGTCGCCCAATTCGAATACCATTAGTGGCAATACTTGCCCTTTTGTTGTTTATCTCACTCGTAATTTACGTTATCCATTTTAGGAAGGAAAAAAATGAGCTTCATTCAAGTAACTAAGGAAGAATTTAACACATATGCTCAACAGGTTTCAGAGCGTTCTTTTATGCAAACAGAGGAAATGGCTAAGCTTCTTGAAAAACGTGGATTTAGCATTAGCTATGTCGCTTGGAAAGAAGGCAATCAGCTAGAAATCTCAGCAATTGTCTATAGTATGCCTATGACTGGTGGGCTTCGTATGGAAGTGAATTGTGGACCTATTCACTCCAATACGACTCATCTGAGCGACTTTTACCAAGGATTGAAGGACTACGCTAAAGCAAATGGTGCGCTTGAGCTGTTAATCAAACCTTATGATACTTATCAAACCTTTGATAGTAATGGGGAGCCAACTGGTGATGAGCAAAAGCAGCTGATTAGCCAATTGACTAACTTAGGTTATAGCTTTGATGGTTTGCAAACAGGTTATCCTGGTGGTGAGCCTGACTGGCATTATGTGAAGGATTTATCAGGGATTACAGAAAAAGATTTGATTAAGTCTTTCAGCAAAAAAGGGAAACCATTAGTTAAAAAAGCTAAAACCTTTGGTATCAAGCTGAAAAAACTGAAGCGTGACGAGTTATCCATTTTTAAAGAAATCACTTCAGCGACTTCTGATCGTCGAGAATATAGTGATAAATCGCTGGATTACTACCAAGATTTTTATGATGCCTTTGGTGATAATGCTGATTTTATGGTTGCTACTTTGAATTTCCAAGATTACCTTGAACATTTAGAGAAGGATCAGGCTAAATTGGGAGCTAGAATTGTCAAATTGCAAGCTGATTTGGAAACTAATCCTAAGTCTGAGAAAAAACAAAACCAATTGCGAGAGCTATCAAGTCAGTTTGAAACTTTTGATGTTCGCAAGGGAGAAGCAACAGCCTTTATTGACAAGTACGGTCAAGAAGACATTGTTCTAGCCGGAAGTCTCTTTGTTTACACCCCTCAAGAAGCAGTCTATCTTTTTAGTGGTTCTTATCCTGAATTTAATAAGTTTTATGCTCCAGCACTCTTGCAAGAGTATGTGATGACACAGGCTATTAAACGTGGTATCAGTTTCTATAACTTCCTTGGTATCATGGGCATTTTTGATGGTTCAGATGGGGTTTTGCGTTTTAAACAAAACTTTAATGGTTATATCGTTCGTAAAATGGGAACTTTCCGTTATTATCCACAACCGTTTAAATATAAGGCCATTCAAGGAATTAAGAAACTGCTTGGACGTTCTTAAGATGTAGAGGGCTTCTATTGGAGGCCTCTTTCATTATAATTCTGTTTTTGGAATTACGACATATATAAGAGAGTTTAGAGGAAGAAGGAGGTAGGTTGATGAAACTTGCATTATTAGGGACAGGAATGATTGTTACAGAGGTTTTGCCTGTTTTGGCAACTATTGAGGGAATTGAGCTGGAGGCTATAATGTCGACACCACGATCACTTGATAAGGCTGAAGTTTTAGCTAAGCAATATGGTCTAATTCAGGCGACAAGTGATTATGAAGCAATCTTGTCCAATCCAGATGTTGATACCATTTATGTTGGAACACCTAATCATACCCACTATGACTATGCCAAACAAGCACTTCTAGCTGGCAAGCATGTCATCTGTGAGAAACCTTTTACCCTGCATTTGGAAGAGTTTGAAGAGCTGACTAAGCTTGCCCAAGAAAAAAAGCTTCTCTTGATAGAAGCTATAACCAATCAATATCTAGCTAATTTCACAGCGATTAAGAATTCTCTAGCAGAAATCGGTGATATCAAGATTGTGAATATCAATTATTCTCAATATTCATCACGCTACGATGCCTTTAAACGTGGTGAGATTGCTCCTGCCTTTAACCCTGAAATGGGTGGGGGAGCGCTTAGAGATCTGAATATCTACAATATCCATCTTTTGGTTGGACTTTTCGGAAAGCCTAATCGTGTGGAATACCTACCTAATGTGGAGAGAGGAGTGGATACGTCAGGAATTCTAGTTTTGGATTATGGTAACTTTAAGGCTGTTGCCATTGGAGCTAAAGACTGTAGTGCTGACATTCGTTCAACAATTCAAGGAGATAAGGGAGCTATCACCATTTTGGGTGCTACCAACACTCTTCCTGAAATTGGTCTTATTCTTAATGGTCAAGAAGAGACTGTGACTAATCTTAATAGTCCGCATCATCGTATGTACGATGAATTTGTAGCATTTGAGAAAATGGTAGCTACCAATGATATTGACAGTGTTGCCAAGCAGTTGGAGCATAGTCGTCAGGTTATGGAAGTTCTGGATCAGGCCTCTAAAGTTTTGTAAGATACTAAAAAACAAGCAGTGGCATTAGCCATTGCTTGTTTTGGATTTATACAGTTGTTGGGAATGAAATCTCAATCAATTTTTCGGTGTGTACTGTTTGGAGTTTATCCATCAAAACGATATCTTTGTCAATTTTGCGTTTGAGGAAGAATTCACGGATGATTTCTAATTCGTTATCCTTAACAGCACGGTGTTTATTTGAAATCAATAGTTCGTAATGTTTAGGTGCTTGTGTAAAGACAACATCTGTATTTCCAGCAGAATAGGTTTCTACGAGGAAGGCATCTGTATTATCAAGTTGGTTTTGTACAAGTTCTTGGTGTGTTTGCGTCGTGTTAATAAGTTTCATAGTTACCTCCTAGGATTTGGCAGTTCTTGTATGGCTAGCTTTCCATTGTTCGATTCCCCACTTATGGCTGCCGCGTTTAAGCTTGGAAATCGCTTCATCAATTGGGAACCATGCCAGCTTGTTGAAATCTTCTAGGGGGTTACCAATTTCTGAAAAATCTACAACTTCATAAATGTAGGCTGGATTGTAAAAGTAAGTGTCACGGTGGCTTGAATAGAAGTATTCGTCAGCCTGTCCATAGTACTGTCCTAAAGTGGCTGTATACCCAAGTTCTTCAATTAACTCGCGTTTTAAGGCACTAAAGTGATCCTCGCCTGCTTCGATTTCTCCACCTGGGAGAAACCAAGCCCCGTTAGGAGCCTGAACTAAAATAATCTTCGTCTTGTCTTGGTTAGGAATCACAGCATAAACACCGTAACGTGTCTGATAATGAGCTCCCTCAACCTTATCACCAAATGTTGGATTCATAAGTTGCTCCTTAGGTTTATTTGCCTATATTATACTAAAAAAATCCTCATTTTCCTATTGATTTAGGCAGAATTACAGAGAATTTTGAAAATGGAAAATTGAAAAGTGTGAAAAAAGGAGTAAGACAGAAGAAATTTTAAATGACGTTTCTTCTGTCTTACTCCCCTTAGGGTCAAACAAGCCTAGAAGCCTGTTTGAGATAGTAGATATGGAAAATGTTACCCCATACCTTGAGTTTTTCTGATTTGAAAATTATAGCACCTTGTCCTACTTCTAGACGATTTAGTCAGATTCTCTGGTCGTTTCAGTTTCTTGTGCAGTTTTTTCAACTTTTTTAGCAGATTTAATAGTGATATGACCCTTGGATGTCATGACTGCCTTGAGATCTTTTTCATTTGGATTTTCAAGGTAGAAGTCGGTAATGGCATCCTCAATATAATCTTGGATGGTACGGCGAAGTGGTCGAGCACCCATCTTAGGGTCGTAACCAAGGTCAACCAATTTTTCTTTGACTTTTTCAGTCACACTAAAGTGGATACCGTTATTGGCCAAGCGCTGGTTGACGCTATCAAGCATGAGGTCCACAATAGTTAGGAGGTTTTCCTTACTGAGGGCAGAAAATTCAACAATACCGTCAAAACGGTTCATAAATTCAGGACTAAAGAAGTCTCCGAGTTGGTTCAGCACAGAGTTAGTGCGATTCTCACGAGCAGCTCCAAAACCAACACTAGCTTCAACTTTACCAGTACCGGCATTTGATGTCATGATAATAATGGTATCTTTGAAGCTTACAGTGCGACCTTGTCCATCAGTCAAACGACCATCATCAAGAACTTGAAGGAACATGTGAAGCACGTCTGGGTGAGCTTTTTCAACCTCATCAAGAAGAATGAGGGAATAAGGGTTACGGCGGACTTTTTCAGTTAACTGACCAGCTTCGTCATAACCTACATATCCTGGAGGGGCACCGACCAACTTAGCAACAGCGTGTTTCTCCATGTATTCGGACATGTCGAATCGAATCATACTATCTGCTGATCCAAAGAGTTCAATGGCCAATTGTTTAGAGAGTTCAGTTTTACCGACCCCAGTAGGACCTACGAAGAGGAAACTACCAATTGGGCGATTTGGTGCGCCAAGACCAACACGATTACGACGGATAGCTTTGGCAATCTTATCAACTGCGGCATCTTGTCCAATAACATGCGACTTAAGGTCATCAGCAAGGCTAAGAAGTTGTGATTGTTCTTTTTCTTTAAGGTCACCGACAGGAATGTTTGTTTTTTGTTCCACAATGGCTTCGATATGTTTTTCAGTGATGACAGGCATATCTTGGTCACTGATGGTTTGTTTTTGCATTTCCTTGTATTTGGCAATTTGATCACGGAAATAAGCAGCCTTTTCAAAGTCTTCGTCACGAGTGGCTTGAGCTTTGAGATTTTCCGCTTCAATCAAACGTTTATCAATATCTTTAGGATCAACAAAGTTAAGGGTCAAGTTCATCTTAGAACCAGCTTCATCAAGAAGGTCAATGGCCTTGTCTGGTAAGAAGCGGTCTTGAATGTATCGATTGGACAATTCTGCGGCTGCCCTGATAGCTTCGTCCGTATATTTGACATGGTGGTAGTCTTGGTATTTAGGTTGAATACCATGCAAAATTGTAATGGTTTCTTCAACGGTTGGTTCATCAACCTTAACCGGTTGCATACGGCGTTCGAGGGCAGCATCCTTTTCGATAATGCGATATTCGTTAAGGGTTGTTGCTCCGACAAGTTGAAGCTCGCCACGAGCAAGAGCAGGTTTTAGGATATTTCCAGCGTCCATATTGCCATCACCAGCATTACCAGCTCCTACAATTTCATGGATTTCATCGATAAAGAGGATAACATCCTGACGTTGACGAATTTCTTCCATGAGTTTTTGCATGCGTTCTTCGAATTGACCACGGATACCAGTACCTTGGACTAGGCTGACGACATCAAGACGGATAACTTGCTTGCCTTGGAGTTTTTGAGGTACACTACCATCAACGATTTTTTGAGCGAGACCTTCAACAACGGCTGTTTTACCAACACCAGGTTCACCAATAAGAACAGGGTTGTTCTTGGTACGTCGGTTAAGAATTTCTATAACACGAATAATTTCTTCATCACGACCAATGACAGGGTCAATATCTCCACGACGGGCAATGTCTGTGATATTAATTCCAAATTCCTCAAGTAAACCTTGTGGTTGTTGAGGCGCCTGTTGGCGAGGTCCTCCTGGACGTCCTGGACCCTGTGTATTGCCACCGTTTCCTCGGTTTCCACCTTCCTGTGTTGGTGGTGTATTTGGAAGGTCTCCGTTTGAAGAACGGAAGTTGTTTAGGTCGCTGAAGAAATCATCAAAGAAGTTGGACCCCCCTGTTTGATTGAATTGATTGAGTGGGTTCTCAGGGTCAGATTTCATGATTTTATAACAATTTTGACAGAGGTCAACTTGTTGCTGATTACCATTTACGTTGGTATACAAATGGATACTAGCTTCATTTAGGTTACAGTTTTGGCAGAGCATATCAGTACCTCTTTCTATCTGGATTTGAAAGGACTCTTTTTTGAAGATAACTTGGTCAAAAAAGGTCAAATCTATGTCTCCATTATAGCATGCAGTAGTAATATTGCAAGCAAAAAGCATTAGGGTTTGGCACTCTGTATAACTAAGTGCTAATTTTGAATTAAAATACAAAAATACTTGCATATTATACAAAAATAGACTATAATACCTTTTATATTATTCAGAATGAAAGTGAGAGCCCTATGACATTAGTAACATCCTTTTTGAAAGAAATTGACTTCACTAAACAGGAACTGGAAGAATTAATTGCGCTATCTCTTAAATTTAAAGAGTTGAAGAAAAATAGAATTCCTCATAAGTATCTAGAAGGGTTAAATATTGCCCTACTTTTCGAAAAGACATCAACAAGAACACGTTCAGCCTTTACTGTAGCTGGTCAGGATCTAGGGATGAATGTGACCTACCTTGGTGCAGGTGATATTCAGCTTGGTAAGAAGGAATCTGTAATTGATACAGCTAAGGTGCTTGGATCAATGTTTGACGGGATTGAGTACCGTGGTTTTAAACAAGAGGATGTTGAAGACTTGGCTAAATACTCTGGTGTTCCGGTCTGGAATGGTTTGACAGATACTTGGCATCCGACTCAGATGATTGCGGATTTCATGACCTTGAAGGAGCACTTTGGTAGTCTAGAGGGCTTGACCATTGCTTATATTGGAGATGGTCGTAATAATATGGCAAATTCACTTTTGGTGACATCGGCTATCTTGGGCGTTAATGTTAAGATTATCGCTCCAGAGGGTTTACAGCCTGAGGATGATATTGTTGCCCTAGCTCATAAACATAATAATGGTGCTGATTTAACCATTACAGATGATATTTCAGAAGTTAAGGGAGTGGATATGCTCTACACTGATGTCTGGGTTTCTATGGGAGAAGAAGTGGACTTTAAATCTCGTATTGATTTGCTTCTACCTTATCAGATAAATGCAGACTTACTTGCCAAAACGGAAAATCCAGATGTCATCGTTATGCATTGCCTTCCAGCCTTCCATGACCTTAATACTCAAATTGGACAGGAAATGTATGACAAATATGGTTTGGCAGAGTTAGAAATTACAGATGAGGTCTTCCAAAAATACACTGACATCATCTTCCAAGAAGCTGAGAACCGTATGCATTCTATCAAGGCTATCATGTACAATTCCTTGAAAAATATTTAAAATTCCCCCATTTTTTCCGTAAGTGTGATAAAATAAGTAAGAAATACACAATTAATAGGAGAAATAACATGGAATCACATTTGGTGAGAATCATTAACCGTCTTGAAATGATGGCGGCTGATGGTGGTAATTTAAAACGTAATTTTGAACGTGAAGGAGTAGTTGTTGCCGAAGTATCATTCAGCAATGATCCAGAAAATGGTCCAGTTTTCACATTGCGTGATGTTGAAGCTCGTGAATCTTATTCATTTGATAGCATTGACTTGATTGCAATGGAAATCTACGACTTGCTTTACTAATCAATAACTTGAAACCGACTCTTTTTAGACTAGGGGTTTCAAAATCGTTAATGGGAGTGGGAAAGAGCATGTAAAATTGTTCTTACTCACTCTTTTTTGATTTTTATGTCTTTAAGCTACTTTTTATACTGAAATATCGCATTTATAAGAAAATACTTTATTATTATGCATCCTTCTGATATAATAATGAGGAATATTAATAAGGAGTATCTTGATGAACTTTTCATTTTTGCCACAGTTCTGGTCTTACTTTAACTATGGTGTCTTAGTAACAATTATGATTTCAATCTGCGTGGTCTTCTTTGGGACCATTCTTGGGGTTTTGGTATCCCTGATTAAGCGTTCTGGAATCAAGCCATTAGAGTGGCTCGTAAGCCTTTATGTTTGGGTTTTCCGTGGAACGCCTATGGTTGTGCAAATCATGATTGCTTTCAACCTCATTCATATGAACCTTCCAACGGTTCAGTTCGGAATTTTGAACCTTGATTTGTCACGTATCGTTCCTGGTATTATTGTCCTTTCTTTAAATAGTGGTGCCTATATCTCTGAAAGTGTGCGTGCGGGGATCGAGTCTATTCCGAAAGGACAGGTCGAAGCAGCCTATTCACTTGGTATTCGTCCATGGAATACCATGCGTTATGTGGTTTTGCCTCAGGCTATTAAAAATATTTTGCCGGCCTTGGGTAACGAGTTCGTAACGATTATCAAAGATAGTTCGCTCTTGCAAACCATCGGCGTTATGGAATTGTGGAATGGTGCACAGACTGTTGCGACAACAACTTACTTAACATTGACACCGCTTCTGTTCGCAGCCTTCTACTATTTGATTGTGACAACGGCTATGACAGCTCTTTTGAAACAAATGGAAAAACGACTTGGGGAGGGAAGTAAATAATGGCAAAAACAATTATTGAGATTAAAAATCTTCACAAGTATTTTGGTAAAAACGAAGTTCTCAAGGGGATTGATTTAGATATTAAAAAAGGTGAGGTAGTGGTTATCATTGGTCCTTCAGGATCTGGTAAATCAACCTTCCTACGCTCAATGAACTTACTTGAAACGCCTACAAAAGGTGTAATTTCCTTTGAAGGTGTGGATATTACAGACAAGAACAACGATATTTTCAAAATGCGTGAAAAAATGGGAATGGTTTTCCAACAGTTTAACCTCTTCCCAAATATGACGGTTAAAGAAAATATTACCCTCTCTCCGATTAAAACTAAGGGAATTTCTAAAGCTGATGCTGAAGCTAAAGCCTTGGAACTTTTAGATAAGGTTGGCTTGAGAGAAAAGGCGGATGCTTATCCAAGTAGCCTATCAGGTGGTCAGCAGCAACGTATTGCGATTGCGCGTGGTTTGGCTATGGATCCAGATGTTCTCTTGTTTGACGAACCAACTTCTGCCCTTGACCCTGAGATGGTTGGTGAAGTACTTGCGGTTATGCAGGACCTTGCCAAGTCTGGGATGACTATGGCTATCGTTACGCATGAAATGGGCTTTGCCTATGAAGTGGCGGACCGTGTTATCTTCATGGATGGTGGTGTTATCGTAGAAGAAGGGACACCACAAGAGATTTTTGACCATACGAAAGAAGAACGTACAAAGGATTTCTTGAGTAAGGTATTGTAAGACAGAGATTAAATCTTGTTTGTGAAGGCTGGAATTATTCCAGTCTTTTTTGCTGTTTTACTTTTCTAGAATCATTCTTGTTTAGGGCGATTTTACGGAAACAATGGATAATTATGCTATAATGATGCCATACCAAAAATAATATAGAAGGTCAAGAATTATGCTTATATATGACACGGCCTTAAAAACCCCTTATAGGATTCTTGGAATTAACCTTCCTAAAGATAGTCTTTTGCACCTATCTAACTTAGGGTTAGCTCCTGGTGAAACCATTGAGGTGGTAACTAAGACCAAAAACAGTGCTATTATTATAGTGAAAGGGAGTCGCTTAGCCTTTGATGCATCAATTCTAGATAAGATTGATTTGACACCTGCTGAGGAAAATGAGGAGAAAATACCTCTCTCTGAACTACCAGTTGGGCGTTCTGCCATCGTCACTGATATTTTCGCAGCTAATGAAACCAAGCGTCGTCTCATGGATATGGGAATTACAAAGCGCACACGGGTTTTATTGCGTAAGGTAGCCCCTTTGGGAGATCCTCTAGAAATTAGCTTGAGAGGGTATGAATTAACCCTACGCAAGTCGGAAGCGCAAATGATTAGTGTGGTCATGCTGGACGAGGGAGAGGGAAAATGACAGAAATTGCATTAATAGGTAATCCTAATAGTGGTAAAACCAGTTTATTTAACCTGATAACAGGGACCAATCAGCGTGTTGGTAACTGGCCGGGTGTTACTGTAGAACGAAAAAGTGGTCTGGTTAAAAAGCATAAAGATATCGAAATTCAGGATTTACCTGGGATTTACTCTATGTCACCCTATAGTCCTGAGGAAAAGGTGGCGCGTGACTATTTACTCAGCAAAAAGGCTGATAGCATCTTAAATGTGGTTGATGCGACAAACTTGGAACGTAACCTTTATCTGACAACACAGTTGATTGAAACAGGTATTCCTGTGACCTTGGCTCTTAACATGAGCGATGTTTTAGAAGCTCAGGGAAAAACAATTAATATCGATAAATTGTCTTATCATCTGGGTGTCCCGGTGGTTGCGACTAGCGCTCTCAAACAGACTGGTGTGGATAAGGTTGTGAAAAAGGCAGCTCATACGACGACTGCTACTGTAGGAGACATCGCTTTTCCAATTTATGATGATAAATTAGAAGCTGCCATCTCACAAATTTTGGATGTTTTGGGAAATTCTGTGCCACAAAGGTCCGCACGTTTTTATGCCATTAAGCTCTTTGAACACGATGCTTTGGTTGAGGCTGAACTAGATTTGTCAGCTTTCCAACGTAAAGAAATCAAAGACATCATACGTATCACTGAGGAAGTTTTCACAGAGGATGCCGAATCTATTGTCATTAATGAGCGTTACGCCTTTATTGAACGTGTTTGTAAGATGGCTCAGAGTCAGACAAAAGATTTTGCCTTAACCTTGTCAGACAAGATTGATAAATTAGTAACCAACCGTATTTTGGCTCTCCCAATTTTTGCGGTAGTTATGTATTTGGTCTATTATTTTTCTCTTCAGGGAAAGATGTGGACTGACTGGGCCAGTGATGTCCTCTTTGGCAAGTATGTTCCTGATTTGATGACCTCTGGGCTCACCTATCTTCATGTCCAAGATTGGCTTAAGTCTTTGATTGTTGATGGCGTTGTGGCTGGGATCGGGACGGTACTTGGCTTCCTTCCCCAAATCTTCGTGCTGTTTATCTGCTTAGGTGTGCTTGAAGATATTGGTTATATGAGTCGTATCGCCTTTGTTATGGACCGCATTTTCCGTCGTTTCGGACTCTCAGGGAAATCTTTTATTCCAATGTTGATTTCAACAGGATGTGGTGTTCCGGCAGTTATGTCTAGCCGGACTATTGAAAATGAAAGAGATCGTCGGATTACTATTATGACGGCAACCTTTATGCCTTGCTCGGCTAAATTGGAAATTATCGCTTTGATTGCTGGGGCCTTCTTTCCTCACAATCCTCTGGTGGCTCCAAGTACTTATTTTATTGGGATGGCTGCCATCATTTTATCAGGTATTGCCCTTAAAAAGACGAGCTTTTTGGGTGGCTTGACCAGTCCTTTCATTATGGAGTTACCTTCTTATCATTGGCCTAAGGCTATGTCGGTCTTGCGTTATGCCTTTGGTAAGGCTATGAGTTTTGTGAAACGTGCAGGAACCATTATTTTCAGTTTGACTGTCCTGATTTGGTTCATGTCCAACTATAACTTTATGTTACAGACCGTTGATACAGAAGTGAGTATCTTAGCTACTTTAGGTAAGGGCTTGTCTTGGATTTTTACACCACTGGGCTTTGGAAATTGGAAGGCAACGGTTGCTGCTCTCACAGGTTTAGCAGCCAAGGAGACCGTGGTGGCTACCTTCGGAATTCTCTATCATAACAGTAGTGAAGCTGGTTTGGCTACGGCCCTGCAAGCAGATTATTCAGCTCTAGCTGCTTATTCTTTCTTGATTTTTAACCTGCTTTGTGCACCATGTTTTGCAGCTATTGGGGCTATCAAACGTGAAATGGCTAATCTGAGATGGACGGTTGGAGCGATTAGTTTTCAAACAGGTTTGGCCTATTGTGTCAGCTTGATTCTATATCAATTTGGTCAAGTTCTCCTTTATGGTAAGCCGATAACTCCTTGGACACTTGTAGCAGTCTTGCTTTTAGTGACTATGATTTACTTCGTTGTTCGTAAACCGCGTCAAATTAAGGATAAGATTATTACCTTGGAAAATCTTCAAGAAGCTAATAGTTAGGAGAAGTTGTTATGTCTACATTTATTATTGCCTTTATTATTTTCGCTTTGGCTGGTTTAGGCATCCGTCACTATATCAAAGGAAAAGGATCTTGTGGTGATTGTGAGTGCTCTTGCGCGGTCAAAGAAGAAATGCATAAAGCTAATCATTAATAGAATATAAGAAAATGATCTCTTATTTAGATAAGAGGTCATTTTTACTTACAATTGTAAGGGATGTATAAAGATTGCCTAAGAGAAAGTGTGATATGATGACATTGAAAAAATCTAGCTTGATTTAACAAAGGAGAAATGAAAGGAATGACATTGAACAGAGAGATTGTCCTAATTCACGGTACCTGGTGTGATGGCAATGTTTGGGGAGAATTTGCGACAGGTCTACGTCAAATGGGATATAAGGTGCATACACCTAGCTTTCGTTACCATGACCTACCTTATCAAGAGTGTCTAGCTAAGGTTGGGACAGTGACTTTGCAGAATTACCGAGATGATTTGGTGGACTTGATTGAAAGTTTAGATCAACCGCCACTTATTTTGGGACACTCTTTAGGATGTTTGGTGGCACAGATGGTTGCCGAAAAGACGGAAGTAGCTGGTATGATTCTTATGGGACCAGCACCTACGGCAGATATTTTTGCCTTTTACCCAACCATGCTGGCTTGTTTTGGTAAGCATTTTCTACGCTGGGGCTTTTGGAAAAAGGCTATGCCTCCTTATAAAAAGGAGTTTTTCAAGTATTGTATGAATGAACAAGAAGAGTATTTGAAAGAAGAAGTTTTTGCGACATTAGTTCCAGAATCAGGCAAGGTTTACACCCAGATGGCTCTTCCTTGGTTCGATAAAACGAAGGCAGCTTACGTGGACTTTAGTCAAATATCTTGTCCTGTTCTCGTGATTTCTGGAACCAGGGACAAGATGACTCACCCTAATATTGCAAGAAGAACAGCAAAGAACTACCATGATTCGGTGCTTATTTCACTAACTGGTGCTGATCATATGTATGAGAGTGGCAAATTCCAACAAAAGACCTTATGTGCCATTAAAGGATGGAGCCAGCAAAATAGTTTTGTCAATTAATAGCGAAAACGAATCAAAAAGGTTGAAACAGTGTTTCGGCTTTTTTAGTACTCAAATGTGAATTGTTTTTTTGAAAATTTTGAAAATTAAGTCACAAAGAGCCTTCCCTATGGTATAATTGAAAAAAAGTATGTATTGGAGAACACACATGGTGATAATGATGGACGGTAAAGCCCTAGCTCTGAAAATGCAGAATCAATTGCAAGAAAAGGTGGCTCGTCTTAAAGAAAGTGAATGGATTGTACCAGGATTGGTCGTTATTATGGTTGGAGACAACCCTGCTAGTCAGGTTTATGTCCGTAATAAGGAACGTGCGGCTATTAAGGCAGGTTTCCATAGCAAGACGGTCAATCTTTCAGAGAGAATAAGTGAAGAAGAATTGATTGAGGTCATTGAAAAGTACAATCAAGATCCGCTTTTCCATGGTATCTTGGTACAATTACCACTACCTAACCATATCAATGAAATGCGTATTCTCTTGGCAATTGATCCTAAAAAGGATGTTGATGGATTCCATCCTATGAATACGGGGAATCTTTGGAATGGACGTCCTCAAATGGTGCCGTGTACTCCTGCAGGTATTATGGAAATTCTTCGTGAGTACAATGTTGAATTGGAAGGTAAGACAGCAGTTATTATTGGACGTAGTAATATCGTCGGCAAGCCTATGGCTCAGCTTCTTTTGGAAAAAAATGCCACAGTAACTTTGACCCACTCAAGGACACCACATTTGGCGAATGTTTGTAACAAGGCAGACGTCTTGATTGTGGCCATTGGACGTGCAAAATTTGTCACAGAAGACTTTGTCAAAGAGGGTGCTGTTGTCATTGATGTGGGAATTAACCGTGATGAAGAAGGCAAACTTTGTGGCGATGTTGATTTTGAAGGTGTGAAAGATAAAGTTGGCATGATCACGCCTGTTCCAGGTGGTGTAGGCCCTATGACTATTACCATGCTTATGGAACAGACCTATCAAGCTGCTCTTCGTAGTGCGAAAGGATAGCTTATGAAAGTAGATGGCGATTTAGCTAGGCAAGTGATTAGACCTCGTTTGAGAGAGTCTCATAAGGGATCTTACGGTCGTGTGCTTTTAATTGGTGGCCTCTATCCATATGGTGGTGCCATCATTATGGCTGCTATTGCCTGTGTCAATAGTGGGGCAGGCTTGGTTACGGTAGCGACCGATCGTGACAATATCACAGCACTTCATGCCCATCTTCCTGAGGCTATGGCTTTTGATTTTGGAGAAAGGGACAGGCTTCTTGACAATCTTAGGGCTGCAAATGTGGTTTTAATTGGCTCAGGTCTAGGTGAGAGTGATGCAGCTCGTCAGGTCTTGGATTTGGTCCTGGCAAATATTAGACCTGATCAGAACCTGGTTGTTGATGGTTCAGCTCTCAATCTTTTGGCTAAGAAAAATAAGAAGGACTTACCAGATTGTCACCTTACTCTCACCCCGCATCAAAAAGAATGGGAACGCTTGTCTGGTTTTAGGATTCCAGAGCAGACAGTTTCCAACACTCAAAAAGCCTTGGGAGAGTTCCAAGCTGGGACAATCCTGGTTGCCAAGAGTCACAAGACGGCTGTCTATCAGGGTGAAAAAGTAGCTCATTTAGAAGTTGGTGGGCCTTATCAAGCCACAGGAGGAATGGGAGATACCTTAGCTGGTATGATTACTGGTTTTCTGGCCCAGTTCGCTTCAATTGATCGCTATAAGGCTGTCACAGTAGCTACCTGGCTTCACTCAGCTATCGCTGATGATCTGGCTAAAAATGCCTATGTGGTTTTGCCGACACATATCAGTAAAGCCATCCCTAGCTGGATGAAAAAGTTGTCAATATAATCTAAAAAACGTGTCTTATATTGAGGCAAGTTTTTTTAGATTTCGACATTTTTTTAAGATTGCTGAAGCTTATTTGTGATAAAATAAAAGAGAATTTTTATGAGAACATAGAGGAAAAAAAGTGACATCATTTTCGAAAAAACTCAGTCAAAAATGGGAAAAACGGCGCCAAAAACAAAAAGAAAAACGAGCGAATAAACCTAGAAAGCCAGTAAACATCTCACGTCGTGTTTACTTGCTTTTTGGTGTAGTCTTTGTCCTTTTTTTGTTGCTTTTTGCACGTTTGACCTATATGCAGGTTTATAACAAATCGTTTTATACTAAGAAATTAGAGGATAACTCCAAGTATACGGTTAGAATTGCAAGCGAACGTGGGCAAATCTTTGATGCCAAGGGGGTTGCTCTTACTACCAATCAGAGCAAGGACGTTATCACCTTTACACGTAGCAATTTGGTGTCATCAGATACTATGAAGAAGGTCGCTGAAAAGTTAGCGACCATGGTAACACTAACGGAGACGAAGGTAACAGCACGCCAGAAACGCGATTTCTATCTAGCGGATTCTGCCACCTACAAACGTGTGGTTAACGATCTTCCAAAGGACAAGAAAACAGATAAGTTTGGTAATAAATTAGCTGAAGCTACTATTTACAACAATGCTGTTGATGCCGTTCCTGATGAAGCAGTGGATTACACTGAGGATGAGCTTAAGATTGTCTACATTTACTCACAGATGAATGCTGTTTCTAATTTCTCAACAGTCACATTAAAGACGGGCGAATTAACACCTGATCAGATTGCGATTGTAGCGGCTAAACAAAAGGAATTAAATGGTATCACGGTTGCTAAGGATTGGGAACGTCATACAGCTGATTCAGCCTTATCTCCTCTGATTGGTAAGGTTTCAAGCTCAGAAGCAGGCTTACCTCAGGAAGATGCCAAGGAATACCTTAAAAAAGGCTATGCCCTCAATGACCGTGTAGGAACCTCTTATCTAGAAAAAGAATATGAGGAAAAACTGCAAGGAAAACATACGGTTCGTGAAATTACTGTAGACAAAGAAGGAAAGGTCGACAGTGATAAAATCACGCAAAAAGGTAGCAAGGGTAACAACCTGCAGTTAACTATTGACCTCAATTTTCAAAAGGGTGTTGAAGACATCCTAAGTCAACAACTTTCTTCAGAAATTGCTGAGAATAAGGCGACTTATTCTGAGGGAATGTATGCGGTGGTACTGAATGCAGACACCGGTGCTGTACTTGCTATGGCAGGGCAAAAACATGAACAAGGAGCACAAGATTTTAAGGCCAATGCCTTAGGAACAATCACTGATGTCTTCGTCCCAGGATCTGTTGTTAAGGGAGCAACCTTAACTGCTGGTTGGCGTTCAGGTGCCATTTATGGAAATCAGGTCTTGACTGACCAACCCATCAACATTGCCGGTTCAGCCCCTATCACATCTTGGTTTACAGACCAAGGTAGCCGTGCTATTACCGCGACACAGGCTCTAGAATACTCATCAAATACCTATATGGTGCAGATTGCAATTAAACTACTTGGCCAACAGTATGTTCCAGGTATGGCCTTGTCGACTGACAATATGGATAAGGCCATGACGACACTTCGTGATACCTACGCTGATTTTGGTATGGGGGTATCTACAGGACTTGATTTGCCTGGAGAATCAGAAGGTTATATTTCTAAGAATTACAATGTAGCCAACGTCTTGACAGAAGCTTTTGGTCAGTACGACTCTTATACAACTATTCAATTGGCTCAATATGTTGCTTCAATTGCAAATGGTGGTAAACGTGTAGCACCTCATATTGTGGGAGGTATCTATGATGCTGGCACAAATGGTAGCTTAGGAACTCTAGCTTCAACGGTAGATACACGTGTATTAAATACCTTACCTCTTGATTCTGAGCAGATGGGGATTATCCAACAAGGCTTTAATGATGTCGTTAATTCCGGTTCTAGCCTTGCGACTGGTAAAGCTATGGCAAGTTCTATCATTCCAATTAGTGGTAAAACAGGGACAGGCGAAACTTATGCAACGGATGCTTCCGGTAACTCTGTAACAACGATTAACCATAGTGCCGTGGCCTATGCGACTGCCAAAGATGGTACGAAGTTGGCTGTTGGAATCATGTATCCACATGCTCTAGACGGGGAGAGTAAGGCTCATCAAAATGCGGTCAAAGCTATCATGGAACTTTATCAAAATACTCACTAAATATGAAAATCTCTTGTGCCTTGCACGAGGGATTTTTCTGTGATATAGTGTTTGAGTATTTGTTCTTGGGTAAAGACATATCCATGACAGTGACAAAAGATAAGAGATGAATAAAATCATATAAAGAACAGGAGACCTTCATGCTTTATCCTACTCCAATTGCGAAGCTGATTGATAGTTTTTCAAAACTCCCTGGAATTGGGGCTAAAACAGCGACACGCCTAGCTTTTTATACCATTAGCATGTCTGATGAGGATGTCAATGATTTTGCCAAAAACCTTTTGGCTGCTAAGCGTGAATTGACGTATTGCTCAGTTTGTGGGCGTTTAACGGATGACGATCCCTGTAATATCTGTACCGATGAGACTAGAGACCGTACTAAGATTTTGGTTGTCGAGGACTCAAAAGATGTTTCAGCTATGGAAAAGATTCAGGAATATCATGGCCTTTACCATGTACTTCAAGGTCTTATTTCACCAATGAACGGTATAGGGCCTGATGATATTAATTTGAAGAGTTTGATTACTCGTTTGATGGATAGTAAGGTTGAAGAAGTCATTATTGCAACCAATGCTACAGCCGATGGTGAAGCAACAGCCATGTATATTTCCCGTGTCCTCAAACCAGCCGGCATTAAGGTAACCCGTTTAGCACGTGGTTTGGCTGTTGGTTCTGACATTGAATATGCTGATGAGGTGACCTTGTTGCGAGCAATTGAGAATCGTACAGAACTTTAAAAAGTCATTTAACGATGGCTTTTTTCGCTATTTGTCGGATTTTGATACTGAAAGTTTTTAATAGTAAGGTGCTGATGCAGAAATGTAGGGACAAAGAAGTTAAAGAGTTCTTTGAAAAAACAGTTTTTCTCATGGTCTAAATCAATAAAGGCTTGCTATATCATATTCTTAATAAAAGAAGCAGACAATTAGGCTTAAGTCTGCTTTTTCTGTATCCTTGTGATATAATGAAGTGATTGATATTGGACCGGAGTTAATCTGGGGCGATATTAACTGTGATTAAGTATTTGTAATAAAAAGCTAATTTGTTAGTGAAAGGAAACGAACGGTTCTGTCCTAAAACTGGAATCAGTCGTTCGGAAAGATATGCTATGTATGTTGAAATGATTGACGAGACTGGACAGGTCTCTGAAGAAATAAAAAAACAAACCTTGGAGTTACTTGATTTTGCAGCGCAAAAACTTGGTAAGGAAGACAAGGAGATGGCAGTTACTTTTGTAACTAACGAACGTAGTCACGAATTGAATTTAGAGTATCGTGATACGGACCGCCCTACTGATGTGATTAGTTTGGAGTATAAGCCAGAGGTAGATATCACTTTTGATGAGGAAGATTTAGCGGAAAATCCAGAATTGGCTGAAATGATGGGAGAATTTGATAGTTATATCGGTGAACTCTTTATTTCCGTTGATAAGGCTCACGAACAGGCTGAAGAATATGGACATAGCTATGAGCGTGAGATGGGCTTCTTAGCTGTTCATGGCTTTCTTCACATCAATGGGTATGACCATTACACCCCTGAAGAAGAAGCGGAAATGTTTGGATTACAGGAAGAAATTTTAACTGCTTATGGACTTACGCGACAATAATCCACAGAAAAAGTGGAAAAATAGAGAATTTACAGCAAGTTTTGAGTTTGCTCTGACAGGTATAATTACGGCTATTAAAGAAGAACGTAACATGCGCAAGCATTTGGTTTCTGCTGTTTTAGTGGTACTAGCTGGCTTGATTTTTCGTGTATCTGCGATAGAATGGCTTTTTCTCCTGCAGGCGGTTTTTCTAGTAATTGCTCTTGAAATTGTCAATTCTGCCATTGAAAATGTGGTTGATCTGGCTAGTAATTATCACTTTTCTATGTTAGCCAAAAATGCTAAAGACATGGCAGCGGGAGCTGTCCTTGTCGTATCTTGTTACGCACTCATCACTGGTATGATTGTTTTCATACCTAAAATTTGGAACTTAATTTTTAACTAGAACTAAAGAGAAAGAAAGTAAATGACATTTAAATCAGGTTTTGTGGCCATTCTTGGCCGTCCTAATGTAGGAAAATCTACCTTTTTGAACCATGTTATGGGGCAAAAAATTGCAATCATGAGCGATAAAGCTCAAACAACCCGTAATAAAATTATGGGAATTTACACAACAGACAAGGAACAGATTGTCTTTATCGATACACCGGGTATCCACAAGCCTAAGACGGCTTTAGGGGATTTCATGGTGGAATCTGCTTATTCAACCCTTCGTGAAGTGGATACGGTCCTCTTTATGGTTCCAGCCGATGAGCCTCGTGGTAAGGGCGATGATATGATTATCGAACGCCTTAAGCAAGCCAAGGTACCCGTTATTTTGGTGGTTAATAAGATTGACAAGGTCCATCCCGACCAGCTCCTTGAGCAGATTGACGATTTCCGTACCCAAATGGATTTCAAGGAGATTATTCCAATCTCAGCCCTTCAAGGAAACAATGTCTCTCACCTTGTGGATGTTTTGAGTGACAATCTTGAAGAAGGTTTCCAATATTTTCCATCAGATCAGATTACAGATCACCCAGAACGTTTCTTGGTGTCTGAAATGATTCGTGAAAAAGTGCTACTCTTGACTCGTGAAGAAATTCCGCACTCAGTTGCTGTTGTTATTGATTCGATGAAGCGTGATGAAGAGACGGATAAGGTTCACATTCGTGCGACGATTATGGTTGAGCGTGATAGCCAAAAAGGTATTGTCATCGGTAAAAAAGGTGCCATGCTCAAGAAAATTGGTACCCTTGCTCGTAAAGATATTGAACTCATGCTTGGGGACAAGGTCTTCCTTGAAACCTGGGTTAAGGTTAAGAAAAATTGGCGGGATAAAAAACTTGATTTGGCCGATTTTGGTTATAATGAAAAAGAATACTGAGAAAAAGCTGAGCACTTGCTCGGCTTTCTTGCTAGAAGGAGGAGCAGATGCCTGAGTTGCCTGAAGTAGAAACGGTTAGACGTGGTTTAGAAAGACTGGTCCTAGGGCGAACTATTTTATCGGTTGAGGTCAAGGTCCCAAAGATGGTAAAAACGTCCTATCAAAGCTTTCTAAATGAATTACCTAGTCAGAGGATTCAAGCCATGCGACGTAGGGGAAAGTATCTCATTTTTGATTTTGGTCAGTTGATTATGATTTCCCATTTGCGCATGGAGGGAAAATACCTGCTGTTTACAGACCAGGTTCCTACCAACAAACACTTTCACTTATTTTTTAAGTTAGATGATGGCTTTACACTTGTCTATCAGGATGTTCGCAAGTTTGGGACTTTTGATTTACTATCTAAAAATCAAGAGGAAGCTTATTTTACGAAGAAAAAGCTTGGTCCTGAACCTACTAAGAAGGCCTTTAAATATGCATCGTTTGAGAGAGCTTTAATGCGTTCCGACAAGCCTATTAAGCCCTTACTCTTGGACCAGAAATTAGTGGCTGGGCTAGGAAATATCTACGTTGATGAGGTGCTTTGGGCAGCCAAGGTTCATCCAGAGACGCCAGCAAGGGAACTCAGCAAGGCAGCCATGAAACGAGTTCACGATCAAACGATTACCATATTACAGTTGGGGATTGAAAAAGGTGGTTCCACTATAAGGACCTATCGTAATGCCCTCGGTGAAGACGGGACCATGCAGGATTATTTGCGGGTTTACGGAAAGACAGGGCAACCTTGTCCACGTTGCGCAAGCACGATTGAGAAAATCAAGTTAGGAGGAAGAGGAACGCATTTGTGTCCTCATTGTCAAAAACGATGATTATAGGATTAACAGGAGGCATTGCTTCAGGAAAATCAACCCTTGTTGAAATGATTAAAGAGGCAGGTTACAAGGTCATTGATGCCGATCAACTGGTGCACGACATGCAGGCCAAAGGGGGCAGGTTGTATCAAGCCTTGCTTGATTGGTTGGGAGAGGCTATCCTTCTTTCTGATGGAGAATTAAATCGTCCTAAGTTAGGGCAATTAATCTTTTCAAGTGAAGAGATGCGGCATCAATCTGCTGAAATTCAGGGAAAAATTATCCGAGAAGAGTTGGCAGCCAAAAGAGATTGCTTGGCCAAGAAAGAGGACGTCTTTTTTATGGATATTCCCTTACTGATTGAAAATGATTATCAGGATTGGTTTGACCAGATTTGGTTGGTGGCGGTGTCTCCTGAGGTCCAGCGCCAACGCCTGATGAAAAGGAATCACTTAAGTGCTGAGGAAGCAGACATGCGTATTGCTAGTCAAATGCCTTTATCCGAAAAACTGCCGTATGCTAGTTTAGTTATTGATAACAACGGGAGCATTGATGATTTGAAGGAAAAGGTGAAGAGTGCCATCAAAGATTTAGCTAACCTCCTATAGTTAGTCATTGTGTTATAATGGATAGTGAATTTTAGAAAGAAGATGATGATTTGCGCCAAAAAGAGCTTAAAACCGCTGATTGGCAACGAAATCTTAAAATTGCTTGGATAGGAACTTTTTTTACTGGGGCTAGCTTTTCTATTGTCATGCCTTTCATGGCTCTCTATGTTGAAGAATTAGGGGTTAAAGGCGCTATGGTAGAATGGTATGCTGGTTTATCTGTCGCTCTGTCTGCCCTAGCTTCAGCCTTGGTTTCACCAGTTTGGGGACGCTTGGCGGACCGTTATGGCCGAAAACCCATGATGATAAGAGCCAGTATGGTCATGACCTTTACAATGGGAGGCTTAGCCTTTGTGCCTAATGTCTTCTGGATGCTTTTCTTGAGAATCTTGAATGGCTTGTTTGCAGGTTATGTGCCAAATGCAACAGCCTTGATTGCTAGTCAAGCTCCTCAGCAACGTTCTGGCTATGCCCTGGGGACCTTGTCCACGGGTCTCACGGCAGGTGTCTTGATTGGCCCTTTGCTAGGTGGTGCCTTATCTGAGGCCTTTGGAATGAGGGGAACCTTTTTATTGGTTGGACTCATTTTGTTTATTTGCTGCCTCTTGACTATCTTTGGTTTGCGCGAGGACTTCCAACCGATTGAAAAGGGAGAGATGATGAGTCTTTCACAAGTATTTGCTAAAATTCCAAGCAAATCACTTTTAATTGGGCTCTTTGTGACTAGTATGATTATCCAGATTTCTGCCCAATCAATTGCCCCAATCTTGGCGCTTTACATTCGTTATTTGGGTCAAAGTGATAATATCCTCTTTTACTCAGGGTTAATTGTGTCCGCTATGGGCTTTTCAAGTCTTTTAAGCACTCCTTATTTAGGCCGACTGGGTGATCGCATTGGGAATCATCGTTTGCTCTTGATGGGGTTATTTTATAGTTTTCTCTTGTATTTCCTTTGTGGTTTTGCAGGTTCAGCCTTGCAACTGGGCCTTTTACGCTTTGCCTATGGTTTTGGTGTAGGTGCCCTGATGCCGAGTGTCAATTCTTTATTGACCAAGATGACCCCCAAAGAAGGAATTTCAAGAATATTTAGCTTTAATCAAAGTTTTTCATACATTGGACAAGTTTTAGGTCCTTTTGTGGGTTCAGCGGTTGCTACAGGACTGGGCTATCGTTGGGTTTTCTTTGTGACAGCAGCCATCGTCTTTGGAAATTTTGTTTGGTCCTTAATCATCTTTAGAAAATCGCTAGGAGTTAAGAATATAGGTGAGAGTTAAAATCAATTTAAAGTGTAGTGAGTGTGGGAGTATCAATTACCTCACAAGTAAAAATAAACAGAATCATCCTGAAAAAATTCAGGTTCCAAAATTCTGTCCAAAGGATAGAAAAGTAACCTTACATGTTGAATCTTAAAGGGTTCTATGGTAGAATAATAAGGACATTTTCGGAGGAATAACTATGTACGACTTATTATTAACGCTGCTCTTGGTGATGTCAGCTATTATTGTGATTGCGATTTTCATGCAGCCACAAAAAAACCCAAGTAGCAATGTCTTTGATGGTGGTGGGTCAGAAGCACTATTTGAACGTAGTAAACCACGTGGTTTCGAAGCCTTTATGCAACGCTTTACAGGAATCTTGGTTTTTCTATGGATTGTAGATGCAATCGTCCTTTCCATTCTCTCAAGTAAGTAATGAGCTGACTGAGGTTGGCTCATTTTTTGCGTTATGGTCACTAGAAAAAAGGAAATCATGAAAGAAACTATTATAAATTACTTGAAAGAGCATGGAAAATCCAGTGTTAATGACATTGCCCATGCTCTTAATCAGGCTGGGGGAGAAAAGTTTCCACAGCTCATCAAGGCTATTTCAGCCATGGAAAGTAAGGGCCAGCTGCGTTTTAACAAAGACGGTTCGGTGTCCTTGCGACCAAAGAAAGAGCATCCCAATCAAGTTACTGTCGAGGGTGTTTTTCGTGCCAATAAAAATGGTTTTGGCTTCCTACATGTTGATGACAATGAAGATGATATGTTCATCGGACGTAATGATGTTGGCCATGCCATTGACGGTGACACTGTTGCTGTAGTTATTAAAAAGCCAGCCGACCGTTTGCGTGGGACAGCTGCCGAAGCACGTGTTGTTGAAATTGTAGAACACTCGCTCAAGACTGTTGTAGGGAAATTTATCCTTAGCGACGAGAAAGAATCTTATGCTGGTTACATTAAGTCTAAGAACCAAAAGATTCAGCAACCAATCTATATCAAGAAAGAACCGGTTGCCCTTGATGGGACCGAAATTATCAAGGTTGATATTGAAAAATACCCTAACCGTCACTACGATTATTTTGTAGGAAGTGTTCGTGACATTATTGGTCATCAGGGAGATACTGGTATTGATGTCTTGGAAGTCTTGGAATCAATGGATATTGTTTCAGAGTTTCCAGAGGATGTCATGGCTGAAGCAGAAGCTGTGCCAGATGCACCTAGTCAGGAAGACCTCCTTGGTCGTGTTGACCTTCGTCAAGAAGTGACTTTCACTATTGATGGAGCCGATGCCAAGGACTTGGACGATGCGGTCCATATCAAACGTTTACCCAATGGTAACTTTGAACTCGGTGTCCACATTGCCGATGTGTCCTACTATGTCACTGAAGGTTCAGCTCTTAACCGTGAGGCCGTAGCACGTGGGACTTCAGTTTATGTGACAGACCGCGTGGTTCCAATGTTGCCGGAGCGTCTGTCAAATGGTATTTGTTCACTAAATCCCAATGTTGATCGTTTGACTCAGTCAGCCATTATGGAGATTACTCCAAAAGGTAAGGTGGTTAATCATAAGATTTGTCAATCTGTTATTAACACAACCTTCCGTATGACCTATAGCGATGTCAATGAGATGTTGGCTGGAAATCCAGAAAAAATTGAGCGGTTTAAGCCAATCATGGATTCTGTATCAGCTATGGCAGAACTCCATAAGATTTTAGAAGACATGCGTGAGCGTCGTGGTGCCCTTAACTTTGATACATCTGAAGCTCGTATCTTGGTAAATGAGAAGGGGATGCCAGTGGATATCGTGGTGCGTGAACGTGGAACAGCCGAGCGAATGATTGAATCCTTCATGTTGGCTGCCAATGAATGTGTAGCTGAGCACTTTGCTAAGGCTAAGTTGCCATTTATCTACCGTATCCACGAGGAACCTAAAGCCGAGAAATTGCAACGTTTCATGGACTACGCCTCTATCTTTGGTGTTCAAATCAAGGGAACTGCCAATAAGATGGATCAGCTAGACTTGCAAGAGTTCATGGCTCGAGTGCAGGGTAAACCTGGGGCGGAAGTTATGAACATGATGTTGCTTCGTTCAATGCAACAGGCCCGTTATTCAGAACACAACCACGGGCACTATGGCTTGGCAGCTCAATATTATACTCACTTTACTAGTCCAATCCGTCGTTACCCGGACCTCTTGGTTCATCGAATGATTCGTGAATACACCAACAATTTGTCTCAAGAAACACGTGAACATTTTGATGAGGTAATTCCTGAATTAGCGTCATCATCTTCAACACTTGAACGTCGTGCCATTGATGCTGAACGTGTCGTTGAAGCTATGAAAAAAGCAGAATACATGGAAGAGTATGTTGGACAAGAATTCGACGGTATTGTCGGAAGTGTGGTTAAATTCGGTATGTTTGTGGAATTGCCAAACACCATCGAAGGTTTGGTTCACATCACGACCTTGCCAGAATTTTACAATTACAATGAACGTACCATGACGCTTCAAGGAGAGAAAACAGGTAAGACTTTCCGTGTTGGACAACCTATCCGTGTTAAATTGACACGTGCAGACAAGGAAACTGGAGATATTGATTTTCAATACCTTCCAAGTGAGTATGATATCATCGAAAAAGTGGATCATAAGGCCCGTCAAGAACGTGAAGAAAAGGCTAAAGCCTTCCGTCACAGAGGCCCTCGTCGTGACCGTCAAAATGGGGATTTCAATCGTCGTGGTAAGGGTGGCGATAATCGTAACCGTCAAGATAATAATGGCCGTAAAGGGTCTTATGACGATAAACGTAAGTCATCTAAGAAGCCAGACAAACGTAAGAATCAAAACCGTCCTCATAATGATAATAAGGGACGTGAGAGTGGTCGTCGTAAGAAAAAAGGCAACAAACCTTTTTACAAGGATGTAGCTAAAAAACGAAAATAGGATGAGAATGGAGGGACTGCTATGCCAAAGGGTGAAGGCAATGTTGTTGCTCAGAATAAAAAGGCGAGACATGACTATAGTATCGTTGATACTATTGAAGCAGGAATCGTGCTAACAGGAACGGAAATTAAGTCTGTTCGTGCGGCTCGTATCCAGTTAAAAGATGGCTATGCCCAAATCAAAAATGGTGAGGCCTGGTTACTCAATGTCCATATTGCCCCTTTCGAACAAGGAAATATTTGGAACCAGGATCCAGACCGTATCCGAAAATTATTGCTTAAGAAAAAGCAAATCGCCAAACTTGCAAACGACCTTAAGGGAACAGGTATGACCTTGGTTCCTCTTAAGGTTTACCTAAAAAATGGTTTTGCCAAGGTCTTGCTTGGTATTGCCAAAGGGAAGCACGATTACGATAAACGTGAATCTATCAAACGCCGTGAACAAGAGCGTGATATCAAACGTGTTATCAAGAGCGTTAACCGTTAAGACAGCGATCATCTAGGACCATTCAAGTCTTAGATGATTTTTTGCTTTTTAGCTTTAAGAAATGATATAATGGAAATGCCGTATGGTCTTTTTGTTAGGGTGTCTTTTGATGAGCACCTAACGATAGACTTGATCTTATGTAAGGAGATTAGCGATGCCAGTAAATGCAAAAACAAAATACAAGGCAAAGAAAACGAAGATTGTTTTCTTTGATATTGATGATACGCTTCGTGTCAAGAAGACAGGTTACATTCCTGAATCTATAAAAGCTGTTTTTAAGGGTCTTAAAGAAAAAGGAATCTTGACAGGGATTGCGACAGGACGTGGCTATTATGGTGTGGTTGAGGAAATTCGTGACCTAGAGCCAGATTATTTTGTAACCATTAATGGAACCTATGTGATTAACCGTAAAGGCGATGAAATCTACAATCATCCCCTTCCACGTGAGATTACAGAAGCCTTCGTTGCATGGTGCAAAGAGATTGGGATTGCCTGGGGGTTTGCAGGTAAGGATAAGCCAGTTGTTTCAGAGCGTTCAGATTTGATTGATAATGCTATGAAACCAGTCTATGGTCTTTGTGATGTGGAGCCAGACTTTCACTTGTCGAATGATGTTTACCATATGTGGACTTTTGCGGAAAATGATGGTGACCTTGAATTACCTGAAGAACTGGCATCCCATGTCCGTATGGTACCTTGGCACGAACACTCATCAGATGTGGTGGCCAATGGTATCTCAAAAGCTTCTGGTGTTGGTCATGTCTTGGAACATGAAAATCTTAAACCAGAAAATGCTATGATGTTTGGTGATGGTCCAAATGATATGGAAATCTTTGACTATGTTGGTCTTAAGATTGCCATGGGTAATGCCACACCAGAACTGAAAGAAAAAGCAGATTACGTTACAGGAACAGTAGAAGAAGATGGCATTTTCCATGCCTTGGAGGAACTCGGATTGGTAGAAAAAGAACTTCATTTCCCACAACTTGACTTGGATTCAGTAGAAGGGCCAGTCGCAACGATTAAAACAAATCACGGCGATTTGGCCATCAAACTTTTCCCTGACCATGCGCCACTAACCGTTACTAACTTTGTCAATTTGGCTAAAAGTGGTTACTATGATGGTGTAATCTTCCACCGTATCATCAAGAACTTTATGATTCAAGGTGGTGACCCAACTGGTACTGGTATGGGTGGCGAATCGAGCTTCGGTGGTAGCTTCCAGGATGAATTCTCTAAAGAACTCTACAACCTTCGTGGGGCGCTCTCTATGGCCAATGCTGGACCAGATACTAATGGTAGTCAATTCTTTATCGTTCAAATACCAGAAATCCCATATTCTAAAAAAGAATTGGAGCGAGGTGGTTGGCCAGCACCAATCGCTGAAGCTTATGCTGAAAATGGGGGAACACCTCACCTTGATCATCGCCACACAGTTTTTGGTCAATTGGTAGATGAAGCTTCTTATAAGGTACTTGATGAGATTGCGAGTGTCGAAGTTGGGCCACAAGATAAGCCACTTGAAGATGTTATTATTGAAACAGTCGAGGTAGCAGACTAAAATGAAAATTGGAGACAAGCTTAAGGGTGTTATCACAGGCATCAAGCCTTACGGAGCCTTTGTTTCCTTGGAAAATGGTACCACAGGCTTGATTCACATCTCAGAGATTAAGACAGGTTATATTGACAACATCTACAATACCCTAAAGGTAGACCAGGATGTCTTGGTTCAGGTCGTTGATTTTGATGAGTTTACACAAAAGGCTAGTCTTTCTTTGAGAACACTTGAAGAAGAAAAAAATAAAATTCCTCATCGCCACCGTTTCTCAGATAGTCGATTGAACTATGGTTTTAAGCCCTTAGCTGCAGCCATGCCAGAATGGATTGAAGAAGGCCTTGACTATCTTCGACAAGAACGTGAAAAGTAGAATAGTAAAAGCTGACTCGTAGTGGGCCAGCTTTTTTGTAATTTTACAATGTGTGTCAGTCGTGCTTTTCAACTTAATTGAAGACCCTTGTGTTTTCATTAAACATCAAAATAGAGCAATTCTTTTGGTGTGTGTGTGAAGACTTCAAAGCCATTTTTCGTAACGTGACCACAATCTTCGATACGGACACCGACTCTTTCAGGAATATAGATACCAGGTTCCACAGAGAAGCACATGCCTTCTTCGATGACCAAGTCATTGCCATCCATGATGGAAGGAAATTCGTGGACATCCATACCAAGACCGTGTCCCAGACGGTGGTTGAAGTATTCACCGTAACCAGCCTTTTCAATAACCTGACGAGCGGCAGCATCAATTTCACTGGCTGTTACACCTGGTTTGATAAAATCAAGGGCTGTCAATTGAGCTTCTAAACAGATATTGTAGATATCTTTCTTGAATTGGTCGGGTTGACCGACAGCTACGGTACGAGTCATATCTGAGACGTAGCCTTGACTGACAACACCCAAGTCAAAGAGAAGAAGGCTGTTGTTCTCAATACGGTTAGTTCCAGGAATACCATGAGGGTTTGCGGCATTATTACCTGTAAGAACCATGGTTTCAAAGGACATTTGATTAATACCGATTTTTTTCATACCAAATTCAATTTGGGCAATGATGTCAGTTTCAGTTACATCAAGAGAAATATTGTCGAAACCGATATTTACAGCTTTATCTGCATAATCTCCAGCGCCAATCATTTTTTGAATTTCATCAGCTGACTTGATGACACGCATTTTTTGGATGAATGGTGTCAAGTTTTCAAAGCGTCCGTCAAAGACAGTTTGCAACCCTTGGAATTTAGTCACATTTAAATTGTCAAACTCCGCATAGATAACAGGACTATCTGTGTTTGCTAGACCAGCCTTGATCTTTTGCCAAGGATTTTCAGAGTCTACATAACCAAAGACTGGGAAGTCGAGAACAGCAGAAGCTCGTGCTACTTCAAGAGCAGGAACAAAAAGCGCAGGCTCGCGGTTTTCATAGACAAAGAGGAACATTTGACGTTCATGGGGGTCACAATCAAAACCAGTAAGATAATTGACGGTAACAGGGTCTGAAACAATGGCTAGACCCGCTTTATGTTCATACAGAAAATGACGAATGCGATCAAGTTTAGACATAAAAAAACTCCTTTGTATTTCTTACACTCATTCTGTCACTTTTGCAGGGAAAATTCAAGTTGTTTTTGGCTTTTCATTAAATCATTTTCTTTCATAAAAGCATTTTAATGGTTTTCTCTGTAAGCTCGGAATCGCAATGAAAAGGCTAACGGAAAACATTATTTTTTGAAACGGCTTACTTCATTATGGTTGAGAAGAGGCAAACCCTTTCATTTTTTTGTAAAAAATCAGTCAAAATAATTGAAAGTGTTTTCAAAATTTGCTACAATTATCTTGGATAAGTGAGCGTTATGTTAGAAAGGATGTGTTTTTATGAATACTGATGAAACGATTACTATTTACGATGTTGCCCGCGAAGCTGGTGTGTCTATGGCAACGGTCTCTCGTGTTGTAAATGGAAATAAAAATGTAAAAGAAAACACTCGAAAAAAAGTGCTCGAAGTCATCGATCGCCTGGATTATCGACCAAATGCAGTTGCACGTGGCTTGGCGAGTAAGAAAACCACTACTGTAGGAGTTGTTATTCCAAATATTGCTAATAGCTATTTTGCGACTCTGGCAAAAGGTATTGATGACATCGCCTCTATGTACAAGTATAATATTGTTCTTGCTTCTAGTGATGAAAATGACGATCATGAAGTTGCAGTCATTAATTCTCTATTTGCGAAACAAGTGGATGGTATCATTTTCATGGGGTATCATTTGACAGAAAAAATCCGTGCAGAATTCTCTCGTACCCGTACACCAATCGTTTTAGCAGGTACAGTTGACCTTGAAAATCAATTACCAAGTGTTAACATTGATTATAAGGCTTCCGTTGAAGATGCTATTACACAGCTTGCTAAAAACAATGAAAAGGTTGCCTTTGTATCAGGACCACTGATTGATGATATTAATGGCAAGCTTCGTTTGGTTGGTTATAAGGCAGGACTTGAAAAAAATAATATGCGCTACAACGAGGGACTTGTCTTCGAAGCTAAGTATAGCTACAAAGATGGTTTTGATTTGGCACAACGTGTCTTGAACTCTGGGGCTACGGCTGCCTATGTGGGAGAAGACGAATTGGCTGCAGGCCTCCTAAATGGTCTCTTTGCAGCAGGTAAATCAGTTCCTGAAGATTTTGAAATCATTACCAGCAATGATTCACCGATTACAAGTTACACTCGTCCAAATCTAACAAGTATCAGTCTCCCTCTCTATGATTTAGGGGCAGTTAGCATGCGTATGTTGACTAAAATTATGAATAAGGAAGAACTAGAAGAAAAAGACGTTATTCTGAATCACGGTCTTACCTTACGTCAGTCAACGAAATAAAAAAGGTGTTGGGGCATGATTTTGTCTCAACTTTTCCTTTGAAAAAAGGAGGAATAATGACTTTTGAGGATGCCTATTTTAAACAGAAACGGTTAAACCCTGATAGCCTGCAGGCCTTCGGATTTAGGACCACTGATAAAGGATGGGAATTAAGAAAACCCCTCATTGACCAAGAACTTGAAGCTAGACTACTCATTGATGAAGAAGGTAATCTAAGAGGACAGGTTGTAGATGTTGACCTTAATGAGCCTTATGATACCTTTCGTAGTCCCCAAGCAAGGGGAACCTATGTGGGTCAAGTCAGACAAGCCTATGGAGCCCTCCTTTCGCAAGTGGCTGAATCCTGCTATGAGGATCAATTGTTCTCATCCCCACAGGCTAATCGTCTGGCAAACTTCTTGACTCAAGAATTTTCGGATCAGGCAGATCATCCATTTGAGAAATATCCAGACTATCTTTCTTATCGAATTACTGGTAAGTGGTATGCCTTGCTATTCCCTCTGAAAGGAGAGAAACTAGGGCTTGATAGCGAAAAAACAGACCAGATTTATGATGTGGTTAATCTTAAGGTTGACCCCAAAGATATGGAACAACTCATGAAAATGGAAGGAATTTTTCCTAGTTATCACATGTCTAAGAAAAGTTGGATTAGTCTTGTCTTAGATGAAACGCTACCAGATGAAACGGTTTTTAAGCTTGTTGCTAGGAGTCGTTCCCTAGTGGCTCCTAAACATCTTCGCAAAACTTCAGAGCCTCACTATTGGCTTATACCAGCTAATCTGAAATATTATGATATTGGAGCGGAATTTTCAGCAAATAAGGAGATTCTGTGGACCCAGAAAGCGAGTATGCAAAAGGGAGATTTCGTTGCCATCTATATTACGGCACCTACCAAAGCTATCCGTTATCTCTGTCAAGTCTTGGAGGCTAATATACCCAATCAGGGTTACCGTGAGGAGGAGAGTATTAAGGCATTGATGCGAATCAAACTGTTGCACACTTTTATGGATAAGGACTTTAACAGTGAGATTTTAAAGAACTTTGGAATTAAAACAGTTCGAGGTCCAAGACATATGACGGATGAACTGGTCCAAGCTATGTCTCCTTACTTGAAAGGAAAATGAAAGGAGAAAATCATGCGAATATTGATTGCGCCTGATTCATTTAAGGAAAGTTTATCGGCAAAAGAGGTTGCCCTAGCTCTTAAATCTGGCTTTTCGAAAGCCGTGCCTGATGCCGAATTTGACCTTGTCCCTATTGGTGACGGTGGTGAAGGAACCTTGGATGCTCTTGTTGAAAATTTAAATCTTGAAAAGAGAAGGATTAGGCTTTCCCATGCCTATACGAGTGATGGTTCGGTCACCTATGCTAGTGATGGACAGACTGCTATCTTTGAGATGGCCGAAATTTGTGGCTTGGAACAAATTCCTAAGGAAAAACGAAATCCTCTTAGTCTGACAACACAGGGGGTAGGTGAACTGATCGTTCATCTGGTTCAGTCTGGCATACGTGATATTATTATAGGTGTAGGAGGCTCCGCTACCAATGATGGTGGTATTGGAATGGCCTACGGATTGGGCTATCGCTTTTATGACTCTGAAGGGCAGAGTGTTGAGCCTCTAGGTGCTAATCTTAGCCTTATCAAAAGGGTATCGTCGCAAGGCAAGATTGATTTGTCAGCCACGACCATTCGTCTAATCACTGACGTAGATAACCCTTTGTGTGGACTGAATGGGGCCACCTATATTTTTGGTGGGCAAAAGGGGTTAGATCCTTTGCAATTTGAAAGAGTTGATCAGTCTATGAAACAATTCTACAAGGCCTTTGCTCCTGAAGTCTTACACCTTACTGGTTCAGGTGCTGGAGGGGGTATGGCTGCAGGTTTAGTGGCCTTTGCTGGTGCTGAAATTAAATCAGGTATTGACTTTGTACTTGATTGTGTTAATTTTAACCAACGGGTCAAGTCAGCCGATTTGGTCATCGTAGGAGAAGGGCGTATGGACAGACAGTCTCTATCTGGTAAGGCACCAGTTGGTGTAGCTAAACGAACACCATCAGGTATCCCTGTCATCGCAATCTGTGGCAGTCTGAAAGATGACTTACCGGATTTTCCAGTAGCTGGGATTTCAGCCGCATTCCCTATTATTGGACAAGTAGCAGCTTTAGACCAAGTCCTAGCTTCAGCCAAGGAGAATCTCTATCGAACAGGACTCAATATTGGCAACCTCATCAAGTTGAGTCAAACCTTGTGACATAAGAAAAAAGCCGACCTTGTGTCAGCTTTTATTTTCCAAAAAGTTTAGCAAAAAATCCCTTTTTGGTAATAGCTTGCTCTGTTTTTTGAGGAGCAAGAATATCGGGATGAATCTCCGAGAAGAGGACCTTATCAAGATTTTCTGCCTTATCACTATGCACGATGATTCCATATGGTGAGTGTGCTTTGGCTTCATCCACAATAGTAGCGGAAATATTGAGTGCTTGAGCAGTTTTAATATAGGTGAATTGTGTCTGGTCGGCTAGATTGGGTGAAAGCTTGAGACTTAGATGAGGGTAAGCTAATGAAAGATCTTTTAAAATCTTTGGAAACTCCTCCATTACAGTTTTCTTTTCAGCATTTTCCAATAGAATAGCTAAGACGACACGTTCTGCATAGGTTCCAAAATAGTGACGTAATTCATCAGGTTTTAAGCGCTTCTCACCACTAGCGCATTGGAGCACCTTTTTTTCAAGTGAAGTCATAGAGTTCTCCTGTTTGTTTTCTTGCTAGTATTATACAATATTTTGAATTCCTTTTCATCAAGATCTTTTTCTGATATTTTCAAAATTAATTGAAAATATTAAAAAATAGAAAATCGCTAGAAAATTCTGGTTTTAATTTGCTTAACCCTTGATATTGTGGTACTATAAAGGTGTAAAAAAATTTAACTCATAAGGAGAGTATTGTAATGTCAATTATTACTGATGTTTACGCTCGCGAAGTCCTTGACTCACGCGGTAACCCAACACTTGAAGTAGAAGTTTACACTGAATCTGGTGCATTCGGACGCGGTATGGTTCCTTCAGGAGCTTCAACTGGTGAACACGAAGCAGTAGAACTTCGTGATGGTGACAAAGCTCGTTACGGTGGTCTTGGTACTCAAAAAGCAGTTGATAACGTAAACAACGTTATTGCTGAACACATCATCGGATTCGACGTACGTGATCAACAAGGTATTGACCGCGCCATGATCGCTCTTGACGGTACTCCAAACAAAGGTAAACTTGGTGCCAACGCTATTCTTGGTGTGTCTATCGCTGTAGCACGCGCAGCTGCTGACTACCTTGAAGTTCCACTTTACAGCTACCTTGGCGGATTCAACACTAAAGTTCTTCCAACTCCAATGATGAACATCATCAACGGTGGTTCTCACTCAGATGCTCCAATCGCTTTCCAAGAATTCATGATTGTACCTGCTGGTGCACCAACATTCAAAGAAGCTCTTCGTTGGGGTGCCGAAATCTTCCACACTCTTAAGAAAATTCTTAAAGAACGTGGTCTTGAAACAGCCGTAGGTGACGAAGGTGGTTTCGCACCAGCATTTGACGGTACTGAAGATGCTGTTGAAACTATCATCAAAGCTATCGAAACTGCTGGTTACAAACCAGGTGAAGATGTATTCCTTGGTTTCGACTGTGCATCATCTGAGTTCTACGAAAACGGTGTATATGACTACACTAAATTCGAAGGTGAAGGTGGAGCTAAACGTACTGCCGCAGAACAAATCGATTACATCGAAGAATTGGTTAACAAATACCCAATTATCACAATCGAAGATGCTATGGATGAAAACGACTGGGACGGTTGGAAAGCTCTTACTGAACGTCTTGGTGGTAAAGTTCAATTGGTTGGTGACGACTTCTTCGTAACTAACACAGCTTACCTTGAAAAAGGTATTGCAGAACACGCTGCTAACTCAATCCTTATCAAAGTTAACCAAATCGGTACTTTGACTGAAACTTTCGACGCTATCGAAATGGCGAAAGAAGCTGGATACACTGCAGTAGTATCACACCGTTCAGGTGAAACTGAAGATTCAACAATCGCTGACATCGCAGTTGCAACTAACGCTGGTCAAATCAAGACAGGTTCATTGTCACGTACTGACCGTATTGCTAAATACAATCAATTGCTTCGTATCGAAGATCAACTTGGTGAAGTTGCAGAATACCGTGGTTTGAAATCATTCTACAACTTGAAAAAATAAAACGTTGATTTAACAACGTTTCTAAGGACTCTAGGTTAAAACTAGGGTTCTTTTTTGGGCTCCTTGTCAACTGTAGTGGGTGACGAAAAGCTAACATCTAGAGAGAACCTGATAGGTTTTCTCTTTTTGTATGTTCAGAGTGATGAAAACACGCTTCCTAAAGTTAATAAAGTTTCTAAAACCGAAGCCCAGACG
>NZ_JASUZV010000009.1:0-107831 GCF_030284685.1 Streptococcus raffinosi
CTCGTGTCTCTGCTTCATCCTCCGATGTAGCCTATTCATATTATCATCTCTTGCTTACCTTGTCAATAACTTTTTTAAAGTTTTAATTTTCTTTTTTTGTAACTTTTGTATTCAATAAAAAAGAAGAGTAAACACTCTACTCTTCTTCATCTTTATTATTCTTTGTTTCAAGTCTCTCTTTGACTTCATCAAAAGATAAAGCATGATTATCTTCATCAGAATCCTCAAGAGAATCTGCTGGCATTTTACCAGTTTTATAGATTGATTTAATCTGTGCAGCGTCGAGTGTTTCATACTTAAGCAAAGCCTCTGCAATGAGAGCATGTGTTTCTCGGTTTGCATTGATAATTTCAGCTGCTTTATCGTGTGCTTCAACCAGAAGTGATCGAATTTCTTCATCAATGAGTTGGGCAGTATGAGCTGAATAAGACTTATCCGGTGTAAATTGACCTGGATTCATAGCATGGTTACCTTCATATTGGACTGGTCCAAGTTTTTCACTCATACCATATTCAGTAACCATTGCACGTGCTAATTGTGTTGCTTGCTCAAAGTCATTTGAAGCACCTGACGTTTGAACATTAAAGATAATTTCTTCTGCCACACGTCCACCCATAAGGCCTGCCAATTGTTCTTTAAGCTCGTCCTTAGATGACAACATTTGATCCTCTTTTGGTAAAGAAATCATATATCCACCTGCACGACCTCGAGGAACAATAGTAACCTTATGAACATCACGAGCACTAGAAAGGGTTAGACCAACAATCGTATGTCCTGCTTCATGGTAAGCCACAACTTTACGTTCGTGTTCAGATACTTGACGATCTTTCTTAGAAGGACCAGCAATAACACGGTCTTCCGCTTCATCAATATCGCTAGCATCAATCCTTGTCTTACTACGTCTCGCTGCAACCAAAGCTGCCTCATTCAAAACATTTTCTAGGTCAGCTCCAACAAAACCTGGAGTTTGCTGAGCAACAACCTTAAGGTTAACGTCTTCAGCCAATGGTTTATTCTTAGCATGGACTTTCAAGATGGCTTCACGACCTTTTACATCTGGGCGACCAACAAGAACTTTACGGTCAAATCGTCCTGGACGCAAGAGAGCTGGATCAAGAACATCGCTACGGTTGGTTGCAGCAATGACAATAATATTCTCATTGCCATCAAACCCATCCATTTCAATCAACAACTGGTTGAGGGTCTGTTCACGTTCGTCATTTCCACCACCCATTCCGGTACCACGACGACGACCAACAGCATCAATTTCATCAATAAAGATGATAGCTCTCTCAGCCTTTTTAGCATCTTCAAACAGGCTACGAACACGGCTTGCTCCGACACCAACAAACATTTCTACAAAATCAGAACCTGAAATACTGAAGAAGGGAACATCTGCCTCACCAGCCACAGCCTTAGCAAGAAGAGTTTTACCTGTTCCTGGAGGGCCCTCAAGAAGAACACCCTTAGGAATACGTGCTCCCAAAGCCTTGTATTTACGCGGGTTTTTGAGGAAATCAACTACTTCTACGAGTTCTTCTTTTTCTTCTTCTGCACCCGCTACATCTGTGAAGCGAACCTTAATATTCTCTTTTGATTGTGTTTTAGCACGATTGCGACCAAAATTCATGGCACCTCGGTTGCCACCTTGATTCATCATAAAAATGAAGAAAATAGCAATACCAATCAAAGGGATATAACTAAAGAGATACGATATCCAAGTGCCACTTGAACTTTCACGAATCATTTTAACATTAACATCAGCTGATTCTGAAGCCGATTGCAATGTTTTCATTGTTGTTTCGTTCTGAAGAACTGTTGAAGTAAAGCTACGTGTCTCTGACGAAGCGCTACCTAAAAATGGTAAACTAAGGTCTGTATCAACCTTCTCGGCCTTTTTGTAGTTTCCTTTAACCTCAATGATACTACCGTTTGGTTGATAGGTGATTGATTTCACCTTACCATCTTTAATTTTATTAACCAACTGCGTGTAAGACAGTGATTGACTTGGACTTTGGCTTCCCCCAGCAAAATACTGGACTCCTGTTACGATTGCAATAATCACTAAGATATAGAGGAAAGCATTCCGCAAGAAGCCATTATTATTTTTATTATTCATAAGCTAATTAGACCTTTACTTATTTTGTATAAATCTCTTCTTTTAGAACACCAACGTAAGGAAGGTTACGGTACTTTTCGTCATAGTCTAGTCCGAAACCAACAATAAATTCGTTAGGAACATCGTAACATACATAATCAGCTTCAATGTCAACGACGCGACCTTCTGGTTTATCAAAAAGAGTTGCTATTTTTACTGAGTTTGCTTTACGGTATTTGAACATATCTCGAAGGTAAAGGAGGGTACGTCCAGTGTCAATGATATCTTCAATAAAGATGATATCTCGTCCTTCAACATTGGTATCAACATCCTTAAGTATCTTTACCTCACCACTGCTGACGGTTCCACCACCATAACTTGAAACGACCATAAAGTCCATTTCAAGATGTGTATCGATATGTTTGATAAGTTCAGCCATAAATGGAACAGCACCTTTTAAAACACCGACTAAAAGGGGATTTTTTCCTTCATAATCTTTTGTTAATTGCTGACCTAATTCTTTAGTTTTAGCTACGATATCCTCTTGGGAAAAGAGGACTTTTTTAATGTCTTTTTCTAACATTGGGTTCCCTTTCTCGAAGTCAATATTGTGTTATTATACCACTTTTACTTCAATCATCGTTATTTAAACATGGTATTTGATTAGAAATTCTTATAAATGACCACAGTGCCATAAAGTATAGCATTTTCGGGTTTTTTTTTCAAATAGAGACGCCCAGAGACATAAAGAAAGATAATCTGACCATCTTGTTCTCCTATAATAGCTTTTTGTCTTTCCTTGTCTGGAATTTTATTGTCTATGAAAAGTCGTCTTAATTTTTTATGGTGACTACCAAAGTCAATCTTATCGCCTTTTTGTCTATGACGAATCGTAATTGGAGAATCTGAACAAATATTAACACAATCTACGTTAGAATTGTCATTGAATTTCGAAAAAGTCAATGTGTACTCCTCAAACGTGATAGATTCTCCAAGTTTTAAGTGACGAGGGGAAGATAAAGATAGAGACTCTTCTTGCCTTATTAAGAAATCAGTTTGTGTTTTGACTAATTCATAACCATTTTTTAGGGGCACCTTTCCAGAAGCTTTTTTTCTTAAGTAACTTAACAATTGATTAAATTGGCCTTTAGAAAGCTGTAAATCAGGAAAGGAGTCTAAATAATTCTGAAGAAGAAGGAGTTGGACAGCATCTGACTGTTGTTGAAAAACAGATAAATCAGTGATAGTAATATCCTTTGTTAACTCCTCTAGAGCTTGCTCCATAAGACCAATCTCCTCGGATAAAAGACAAAGATGCTCCTTGAATTTAGGATTTTCCTGAGATAAGGTAGGGAGATAGGATAGTCTAATACGATTCCGGAGATAGGCTAATGAAGTATTACTCTTATCTTCAAAATGGAAAGTCTCTGGAAGTTGAGCTTTTGTGAGGTGCAAAAAGGGACGAATAATCTGACCAGTGCCAAAAGGTCTTACAGCTGAAATTCCTGTCAAATGTCTTAAACGACTTCCTCTCAAAAGTCTCATAAAAATCGTCTCAGCCTGATCATCAGCATGATGCGCAGTCACAAGGGCAGTGTAACCATAATCCTTCATAACTCTCCGAAAAAACTCATAGCGAAAGGTGCGGGCGTCATTTTCTGAAAACTTTCCTGAGAAGGCACTATAGTGAAAAGAGATCTGATGTTCCTTTGCCCAATGACGTAAATACGTTTCTTCATGCTCCGATTCTTGTCGTTGTTTATGATTAATATGAGCAATCCCAAGCTGAATGTCCAAGTCTTTTTGATGGTTATACAAAAAGTGCAGCAAACTCATCGAGTCTGCCCCACCTGATACTGCTACTAAAATTTTCTTGTGCTGGTTAAAATAACCTTTGTCTTGCATCATTTGCAACAATTTTTCTGTCATTATCTTAAAATTCCATAAACATCATCTGCAATTGAGGTGATTTTGTCATAGCCCTCTTTATCCGTAAAAATCGATAGAATAAAGGGCGAATCTGTATAAACAATTGCCACATCATGTTTAAAGTCGTAGGCATCTCCTATTTTATGTGCAACAGGAACATCAATGTTTTTTGAAATACGTTCGCCATCATAGTCTGTACTTGAAAGATAATTGATAATATCCCCATTTTGCCTATAGACAGACTCCATCAGGGTACCTGCGGCTCTAGCAGTCAACTCCTTTTTATCCATATTCCATGAGGTCGCTGCGGCTTTATCTACTGATTTTTGGAAGGATTTATCATACTGATTGGCTACATAATAACCTAATATATTTGTCGCTACATTATCTGAGTTTTGGGCTACAGCCTTCAACAGATTTTCCAAGCTATAGTTTTTATCATCAGGCATTTTACTGATTTTTCCAGAACCATCTGGATCATAAGCACCTGGGAATCCATTCACAGCAGAGGTATATTGATACTCGTCTGATAAAGATAATTTCTTATGCGACAGACGTTCCTGTGCATAATAGAGGACACCTAGCTTGGCTACGCTAGCAGCATACATGCTTTTTTCGTCATTGATAGCTGCTATTTTTCCAGTATCAAGTTGCTTAACATAAACTGAGATGCGCTCTTGATTGTTATACTTCTCGTTAAGTACTTTTTGAACAGCCTCAATGCGATTATCAGTAGTTGACAAGTCAGAGGCATTGATCCAACCTTCTCCATCTGCAAAATAATAAGTTCCAGCATGCGTCTGGGCAGCTCGGCTAACCTTTATCGGTTTGAAACTAGCGAGTTTAGAGTCTGCTTTTTCAGTCCCTAAAACGTAAGGTTCTTTGTAAACTGATAAACCATCTTTAGTCCAGAAGGTCATGTCTACTGGTTTTTGATTATAGACACTATCATCAATAATTGATTGCTGACTAGCGGCTACATAATCACCATCCTGAAGTTGGAAAACAGGTTCACCCTTAGCATTCCAAAAAATAGCAGAAATTGATAGTTTGGTATCTGCTTGAATATTGGCCTTAAAATCTGTTAATTCCTTGTTTTTATAAGTTAGGATACTTGTTACCGTTCTTGGATTTTTAGGAATCTGTTTAAACTGACTCAAACTAACTGTAGTGTTTTGAGTCAACTTTTGGACCTGTTTTGAGGTCAGAGTTAGCTTTTTCTCCATAGGAAGTAGGATTAAAGGACTGGAAGATACAAGCACAACGGTTGCAGCTATAAGGAGCTTTTTCATGCCTGCTTCTTCACCTCTACTTTCCTTGGTATATCTGTTTTGAGTTCTTGATTTTTTTCTGATAGTTCCTCTAACTTAGCTTCTGAGTAGGTTAAAAAAGTTTCTACAGTCTTAAGTAAATCTTTCATTAGGGTAATAAGCTTGGGACAGGATAGATAGACTCTCCTTCACGTGAATAATAGTATTTAGCACGCGCATATTTCTCAGCGAAAGCATCATCCTTAAGTTTTTTAGCCAAATCCTTTCGTTCTTTTGTCTGAGTGGACAGTTTCTCATAGTCTTTCTGAAGTGACAAAACTTCTTTTTCTTGTTGTTTAATATTCATATAGGTCTCAACCAGATTATAGGTTGGCAAGATAAAGAGTAAAACAACAACAAAGAGAATCCATCCCATAAAGCGATTTCTCTGCTCGTGTTCAGCACGCTCTAGACGTTGCTCTTGATTGGCATTATCTATGTAATCGTTCGTAAGTTGTACAATATTAGGCTTCTTGCTCATCTGCTTCAATCCTTGTTTCACTTATAATTTCATACATTTTTGCCGCATCTTCTTTTTTAGTACTATCTTTCATTTCGAGTACACGAACAGTCAGCAGTTTATTTCCGAAACGAACTTCAATCTGGTCCCCAATCTTCAAATCCGTGGATGACTTAGCGAGCACCCCATTCACTTTTATACGTCCTTTATCAGCTACTTCTTTAGCTACTGGACGACGTTTGATAATTCGTGATACTTTTAAATATTTGTCTAATCTCAATATTATTATTTCCTTTTCGTTAGGATATCTCTTCTATGATAGCATTTTTTTTAGAAAATAGCAGACGAAAGCCTTTTTAAACGCAAAAATGAGAGGAACGACACCAGTCGCCCCTCTCAGGAGATTTATGAAAAAGAAAAGTTTTAGGATGTTTATAGTATATAGCGACTTACTTAAACTTTCCTTAAGCTTCTATTTTTTCTTTACGTTCTTTGATTTCCATAAATGTCTGTCCGAAAATCTTTAACTCTTCAAGGATCTCATAGTCTCTCTTATTACGAACATCAAAAGTAATCTCAACTTTCCCCTTGTTGTCACTAATTCTTGCCTTTAAATGCGTCTTAGAGATAGCTTCGAAATAGTCTTGAGTCAAGAAGAATTTAAGAGAAGCTTTTTCAAAACGAACAATAATACTATCATTCTTACGATCAACTAATTCTGCAAAGGCAGCATCTAGATATGCCTTAACCAGACCAATCTCAATGAGATAGGCAACCTGGTCTGGATATTCTCCAAAGCGGTCAATAAGATCATCTTGAAGGTCTTGATAGTCTTTATGATTCTCAATTTCTCGAATCCGCTTATAAATTTCAATTTTTTGACGCTCGTCAGAAATATAGTCGGTTGGAAGATAAGCATCAATTTGAAGATTGAACTCTGCATTTCCTTTACGGCGAACTTGAGTTTTACCTTGACGTTTATTGATAGCTTCTTCCAAGAGTTGCGAGTACATTTCAAATCCGACTGAGTCAATGAAACCACTTTGAGAAGCACCAAGAATATTTCCTGCACCACGAATAGATAAATCACGCATGGCAATTTTAAAACCTGACCCCAGTTCAGTAAAGCCCTTAATAGCATCCAAACGCTTCTCAGAGACTTCTGTTAGTACTTTGTCAGGACGATACATGAGATAAGCATAAGCAATTCGATTACTACGTCCAACACGACCTCTTAGCTGATAAAGGGTAGACAAGCCCATATGGTCTGCATTCTCAATAAAAAGAGTATTAACGTTGGATATATCAATCCCTGTCTCGATAATGGTTGTAGCTACCAGAACATCGTAATCACCATTCAAGAAGTCTAGGAGGGTGTTCTCTAGCATCGACTCACTCATCTGACCATGTACAAACCCGATACGTGCTTCAGGTACCAACTCATGTAGTTCAGAAACTTTTTGGTCAATGGTTTCAACACGGTTATAAATATAAAAAACTTGACCACCTCGGTCCATCTCTCTTAGAACAGCTTCTCTAATAAGACCAGGATTGGTTTCCATCACATACGTTTGAACTGGATAACGGTTGGTAGGCGCTGTCTCAATAATCGACAAGTCACGAATCCCCAACATAGACATATGAAGCGTACGAGGAATAGGTGTCGCAGTTAGAGTAAGGACATCAACCTTAGCTTTCAACTCCTTAAGTTTCTCTTTATGCTTCACGCCAAAACGTTGCTCTTCATCAATTACTAACAAGCCTAAGTCAGAAAACTTAACATCTTTAGATAGCAGACGATGGGTACCGATGATAATATCAATACGACCTTTAGCTAGATTGTCAATAGTCTCAGTCTGCTCTTTTTTACTTCTAAAACGACTAAGTTCATCCACTTCAACGGCATGATTTTCAAAACGTTCTTTAAAATTCAAATAGTGCTGATGGGCGAGAACTGTTGTAGGAACTAGAATAGCAACTTGCTTACCATCGTTGACTGCCTTGAAGGTAGCACGCATAGCTACCTCTGTTTTACCAAAACCAACATCACCAACCAAGAGACGATCCATAGGTTTATCTGACTCCATGTCTGCCTTAATTTCTTTGATAGAACGCAATTGATCCACTGTCTCAGCGTAGGCAAAATCATCTTCGAAATCTCTTTGATTATCATCATCCGGTGAAAATGCAAAACCTTTAAGTTGACTACGCTCGGCATAGAGTTTTAAGAGATCATCGGCAATATCCTCTACCTGCTTGCTTACTTTTTGCTTGGTCCTTTGGAAGCGCCCATCATTGAGTTTATTAATTTTGGGCTCTTTACCATCTGCCGACACATACTTAGAGAGACTCTCAATCTGCTCAACAGGTAGAGAAATTGTAGCTGCATCCTGATATTGGATAGTCAGATAATCACGATGCACCCCTTTAATCTCAATGGTCTCAATACCTTTAAATTGTCCGATACCATGAGTCTGGTGTACAACATAATCACCTTTTTCAAGTTCATTGTAATCTTTAAGACGCTCAGCATTGGAAACATGACTGGCACGCACACGACGTTTCACTTTTTTATGGAAAATCTCACGTTCAGTAACTAGAACAAGCTTTTCATCCGCAAAGTAAAAACCATTGGATAAGTTTCCTAAAACTAACTGAGGCTTATTAGGTATTAAATCTTGAAAACTACTAAGAGGTAAATCTAGGTCGTATTCTTCCAAAGTTTCCTTCAAAGATTTGAGCTGCTTCTCAGATCCTACTTGTAAAATAACTGTCGCCTTATTCTTGGTATAGCGATGTATTTCATCAACTAGAAGTGGAAACTGGTTAAAGAACTCCTGCATAGGGTATTGCGTGAATTGATACAACTTATCAAATTTAAGATTCCCCAGTCCCTTATGAAAATTTGAAAAGAAACTAGCAGGATGATAGTTACGCAAAGTCTTAAATGAATCCACAAAGTAATTTAGATGACTTAGCGACTTACCTTGTTGAAGATCCTCAGTTAAAAGATTAGCCACCTCCAATTCAAGACGCCCGTGGCGGTCCACTATTTTATGAAAATCATCAATGAATACAGGAGTCCCCTTGGGCAGATAGTCAAATAAGGTATAAGCTTTGTCATAAAAGAGAGATAGAAACTTACGCAAATCTTTATGACGGTGACCATCAATCGTTACTGACAGAACTTCTTCAAGATAAGCCTTATGAGGACCTTCTGACTTTGAGACTTCACTTTCTAGGGCCTTCTCAGCACGTTGGTAATCTTCTCTTGTTAAGATAATATCATCTGCCGGTGATACGATAACATGCTCTAAATTGTCTAAAGATTTCTGACTATCACTATCAAACTGACGAATGCCATCAATCTCGTCTCCAAAAAATTCTAAACGGTAAGGTAGCTCTGCAGTCAGTTCATAAATATCTAAAATATCGCCCCTGCGACTAAACTCACCAGGTGAGAAAACCTGTTCTACTCTTTGATATCCAATATTACTCAGATGCTTACTAAGAGCTTCTAAATCATGTTCCTCCCCTAGTGCTAAGTCAATACGAGAGTCTTTATAAACCTTAGGATTAGGCAAATGTAACTTAGTACCAACTAAACTCGTAACTAAGATTCCACTTGCCTCTTTATCCATTAAAAAATTAAGACTTTCGAGACGAGAATGGGTCTTTTCTGGTGAAGCAAAGATAAATTCAGCAGCTGATACGTCATCTGCAAAAAAGGAGTAAACCTTGTCTTCTCCTAAGATAGCTGACAAGTCTCCTGTCAATTGCTCAGCTTCATTTTGTGTTGAGGTGACTATTAAAATCTTTGGAACCTGTTCAGAAAGAGCGGATGCCATGACAACTGCCTTGCTCGAACCAGAAAATCCCATTAACAGTTGTCGACTTAATAATGACACCTTATCTCGCCATTCAACCAATTGAGGATTTTCCTCAAAAAGATCTAAGATTGTATTAGCCATTATAACGCCTCATGGTGTCTTCAAAATCATTTGTTTTAAGGTAATGATTCAGTGCGGCCTCTACCTTGTCTAAAGTCAGCTGTATTGTGGCATAATCATCCTCATTAAATCTTCCAAGAACATGATTAACGACTGTCATACCTTTTTGTGGACGACCAATGCCAATTTTTATACGATCAAATTCTTGAGTTCCGGTTTCAGCAATGATAGATTTAATACCATTATGACCACCTGCTGAACCTTTTTGACGAAAACGGATTTTTCCAACTTCCATATCTAAATCATCATAAATGACGATAAAATTTTCGATTGGAATATTGTAATAAGCCAACAATGCTCTAACGGCTAGACCTGATAGATTCATAAAGGTTGTTGGTTTAACAAAATAAACTTTCTCACCGTTTAAGAAAGTTGAAGCCACTTCAGCCTTAAAGGTCTTTTCCTCAGAAAATGTTAACCCTAACCCCTTAGCAATAAGGTCTATTGCCATAAAACCAACATTGTGACGTGTCTCATGGTATTTTGAACCTGGATTGCCCAAACCAACTACTAATTTTGTCATTATTTCTCCTCTTTGATAGACAGCAAAAGGACTGAAAAATACTTTTCAGCCTGGTGCATTATTTTTTTATTTTCTATACGTTAAAGCGGAACTCCATGATGTCACCATCTTGAACAACATAATCTTTTCCTTCTTCACGAAGGCGTCCAGCTTCCCTAACAGCTTTCTCAGATCCATAGCTAATCAAATCGTCATAAGACATCGTTACAGCCCTGATAAAGCCTTTCTCGAAGTCAGAGTGGATAATTCCAGCAGCTTGTGGGGCTTTGATACCACGCTTAAAGGTCCAAGCTCTTACTTCTTTTTCACCAGCAGTGAAATAAGTTCCAAGACCAAGCAAGTGATAAGCTGCGCGTGTCAGTTTATCAACACCAGACTCTGTCAAGCCGAGGTCTTCCAAGAACATCTCTTTATCCTCATCATCCAACTCAGAAATTTCTTCTTCAACACGAGCTGAGATAACGACTACTTCTGCATTCTCAGTTGCTGCAAACTCACGAATTTGTTTAACATACTCAATATCATCTGGATTTGAGACTTGATCCTCATCAACATTTGCCACATAGAGCACCGGTTTTGTTGTCAAGAGGAAAAGTCCCTTTACAATTTTTTGCTCTTCCTCAGTAAAATCAATCGTACGAGCTGACTTGCCATCTTCCAGCACGGGCTTAAGTTTCTGAAGAACATTAAACTCTGCCACAGAATCTTTATCTTTTTGAGTACGGGCAACTTTTTCAACACGGGCATAGCGTTTGTTAACTGACTCAAGGTCAGCCAAAATCAATTCTAGGTTGATGGTATCAATATCAGCCATCGGATCAACGAAAGCATCCTCACGCCCTTGTTCACGCATAACATTTTCATCATCGAAGGCACGAACAACATGGACAATCGCATCCACTTCACGAATATTGGCCAAGAACTTATTTCCAAGACCTTCACCCTTTGATGCTCCTTTTACAATACCTGCAATATCTGTGAACTCAAATGTGGTTGGAACTGTCTTTTTAGGGGTAATAAGTTCAGTCAATTTTGTCAAACGCTCATCTGGTACTTCAACCATACCAACGTTTGGATCAATTGTTGCGAAAGGATAGTTAGCAGCTTCCGCACCTGCTTTTGTAATTGCATTGAAAAGAGTTGATTTACCAACGTTAGGCAAACCAACGATACCTGCTGTTAAAGCCATTAATATTTTTCTCCATAAAAAAGTAATTCAGTTAATTATAACACAAAAAATGTTAAAAATTGGCAGCTTCCTTTTGATAATTAGAAAAAGGAAGAAATAACAAAATGAGATCTTTTGGGGTAACTTTGACACCCTGCCAATATAGGCAATCTTCAGGATGCAGACCTCATCCTTAAACCTAGTTATAAAACTTTTTTTAGTTTCTTTTCAAAATCATGACGACTCATCATGACCACATGATCACAATTGGTACAACGAATCTTAATATCAGCTCCAAGACGGGTCACTTCCCATTCATTGGCTTTTTTTCCTGTTGCTTTGATAGTACAAGCATGAGGTTTTTTCATTTCAACGAAACTTCCAAGTTGGTACATAAAATCCCTTTCTAGTAAAAAAGTTATCCACAGTGGATAACTTTTTCGATTTTAGTTTGTTCTTACAGGTGTAATCAATTGAATAAAGTTTTCACTATCATCTGCTGGCGTCAAAGTAAATGGACGTACTGGTGAGATGAAACGCACACGTACAGTCTCACTCTTAAGTGCTTTTAAGGCGTCAATCAAGTATGTTGGATTAAAACTAATAATCAAATCACTACCCGAAACATCCTGCACATCAATGTCTTCATTGACTTTTCCGACTTCCGGAGAGTTAACATGAGCGCTAACATTACCATTAACGATTTCGAGTTTGACTGTTCCACTTTGACTTGCATTTGAAATCAGATAAGAACGCTCCATAGCAGAACGGAGGCTTGCAGTTTCAAAAACAACTTCAGTTTCAAATGAATCTGACAAGAGACGATTCGTATCTGGATAATTTCCTTCCAGTAAGCGTGTATAGAAAGAGATGGTTTCACTACGGAAAAGAATTTGATTAGCTGAGAAGAAAACTTCCAAGTTATCAATATCATCACTAAAGACTGCTGATAATTCTTTTAGAGAGCGACTTGGGATTACAACATCAAAATTATCTGCAGAATGCTCTAAAACAAGTTGGCGTTGGCTCATACGATGAGAATCTGTTGCTACAGCCTTTAAATCATTGTGGTTGGAAAGGACAAAGTGAACTCCGGTTAAAATTGGACGACTTTCTTGCGTACTTGCTGCAAATGAAGTTTCAGAAATGATGGATTTTAATACCTTAGTATTCATCATTAATGGGGTTAAGCTATCAACTTCTTGAATACGTGGATATTGTTCGACATCTTTCCCCTTTAGAGTAATTTCAGATTTCCCACTTTTTAGTAATACTTGGTATTGTTCGATTTCTTCAAAAGTAAGGGTAACATCAGGTAGGCTTGAAACAACATTAATAAAAAAGTTTGCTTCCAAAAGGATAGTACCTGATTGGGTAATCAATAAACCTGCATTTTCTTCTGAAACGGAAATGCTGTTTTCAATTGAAATTTGACCATTTGAACCAGTCAAATAGATTCCCTCACTAGTTACCTCGATTTTTATGGTTGATAGAATTGGGATAGCATTTTTAGAGGAAATAGCTCGTCGAGTTGTATGAAGTGCTTGTAGGAAATAAGCTTTATTAATCGCAAATTGAATCATGATACTCCTTTATTTTATTAGTATTATTTTAGTAGTAGTAGTAGGTCTTGTGGACACTGTGCATAAGTTCAAAATTCATAGATTTAGCAAGGCATAGGACTTGTGCACAGCTTGTGGAAAACTCTGAATTTTTTTGTTGACTTATCCACAAGGGTCATTTTATCTTATTTTTGATGGTATCAATTTCGATACGTAAACTGTCATCTTGAGAAATCATATTTTTGATTTTGTTATAGGCATGTAAGACTGTTGAGTGGTCTCTTCCCCCAAATTCTTTCCCAATTTTAGGAAGAGAGTTATCAGTCATTTCACGCGCAAGATACATAGCAACCTGGCGTGCCAAGACAATATTTTGTGTTCTTTTGGTCGCCTTAATCTCCTTGACAGTAACATTATAAAACTTACCTACCTCAGTTTGGATATCTTCAATAGGAATGAGAGTTAGCTTAGGTCCATCCATTTTACGTGCACGGATGGCTTCTGCAGCTACTTCTACTGTGATAGTATCTAGTTGACGGACGTTAGCAACTAAACTAATATCTTTTAGGGCTCCTTCTAAGTCACGGACATTTGAGTCAAACTGGCCAGCTAAATATTCAATAGTTTCAGATGGAAAATGATAATCGTAGTCCATAATCTTATTAGTCAAAATAGCAACTCTAGTTTCAAAGTCAGGGGGTGTAATATTGACGGTTAATCCCCATTTGAAGCGCGTGACGAGACGTTCTTCCATCTCATTTAATTGATCTGGGTTACGGTCGCTAGTCAAGACGATTTGCTTGTTATTGTTGTGCAAGACGTTGAAGGTATTGAAAAATTCCTCTTGGGTAGCTTGTGTTGATTTTTTTGCCAGTGATTGGATGTCATCAATCAAGAGGACATCTAGATGGCGATATTTTAGTTTTAGTTCATCCATTTTGTCTAAACGGATGTGTACGACAAATTCATTAATGAAATTTTCAGCAGTAATATATTTAATGCGAGCTTGAGGATTATCATGTAAGACTTTGTTACCAATGGCATTGAGCAAGTGCGTCTTTCCAAGACCGGGGCCCCCGTATATGAATAGAGGGTTATAAGTTGCCCCAGGGGAATCAGCAACAGCTAAGGATGCAGCTACTGACCAACGATTTTCATCTCCTTGAATAAAATTGTCAAAGGTATACTTACTATTTAAGTCTGAGTTCAATGTAGGAAGAGCAGGCGATTGCAAATCCTTATTACTGCTGAAGTCATTAGTGGTTACGTTTTGATGTACTTGATTTAAGAGTGCTTCATCAAAGACATATTCAACCTCTATTTTACTATTATAGACTTCAAATCCTGCCAATAAGATGACAGACTGCATGTTTTTTTCCCAGAATAGTTTTTTGACCTCTTCAAGCAGAATTGTAGCAACGTTATCTTGAACTTTGATGAGCTTGGTATCTAGAACATAATAATCAAAAGTGGCTTGTGTAAGCTCCTCTTTGGCCAGCTCTAAGAGCTTATTCCAAAAAAATTGCTCTTTTTCTGTCATTCCATCAATTCTCCTTTTATATTCTTATCCTCTGATTCTATCATAAAATAAAAAAGTTTTCCACAGGTCTAAAAGAGAAGCAAGCTGAGGTTATCAACAACCTAAAAAAGATAATCCACATTGTGCATATGAGTTTTCCACAGTCTGTGAATAAAAAAAGAAACCCTTTATTTTAAAAGGTTTTTTACGTTTATAATCTGTGGATAAGAGTGTATTTCTTATCGTATAAATTCACAGGTTAAATAAGTTTGTTGATAAGTCTGTTAAAATCTTCTTCTGACGAAAATTGTATCTTAATTGTCCCTGAGTGATTTTTATGATAACTAATAGTCACAGGGAGGCCAAGTGATTTCTCAAGTTCTTTTTCTTTATCTTTTATATGTATATCTTTCTTTAGTTTTTGCTTTCTAGGTAGCTCCTGAAGTCTTTTTTCTAGAGTACGAACCGACCACTTTTCAGTAAGGACTTTATGAAAAATGTTTAATTGCTTTTCAGGATTTTGAATAGCTAAGAGCGCTCTGGCATGTCCTTGACTCAATTTTCCATGCTCGATACTCAGTTGAATTTCTCTAGGTAGTTGGAGGAGTCTAAGAGCATTACTAATATATGGCCTAGATTTTCCCATAGCTTTGGCCAGCTCCTCGTGGCTATATGATAACTCACTAATTAAATTATGATAGGCTTTTGCTTCTTCAATAGGATTTAGATTTGACCGCTGTAAATTTTCAATAATGGCTTGTTTACGGCTATCTTGGTCTGTTATTTCTTTTACAACTGCAGGGATTTCTGTCATTCCTAGACGTTTACAAGCTCGTAAACGTCTTTCTCCAGCAATTAGTTCATAACCAATAATATCAGATTTTCGAACGATGATGGGTTGTATTAAGCCATTTTCAGCTATTGATTGCCTAAGCTCTGTTAACTCGTCATCTGAGAACTCTAGGCGAGGTTGAAAAGGATTAGGATAGATTTCCTGTATAGGTAAAGTTTTGAGTTGTTCTGACATAGCGTTCCTTTCCAAAAAAAGACCTTTACATTATTGTAAAGGTCTTTTGACAGATTTGTCAATGATTAATCAGATAAGTCTTCTGTAGATTTTGTTAATTTAAGTTCCTCAGTCTTCTTATCTTTACCACGATAGAAGGTTACCTTAATGGTATCACCAATACTATGACTATAAAGATTTGTTTGGATATCTGTTTTTGAACTAATTTCTTTGCCATCAATCTCGGTAATAACATCATTTTCTTGGAGTTTACCGTCAGCTGGCATACCTTTTTGAACACTGCCAACAACGACTCCAGATTTGACATCATCAGGTAAATCTAATTTAGAAGTTGCACTGCTAGAAAGGTTACTAAGATCAACCATTGATATTCCTAGAGCTGGTCGTGTTACTTTTCCATTTTTCTCCAACTGATTAATGATTTCGACAACATCATTAGATGGGATGGCAAATCCCATACCTTCTACGGCGCTTCCGGCCACTGCTGAAGTTGATGAAATTTTACTTGAGTTAATACCGATAACTTGACCTTCAATATTGACAAGTGCGCCACCTGAGTTACCAGGGTTAATGGCAGCATCTGTTTGAATAGCGTTTGTTGAGACCGTCTCACCATTATCATTTTGCATGGTTACAGTGCGGCTCAGGCTAGATACGATTCCCTCAGTTACGGAGTTGGCGTACTCAGTACCGAGTGGACTACCGATAGCAATTGCCTTTTCCCCTACTGTTAGTGAGTTTGAATCTGCAAATTCTGCAACCGTTGATATTTTATCTGAGGAAACTTTGACAACTGCTAGGTCAGAGTAAGTATCTTTCCCAACGAGGTCACCAGTAATTTTTGAACCATCTGCAAGCATGATTTCAAGCTTTTTAGCGCCATCAACAACGTGGTTGTTAGTTACGATGTAAGCCTCTTTTCCATCTTTTTTATAGATGACTCCAGACCCCTCACCGGCTACCTGCAAGCCATCAGAATCTTTTGATTTTTCTTGGCTGGAATCAGAATTATCACCCCCACCAAAAATACGTCCGTAAAGATTGTTTAGAGAATCTGATGATGATCCTTCTTGATAATTGATAACAGAAACAACGGCATTTTGCACTTTCTTAACGGCCTTAGTTGTATCTGTTGTGTTACTATAGACGGTTTTAGCTGTTTTGATACCTGTTGATGTTGTATTTGTAAAGGATATACCTGCTGCTGTTAACAGGATAAAGGCTCCAATCAAACCTCCCAGTAATCCAATAAGTAGCATTATTATAGGTGCTACTATTTTTTTCCAGTTAAATTTTTTCACGTTTAGTCCTCCTTTTTTGATAAACATATCAAAGTAAGCTTAATTATATCATAAAGTTATAGCAAAAACAGTTATCAACAACCTGTGGATAAGTTTTTATAAGTGTAGATAATAGGCTGTTTTAAAGGGATTAGTAGACAGAGTTGAAGAGGGAAAGTTGTGGATAAGGTGTTAAAAGATTGTGGATATGTGCTATAATAAATTTATGAAAGTGAAATTGATTACAGTTGGAAAATTGAAAGAAAAATATTTGAAAGATGGTATTTCGGAGTATGTTAAACGACTAGGACGCTTTACAAAATTTGAGTCTATAGAATTACCTGATGAAAAGACACCTGATAATGCAAGTGAGTCTGAAAATAAATTAATTCTCGAAAAAGAGGGGCGACGCATCCTATCTAAAGTAGGTGACCGTGATTATGTTATTGCTTTAGCAATAGAAGGTAAGCAATTTCCTTCAGAGCAATTTGCGAAAGAAATTGAGCAAGCCACTCTTAAAGGCCATTCAGAAATTACTTTTATTATTGGTGGAAGTTTAGGACTGTCATTGGAAGTCAAAAAAAGAGCTAACCAATTAATGAGTTTTGGTCTCCTAACTTTTCCTCACCAGCTTATGCGTCTTGTATTAGTTGAGCAAATCTATCGCGCATTCATGATTCAACAAGGAAGTCCCTATCATAAGTAGAAGAAGGAAACAGACATGTTCAAAATGAAAAAACGGTCTTATCGTGTTTTTGAAGGCTTACGAGTAGCTACCTTAGTCAGTTACATAGGTGGTTTTATTGACGCTTACACTTACAATACTCAAGATGGGCGATTTGCTAGTATACAGACAGGGAATCTCCTTTATTTGGTTATTCATCTCGTTGATGGTCATATCGCAAGGGCTTTTAGTTACTCTATCCCTATATTTTTCTTTATTTTAGGTCAGTTTTTTGTCTTTTTTGCAAAAAAGTGGCTTATTAACCATAAATGGGGATGGCATTTACAGGCCATTAGGCTCGCATTTCTATTGATGATAGTACTCGCAATCATCACTCCATATGTAGATTCCACTATCACTATCGCGGGATTGGCTTTCTTCGCCTCTCTTCAAGTAGGTATTTTCAAGCGTGTCAGAGGGGTAAATTATGCCTCCTTTATGATGACTGGTAATATTACCAATACCTCTTTAACTGTTGCACGAGCCATTGATGAACATGATTCTAAAGTACTTAAACAAGCATCTTATACTACTATTATCATATTTACTTTTATGGTGGGAGTGGCGACATCAACATGGTTTTCTCATTATTTACATGAATACAGTCTCTATACGACGTTGTTGCCTTTGTTTATTTTAAATTATTTTCTATATATTGAAGCAAAAGAAAAACGCAACTAGAAACTCTAGATTGCGTTTTTTGTATCTGATCCCAGCAGGATTCGAACCTGCGACCGTTCGCTTAGAAGGCGAATGCTCTATCCAGCTGAGCTATGAGACCAACAACTCTATTAGTTTACAAAATATATAGCAACATGTCAATACTTTGTAAAATCTAACCTAAAATCAAAATGAATTAGCAAAATTTAATATTTTTTTTGAAAAAAAGTATAGACAAAATCAAATACTCTGATATAATAATAAGAGTGTTAACGAGATGATTAACTCAAAATTGGTCCGTTGGTCAAGGGGTTAAGACACCGCCTTTTCACGGCGGTAACACGGGTTCGAATCCCGTACGGACTATTTTGCTACATAGCAGTTTTATCCGCCATAGCTCAGTTGGTAGTAGCGCATGACTGTTAATCATGATGTCGTAGGTTCGAGTCCTACTGGCGGAGTGATAAGACACCTCAAGTTTAATGACTTGAGTTTTTTTATTTACCTAAAAAATAAACAGGTATGGAACGACCGTTCCATACCTGTTTTAGGATAATGTATCTTGAGTTTTAGATTAATCTTGATTTTCTGATGAAGTGAGCATAGCAACAAAATGTTAGGCTTGACAAGCAACTAATCAATAAACCTAATTTAAATCCATAAGGCACAAAGGTAAGTACTACCTTTCCTTTACCACTAGGTATATTAACCTTCATGAATCCCTTTTGAGATCGGTAAATCTTAACTTTTTTACTATTGACAGTAGCTGTCCATCCCTTATCGTATGGAATGGTGAAAAATAGTGAAGCTTCCTTTTTACTGCTATAATTAGCAAATACCTTATTTTTTGCTGTAGTGACTTTGACATCCCGTTGATTAATGGTATCCATAGCGGTCTGGTAGTTTTGAGTATTTAAGGCATAGAAGCTAGGATTGTCAAAAGATATTGCTTTATTACCATAAAACGTTAGTCCAACTGTAATTGTTTCTTCTTTTTCAAAGTAGCCAAGATCAAAGAAATCAAAGGTATTATCAGTTATTTGACTTTTTGTCACTCCATTTACAGTAGTTGACAGTGAATGGGGATTGTCATCAGACCAAGAAATATTAGGAATGCTGACATATAGTTGGCTATGTGGGGGAGTAGTAACCCGATAAGTTACCGTCACAGAATCTTTGTTTGAGTGGCTATTTCGTTTGGCTACACGTTGATTCAAAGATTTAGCATCTTTATCCAAAAGTTGCGAGGGGGCTCGTTTGAAATAAGTTAAATTTAGACCAGATAGAGCATTTAGGAGATTAGATTGATTGTCAAGTGTGTTGACAGTAAAGGGAGTGTCTTTGTATACGCCATCAGTTAATATAGCAAGCTGGGCAGCATTGTTATTTTGATAAATTCTCATGGACTTTTCAGAGTTTAGCTGATAAAACCCATACTTATTAGGATTTAAGCTCCATAAATTGTATTTTACTCCGAAAAGACTATCAGCGATAATAGTATTATTTTGATAACGAAGATTTAAATTAGTACCTTCAGATTTAAATCCTAATCTATCAAGAGTTGAACTTGAAGCTGTATTTCGAATGGATGAAAATTGAGAAATACCGTTGTAGTTGAATTTCATACTGTCATTACCAGTCTGAGATTCCATTCTCTCAGTACGGTAAAAAGTTTTATTAGTTTTTCGGGTATCTGAGACTAGTTTTGTAATTGCGGACATATTTCGAAGATAACCTTCACGACTTGGAAATACCCACTCATTTCCTAAGGCACCGACAACATAGTATGTACTTAGACTAAGCTCGAAAATGCAAAACAAGAATGTGAAATACTGAAAAATAGTTCTAGGAATCTGTTGTCTATAATAGCTAATAAATAAAATGGCGTAGGCCAAGAGAAAAGCTAGGCTTAATAGCCAGGAAGATGGTTCAATGAAGCTGTAGTGAGAGCGGAAAATCCAAGTGAATAGGAATCCAGTGGCTAGGACTAAGAAAGACATTAGGAGTCTTAATAAAGAAAACTTTTTGACTCGATTTAGAGTTTCTCCCGCTAAAAGAACACTGAGTAGAGAGAGTAGCCAAGAATAACGGTGGAGAAACATATTAGGCGCATGCATTCCTTGCCAAAATAAATCAAGGGGCTGTATATAGAAGCTAACAATAAATAAGCTGAAAAGTAATAAATAGCTTAGACGTAATGACAGTTTGATTTCGTTACTAACAAAAAATAGTAGAAAAAGAATCAAAGGTAAGAGTCCTACGTAAATCATCGGGATTGATCCAAATTTAGTGGTATCGTAAGCTCCGATAAGATTTTTAGCAAAGAAATCAAAGTAGTAAGTGGAGTCTGTCAATAAATTTGACACACTTGTAAACTTCTCACCATGAGTAGTCAAATCAAGTAGTGTTGGAAGTAACATTATAGCACTACTAAGACCAGACAATATAGAAACTACACCAAAATCTAAAAAATGGATTATTTTATTTTTCCAACCCTTAATAGATACTAGCTGTATTAAGGTGTAAAGCGTTAAGAAAATGGCCATCATATATCCAAAATAGTAATTTTGAATAAAGAGACAGGTAAGACTAATAAAGTATAATCCACGTTTATTGAATCGTAGTAGAAGGTGTAAACCTAGTATGATGAGGGGGGCTAAAATGAAAGCGTCTAACCAGGTGCTAATTTCTAACTGGCTGGTAGCAAAACTCATTAAAGAAAATCCTGTAGAAAGACAAAGGATAAAACTCCTTGACACCTTTGTAAAGAGGTACTTAAAACTAAAGGCACCAGATAGCCCTATAAGACCAAACTTAAGTATTGTAATGAAGTAAAAGGCATCGGCCATTTGCTTGACAGTAAAGAAATAGTAAAGCGGTGATAAAAAGGAACCTAAGTAATAGCTGGTTAAGGCGTAAAAGTTGAGACCTAATCCACTTGTAAATGTGTAAAATAGGCTCCCGTCGCCATGTAATATATTTCTAAGACCAGTGGCGAATATCACATATTGATGAAAACCATCACTCGTTAAAATGGTTTGACTACTACCAGGATAGATATCTTGGCTATAAAGCACCCCTACCATGATCAGTATTGGCAATAATAAAGCGGCTAGGTAAAATAATAATGTTTTATAGTATTTTTTATTTGTCATAATGATACTAAGACAGGTTGGGATATCCCAACCTGCATCTCTTTATAGTTTAATCAGTCCATAGTGCTTTGACTTTAGCTTGAACTTCTTCATTTTCAAGGAATTCATCATAAGTTTCATCAATACGGTCAATAACACCATTTTTAGAAACGACAACGATGTGGTTCGCTATTGTTTGAATAAACTCGTGGTCATGACTGGCAAAGATAACAGATTCTTTGAAATCACGGACACCATCATTTAGACTTGAGATTGATTCCAAATCCAAGTGATTAGTAGGATCATCTAGAAGAAGGACATTGGATTTCAAAAGCATGAGTTTAGAGAGCATAACACGTACTTTTTCTCCCCCTGAGAGGACATTGACAGATTTCTTGACTTCATCTCCTGAGAAGAGCATACGCCCAAGGAATCCACGCAAGAAGGTATCATCATCCTCCCCTTTTTCTGCGAATTGACGAAGCCATTCAAGGATTGATTCACCGGATGCAAAGTCTTTAGAATTGTCTTTTGGAAGGTAAGAACGGCTAGTTGTAACACCCCATTTGATTGTACCTTCATAGTCGATATCATCAGCTAGGGCACGAATTAAAGCAGTGGTTTGAATATCGTTTTGCCCGATAATAGCTGTCTTATCTCCTGGACGTAGGATGAAACTAATGTTATCAAGAATGGTTTCACCATCCATCTTAACAGTGAGATTTTCAACTGTTAGAAGGTCATTACCGATTTCACGCTCTGCTTTAAAATTGATGAATGGGTATTTACGACTTGATGGAACGATTTCTTCTAGCTCAATTTTATCAAGCATTTTCTTCCGAGAAGTCGCTTGTTTAGATTTTGAAGCATTGGCAGAGAAACGTGCAACAAATTCTTGAAGTTCTTTGATTTTTTCTTCTGCTTTTGCATTACGGTCGGCCTGCAAGCGTGCAGCCAATTCTGAAGATTGTTTCCAGAAATCATAATTACCAACGTAGAGTTGAATTTTTCCAAAGTCAAGGTCGGCCATGTGCGTACATACTTTGTTTAAAAAGTGACGGTCATGGGATACGACAATCACGGTATTTTCAAAATCAATCAAGAAATCCTCAAGCCAAGAGATTGATTGAATATCAAGACCATTGGTCGGCTCGTCAAGTAGAAGTACATCAGGTTTACCAAAAAGTGCTTTTGCAAGGAGGACCTTCACCTTGTCACCATTAGCCAATTCGCTCATGTTTTGATAGTGGAGATCTTCTGAAATATTTAGATTCTGAAGCAATTGAGAGGCTTCACTTTCAGCTTCCCAACCACCTAATTCAGCAAAGAGACCTTCTAGTTCGGCAGCACGAACACCATCCTCATCCGAGAAGTCTTCCTTCATGTAGATGGCATCTTTTTCTTTCATGATATCGTAGAGTCGTTCATTACCCATGATAACAACGTCAATAACACGTTCTTCTTCATAGTCGAAGTGGTTTTGGCGAAGGACAGAAAGACGTTCATCAGGACCAAGGGAAATGTGTCCTGTTGTGGGTTCAATATCACCTGCTAAAATTTTCAAAAAAGTAGATTTACCAGCACCATTAGCACCGATAAGCCCATAAGTATTACCAGGTGTGAAGGCAATATTAACATCATCAAAAAGTTTGCGATCGCTAAAACGGAGCGATACATCCGATACATTAAGCATACATTATCCTTTATTTTTATTCTTATGTACTATTTTACGAGAAATTAGACTTTATTTCAATTGATTTTATAAGGGAGTTATAAAGTCATTTGGTACTCTTTGGTAGTCTTTTTGTAGGCTGAAGCCACGCCCCATAACTGTAGAAGCAGGTATAATGACAATAAAGGCAGTTTCATCTATTTTTTGAATTTCTTCTTGGACTTTTGGAACCTCATGGGTTGATAAGGTGGTCATAATCATATTTTGTGACTGTCCAGTATGTCCACCTAGAGCTGGTATTTTTGTTGCACCTCTATCTGCTACCTTAGTGATATAGTTAATAATTTGTTCGCTATTCTTTGAAATGATTAGAAGATTCCTTGAAGAGTTGAGTCCCACCATCATTTTGTCAATTGTAAGAGAGACAACTCCAAGCGATAGAATGGAATACATAACAGTGTCAGGAGAGAAGGCGATAGCACTGATAGCGACAATGACCCCATCAACAAGAAGTAACACTGTTCCTAGTGGGAGAGGTGTGTATTTATTAAGAATTTGTGTGATAATTCCAGTTCCTCCCGTTGAAGAATTCCCATAGAAGACTATGCCTAGTCCTAATCCTAGTACAATTCCACCAAAAATGGCTGCCAGCATTGGCTGTTTGGTAAGTGTTGGTAATCCCTCAGTTAATTTAATAAAAGTTGGAAAAATGATAGAACCATAGAATGTTTTGAGTAAAACTTCACGGCCTAGAAAACACCAACATAGAATTAATAAGGGGATGGTTGTAGCTAATACGAAGTTAGCATTATTCCAACCAAATAGGGCATTTAAGCTGATAGCTAGCCCTCCTACACCTCCTGAGGCAATATGATTTTTAACTAAAAGTGAATTATAACCGACTGCAGCTATAAATGAGCCAATTGTAACTAAAAGTATATCTATTATTCTACGTTTCATATATTATCTCCTAAATATGATATTCTTATTATCAAGCCTTTTTTAGTTTACGTCAAGCAATGACTATTTTGAAAGTATGTACGGTTGTGTTTCACGTGAAACTAGAAAGATAACCTTGACAAAAAAGGATAAAAACATGTAGAATAATAGTCATCAGAAGAGTAGTTCTATCCTTCCTTGTAGAGAGCTGGTGGTAGCTGTAAACCAGTATGATGGTAGAATGAATGGGCTGAAGAAAATTTGACGATTAACGTGAACACATAAACGTTAGGACTGGCACCCCTTACCGTGCAACTTCTTTGTTGAGAAGATTTGAGATGATAGCTTTAAAAAAAGTTGTCAATTGAGGTGGTACCGCGTATCATAAGTGATTAACGCCCTCACGCATATTTTTGCGTGGGGATTTTTTTGTAGTAGAAAGGTATTTATATGACGAAACCTATTATATTGACAGGAGACCGCCCAACAGGAAAACTCCACCTTGGACATTATGTTGGAAGTCTGAAGAATCGTGTACTTTTACAAAACGAATACAAATACAATATGTTTGTTTTTTTGGCAGATCAACAGGCCCTTACGGATCATGCAAAAGAGTCAGAAATTATCAAAGAATCAATTGGAAATGTCGCTTTAGACTACCTTTCTGTGGGTTTGGATCCTTCAAAGTCTACTATTTTTATTCAAAGCCAAATTCCAGAATTAGCTGAGCTGACGATGTACTACATGAACTTAGTTTCTTTGGCACGTTTAGAGCGTAATCCGACCGTTAAGACAGAAATTTCACAAAAAGGTTTTGGAGAATCTATTCCAACAGGCTTCCTTGTTTATCCAATTTCCCAAGCGGCTGATATTACGGCCTTTAAAGCAAATCTTGTTCCTGTAGGAAATGATCAAAAGCCAATGATTGAACAGACACGTGAAATTGTTCGTAGCTTTAATCATACCTATAATTGTGATATTTTGGTTGAGCCAGAGGGAATTTATCCTGAAAATGAAGCTGCTGGGCGTCTACCAGGTTTAGATGGTAATGCTAAGATGTCTAAATCCTTAGGCAATGGCATTTTTCTGTCGGATGATGAAGATACTGTTCGTAAAAAAGTCATGAGCATGTATACCGATCCAAATCATATTCGTGTGGAAGATCCAGGCCAAATCGAAGGTAATATGGTTTTCCATTATCTTGATATCTTTGGTCGCGAAGAGGATGCTGCTACAATTGCTGAGATGAAAGAACATTATCAACGAGGTGGTTTAGGAGATGTGAAAACCAAACGTTATCTTCTAGAAATCTTAGAACGCGAGTTGGCTCCAATTCGTGAACGTCGTTTAGAATATGCTAAGGATATGGGAGAGGTTTTCCGTATGCTTGAAAAAGGTAGTCAAGTGGCGCGTGAAGTTGCAGGACAAACATTGTCAGAAGTTAAAGAAGCCATGGGAATTAATTATTTCTAATTAAATAATTTTAGGAACCTTGAACAATAAGGTTCCTATTTTTTTAAAAAAAGGATTTCTTAGGAATCTTATGATAATCTGTTGACAAATCTTTTTAGCATGATATGATATTATCAATTAAAAAATAGACTGGGGTTTTTTGTACCTCCAAGCTTTGAGAAAAGAGGACGATTATAATGTCAAATTGGGACACTAAATTCTTAAAAAAAGGTTACACTTTTGATGACGTATTGCTTATTCCTGCGGAAAGTCATGTTCTACCAAACAACGTTAACTTGCAGACGAAATTGGCTAAAAATTTGACATTAAATATCCCAATCATCACTGCTGCTATGGATACTGTCACAGATAGCAAGATGGCTATTTCAATTGCTCGTGCAGGAGGTTTAGGTGTTATTCACAAAAATATGTCTATTGCTGAACAAGCTGAAGAAGTTCGCAAAGTAAAACGCTCTGAAAATGGTGTCATTATTGATCCATTCTTCTTAACGCCAGAAAATAAGGTTGCTGAGGCTGAGGAATTGATGCAACGTTATCGTATTTCAGGTGTTCCGATTGTTGAGACTCTTGATAATCGTAAATTGGTTGGTATTATTACCAATCGTGATATGCGATTTATTTCTGATTACGATACACTCATTTCAGAACACATGACCTCTGAAAAATTGATTACAGCTCCAGTTGGAACAGACCTTGAAACAGCTGAAAGTATTCTTCATGAGCATCGTATTGAAAAGTTGCCATTGGTTGATGACAAAGGACGTTTGTCAGGACTTATTACTATTAAGGATATTGAAAAAGTCATTGAGTTTCCAAATGCAGCCAAGGATGAATTTGGTCGTCTTTTAGTCGCAGGTGCTGTAGGTGTAACGTCTGATACATTTGAGCGTGCCGAAGCACTCTTTGAAGCAGGTGCAGATGCTATCGTTATTGATACTGCACATGGTCATTCAGCAGGAGTTCTTCGTAAAATCGCTGAAATTCGTGCTCACTTCCCAGAACGAACTTTGATTGCAGGAAATATTGCAACAGCTGAAGGTGCACGTGCGCTTTATGATGCTGGTGTTGATGTGGTTAAGGTTGGTATTGGACCAGGTTCAATTTGTACAACACGTGTAGTTGCTGGTGTAGGGGTTCCTCAAGTGACAGCTATCTACGATGCTGCTAATGTTGCTCGTGAATACGGCAAAACAATCATTGCTGATGGAGGTATCAAATACTCTGGTGATATCGTAAAAGCTCTTGCAGCTGGTGGTGATGCAGTAATGCTTGGTTCAATGTTTGCTGGAACCGATGAGGCACCAGGTGAAACTGAGATTTTCCAAGGTCGTAAATATAAATCATATCGTGGTATGGGATCAATTGCAGCGATGAAGAAGGGATCAAGCGATCGTTACTTCCAAGGTGCGGTTAATGAAGCAAATAAACTTGTTCCAGAAGGAATTGAAGGTCGTGTAGCTTACAAAGGTTCTGCTGCTGATATCGTATTCCAATTGATTGGTGGTATCCGTGCAGGTATGGGGTATACAGGTGCGGAAGATATTCAAGCTTTACATGACAAAGCTCAGTTTGTTGAAATGTCAGGTGCAGGACTCATTGAAAGTCACCCTCATGATGTTCAAATTACCAATGAAGCTCCTAACTATTCTGCTCACTAAAAATAAAAAAGTACTTATCGGAAGGTAAGTACTTTTGCTTTACATCAAAGTTTACAAAAAATTTACACATCTGACAATCATAGTTTAGATATTTACGTTGTCAGATGTGTAAATTATAAAAAATAAGAAAGCAAGTCTATATATTGACTTGCTTTCTGCTAATACTACCAGCTTCAACTACGAAGGCCTTTAAATCAGGTGGAAGATTAGTCAGGTGGTCAAGTGAAGTTGTTGTCATGAAAGTTTGAACTTCTTTATCGATACTCTCCAATAATTTAAGTTGACGGTGATTGTCAAGCTCACTCATAACATCATCCAGGAGAAGAATTGGAAATTCACCAGTTACATTTCTAATAAGAGCAATTTCAGCCATCTTTAAAGAAAGAATTAAACTACGTTGTTGTCCTTGACTACCAAAAGATGCGTTCATGTCATTAATGTAAAACGTTAAATCATCTCTATGAGGACCAACGCCAGTATTCTTTTTGAAGATATCTCTTTTGTGATTTTGCCTAAGTGTAATTAAAAATGCTTGGCGAATACTTTTGTTATTTTGCAAAGATATATTCGATTCATAGGAGATGTTAAGACGCTCAATTTGATTTGAGAGAAGACTATGGTGCTTGTCAGCCTCTACTTCTAGTTGCTTGATAAAGTCTAGTCTGTGTTCAATAACTCGTGCTCCGAAATCAGCGAGTTGTTCATCTAAAACCGACAAAAAATCAATGTCTACCTTGTCGGTAGATTTGAGATAGGCATTACGCTGTTTGAGGACATGATTGTAATTGGATAGATCAGAGAGGTATACAGGTTTAATCTGCCCTAAATCAATATCTATAAATTTACGTCGTAAGCTTGGAGATCCTTTAACAAGTTGTAAATCCTCAGGAGCAAAGAGCACAACCGTCATATGACCAATATAATCCGATAATTTAGCTTGTTTGAGGTGATTAACCTTAGTTATGCGTCCCTTATTAGATAAACTGATTTCGAGGGGAAGTTTTCCACTACGACGATGGACAATACCGCTCAATTTCAGAGTACTTTGCTGAAATTGAATCAGCTCTTTGTCAGAACGAGTACGATGACTACGTGTTAATGCGAGAAAATAGATAGCTTCAAGAATATTGGTTTTTCCTTGAGCATTACGTCCCAGAAAGATATTGAGATGGGGAGAAAAAGTTACAGAGGCTTCAGAATAATTTCTAAAGTGCTGGATATCAATTTTTTCAAGCCACATAATTAGGTCCCTGGGAAACGAACAGGTTTCCGTTTAGTTTTATTACTTTCTTTTGGTTGCTGTCTTTTTTGGTTCTTTTTATTATCTTGGTTCATTTTTTTTACAATAGCTGCAACACGAGCCTTTTCAGCAATCTGTTGTCTATGTTCTTCAATTTCAACCTGTGTAGGAGCCACGATAGTAATTTGAAGTTCTTGAGATGGGATTGTGATAATATCTCCATGACGAAGTTTTTTTCCACGACGTTTTTCATCTTCACCGTTGAATAAAACGGTATTGTTAGCTAAAAAACCTTTAATAGCACCGCCACTATGAATGATGCTTAGTTCTTTGAAAAGTGCTTGCAGTGTGATGTAGTCATCAAATAATTTGTATTCCATAGTACCTCAACTTTCTCTTGAGATAAGATAGCATAAAAATGGTATAATTAAAAGCATAAACTTTTTAGAGGTTATCAATGAAAATTGCTGATGGTGTCCATGTACACTTCATTCCAACACAAAAATATAAAACTAACCGTATCGTTTTTCGAATGACGGCTTCTTTGAACAAACAAACGATTGCTAAACGAGCTTTAGCTTCACAAATGTTGGCTACAGCCAACCAGCCCTATCCAACAGTGCAAGCTTTCAAAGAGAGATTAGCCTCTCTATATGGAACACAGTTGTCAACTAGGGTGTCAACGAAAGGCTTGACACATAGCGTTGACATCGAGTTGACATATTTAAAAGAGGCTTTTATCCCTTCTGATAATGGATTGTTTTGGGAAGTCCTAGGATTTCTAAAAGATTGTCTTTACAAGCCTTTGTCAAGAGTAGCTCAATACCAAAATAAAGTATTTGATATAGAAAAGCGAAACTTGATGACTTATCTGGATGTTGACAATGAAAATAATTACTATTATAGTGAGGTTAAAGGAAGGGAACTTTATTTTGTAAACGAAGGATTGAAAGTTCCTAAATATGGTCAATCGAAACTTGTTGATGTAGAGACTTCATATACAGCTTTTCAAGAGTTTCAAAACATGTTGACAAAGGATCGCATTGATATCTTTATGGTTGGAGATTTTGATGAGTATCAAGTATTACAAGGGTTACATAGATTTCCTTTAGAGGGACGTCAAGTTGATTTACAGTTCAGCTATAGTCAGCCTTTTTCCAACGTCGTAAAAGAAAAAATAGAACCTAGACAAAGTAGTCAATCTATTTTACAGTTGGAATATCAGTTTACTTGTCAATATGGTGATAAAGATTATTTTGCTTTGATTGTATTCAATGCGATGTTTGGTGAATTTGCTCACTCAGTTTTATTTACAGAGATTCGAGAAAAAGAAGGATTAGCATATTCAATTAGTAGTCAACTTAATGTTTTTACAGGTTTACTTGAAGTTTACGCTGGGATTGAAAAAGATAATAGAAATCAAGCTATCCGAGGAATTAGTAGAGAATTGAATAATATTAAACTTGGGCGTTTTTCAAGCTCTCTATTAAATCAGACAAAGAAAATCATACGAATGAATGCCCTTCTTTCTGAGGACAATGCGTTAACATTAGTTGAACAATGTTTCAATAAGGTTATTTTTGAAGATAAAAGTCTTTCATCAGAACAGTGGTTAGATAATATGGAAAAGGTTACTAAAAAAGATGTTTGCCGTGTGGCACGTCAAGTCAAACTGCAAAGTTTGTTCTTTTTAGAGGGAGTGTCTTAGAATGTCTGCTTTAAAAAAACGTTATTATCGAAAGATTGATGAAGAGATTTATTCAGCAACCTTAGATAATGGCTTATCTTTATCTATTATCAAGAAAAAAGGATTCTTAGAAAAAGCTGCTTTTCTATCAATAAATTTTGGATCAATAGATAATTGCTATTATCTTGATGGAGAGTTACAAACCTATCCTGCTGGTATTGCACATTTTCTTGAACATAAATTATTTGAGGATGAGCAAGGAAAAGATGTAACATTGGATTTTGTCAAACTTGGAGCTGATGTTAATGCTTTTACAACCTTGGACAGGACAACTTACTATTTTTCTACACTTGACAACTTTGAGGAGGCATTAGGCCTCTTACTTAAATTTACGTCAGGTTTTACAAGCTCTGAAAAATCTGTCAATCACGAGAAAAAAATTATCGAACAAGAGATAAATATGTATCAAGATGACCCTGATTATAGAGCTTATCTAGGTTGTTTGCAAAACTTGTATCCAAATACCATATTAGGTCAAGACATTGCTGGAAATAATGAAAGTATTGAAAAAATTACTGTAGAGGATTTGAAGAATAACTTTGATTGTTTTTATAGGCCAGAAAACTGTCATCTTGTCTTAGTAGGTGATTTTGATGTTGATGATGTTTACACATTTGTAAACGAAAGACAACGAAGGTTGACAGAGTTGAAAACGATAGTAGAAAAAGAAAAAAAACTCATTGAGGCCGAGATCAAAAAAAGGGACAATCTTCAAATGGAGGTGTCTATCGCCAAATTAGCCGTGGGTTTTAAAAGTGCTACTTTTTCTGACAGTCGTATGAGAGAAAATTTACTAGTACAATTATTATTTAATTTATTGTTTGGGTGGACGTCTCCCTACTATCAAAATTGGTACTCTGAAGGAAAAATTGATGAATCTGTATCAATTGAATACGAGGTCTCTAATCGATATTCGTTTGTCATTATAACTATGGACACCGTAGAACCTATAAAAATGTCAAGTCTAATTCGTCAAGTAATGACGTCAGCGGACAAAAAAAGATTGTTGACAGAAGAAGCGTTAGATTTACAAAAAAAAGCTTTGTATGGTGAATTCTTACGTAGTTTAGACAATATCCAGGGATTAGGAAATCAATATTTAGCATTCTTAGATAATGACAAAACTTATTTTGATTTAGGACAGGAATTGATGAGTATTACTTCTAAGGAACTAAAGGATTTTTTGAATCATTACTTGTCAAATATGGTAATTACCGACTTTGTTGTATTCCCCAAATAGGTAATTATTTGTTATAATAGAAGCACTAAAAAAGAAAAATATTAGAAAGGGGAAAAATGAAGTTATATTCTCTTGGTGAGCAGTTACGTGCGGCACGAACAAAGAAAAAATTAAGTTTATATGATGTGGAGAAACTTACTGGAGTTGAAGCACAGTTTCTTTTAGCTATGGAAATGGATCAACTTAAAGCTTTACCAGAGGACATTCAGCAAGAGGCGCTTGAAAAGTATGCCACCTTCGTAGGTTTGGATGGTAAACGTTTGTATGAAGAGCAGAGACAGAAGGAGCGACGATTAGCAGAAAAGAAGAATCAATCTAATCGTAAGGAAGACAGCTTAGATGCAAAAACTCCCATGTCACGCTTTTCTAAGCATAAACGTGAAGAAAAAAGAAAATCCACATACCTCCCCTTACTAATTCTCAGTGCAGTTTCGTTGCTTATTATCTGTTCGGTTGGTTATATCATTATTAGACATCTTTCTAATCAACCTCAGGTGATTAAGCTCAATACTATTTCAACAGCTAATCACCTATCAGTAGCAGGAAAAGCTAAATCGTCTAGAAATATTTCTGAAGTTACGGTTTCTGGAGCAAATGTTAAAACAACTACGCAAGGTAATCAATTAATGGTTGACCTTTCTAATGTTGCTTCTTCTGTGGTTTTAGGTGTGGAGTTGTCTGGAAATAACGAAGATACATGGTTTTCTGTAGATAACTCAGATGTTTCAGAGAGTTATCTTCTTTCAAAAACAAAAAAATCAAAATATTCCTTAGATCTTTCAGATAAAACGAGAACGACTCAAATTACCATTGCACAATCTTCAAAAGTAACCGTAAAGATAAATGGTGAGTCGCTTGATTTGTCTCAATTAGATAAAAACAAACCTAGTTACCTAACTTTAAAAATTCAATAGAATCGAGAAGAAATGTTCAAAAAAGAAAATTTACCTAATCTGCTAACCCTCGCTAGAATCATTTTAATCCCTGTCTTTTTAGTGATGACATCACTTGCGAGAAATAACGTAATGCATATTGCTGCAGCGATTGTTTTCGCAATTGCAAGTTTTACAGATTATTTAGATGGGTATTTGGCAAGAAAGTGGCATGTTGTTACTAATTTTGGAAAATTTGCAGATCCATTGGCAGATAAGATGTTGGTGATGTCAGCTTTTATTATGCTTGTTGGTATTAATCAAGCACCTGCATGGGTTGTTTCAGTTATTATTTGTCGAGAGCTAGCTGTTACAGGTCTCCGTCTTCTATTAGTTGAAAACGGGGGGACAGTTCTTGCTGCGGCTATGCCTGGTAAGATAAAAACAGTGACACAGATGCTATCTATTATTTTATTATTGTGTCATGTGAATCTTATAGGAATGATTATGCTTTATGTAGCTTTATTCTTTACGATTTACTCAGGCTATGATTATTTCAAAGGTGCAGGATTCTTATTTAGAGACACTTTTAAGTAGTACGATAAACCAATGATTGAAATAAAAAATTTAAAGTTTAAATATAATCAAGACCAGACATCTTATATTCTTGATAATGTGTCGTTTCACGTGAAACCTGGAGAGTGGCTATCCATTGTTGGTCATAATGGTTCCGGAAAATCCACGACAGCACGTCTTATTGATGGACTACTGGTGGCTGAATCAGGTCATATTATGGTGGACGGACAAGAGTTGACGGAGGATAATGTTTGGGAGATTCGTAATAAGATTGGTATGGTCTTTCAAAATCCAGACAATCAATTTGTTGGGGCAACCGTTGAAGATGATGTTGCTTTTGGTCTTGAAAATAAAGGAATTGCTTATGAAGAGATGGTTTCTAGAGTTCAAGAAGCTTTATCTTTTGTAGGTATGTTGGAGTTTAAGGATAGAGAGCCAGCCAGATTATCTGGTGGTCAAAAACAACGTGTGGCTATTGCAGGCATTATTGCTATGAGGCCATCTGTTTTAATCTTAGATGAGGCGACAAGTATGCTTGATCCAGAAGGTCGCCAAGAGTTGATTAAATCCATTAAGGATATTCGTCAACAATATGGAATGACTGTTTTATCAATTACTCATGATCTTGATGAGGTGGCAATGAGTGACCGTGTTTTGGTTTTGAAGAAAGGTAAAGTGGAGTCTATTTCAAGTCCTCGTGAACTATTTAGTAGGGGCTCAGAATTGGTAGATTTAGGTTTGGATATCCCTTTCAGTGCATTATTAACTCAAAAGCTAAGAAATAAAGGTCTGATAGATTGTGAAGACTATCTGACAGAAAAGGAATTGGTAGAACAATTATGGGAATCTCTCTCGAAAATGTAAGTTATACTTATCAAGCGGGTACTCCTTTTGAGGGGCGTGCCCTTTTTGATATGACAACCACAATAAAAGATGGTTCATATACAGCCTTTATTGGACATACAGGAAGTGGTAAGTCAACCATCATGCAGTTGTTGAACGGACTTTATTTACCAACTAGCGGTCACGTCCAAGTTGATGACACTATTATAACTAGTCAATCCAAGAATAAGGAAATAAAGCCAATTCGTAAAAAGGTCGGGTTAGTTTTTCAATTTCCAGAAAGTCAGTTATTTGCAGAAACTGTTTTAGAAGATGTTTCTTTTGGACCTCAGAACTTCGGTATTTCTAAAGAGGAGGCAGAGCAACGTGCTATTGAGAGTCTAAAATTAGTTGGCCTTCCAGAGGAGTTTTATAAACAGAATCCTTTTGATTTATCAGGAGGACAAATGCGACGTGCTGCTATAGCGGGTATTCTGGCTATGCAACCAGATATTCTAGTGTTGGATGAACCTACTGCTGGTCTTGATCCTCAGGGACGAAAGGAATTAATGACACTATTTAAACAATTACACCTTTCTGGAATGACAATTGTTTTAGTGACCCACCTGATGGATGATGTTGCTGATTACGCAACAGCTGTAAACGTTATGGAAAAAGGACATTTAGTATTGTCAGGAGCTCCTAAAGAAGTTTTCCAACAGGTCACCTTACTTAGAGAGAAGCAATTAGGCGTTCCAAAAATTACAGAGTTTGCGTTACAGCTACAGAAAAAAGGTTATCACTTTGAAAGTCTTCCCATTACAATGGAGGAATTCGTAGAGGTATTAGCTAATGGATAAGTTAATTATTGGACGTTATATTGTCGGAAACTCTTTCATACATAGATTAGATCCTAGAAGTAAATTATTAGCCATGTTGGTTTACATTGTTATTATCTTTTGGGCCAATAATCCTTTGACTTATGTCATTATAACCCTGTTTACACTTTTCTTGGTTATCTTATCTAAAATTAAGCTTGGTTTTTTTCTAGGTGGTATTAAACCGATGATTTGGATTATTTTATTCTCTACGCTGTTTCAAGTGTTTTTCAATACAAAAGGGAATGTGCTTTGGTCTATTGGCTTTTTAAAGATTACTGAGGTTGGGTTAAATCAAGGATGGATGATTTTTCTTAGATTTATTCTTATTATTAGTTTTTCTACTTTGCTTACTCTAACGACAACACCTTTAAGCTTATCTGACGCCGTTGAATCTCTTTTAAAACCTATGACTGTTTTTAAAGTACCAGCACACGAAATTGGGTTAATGTTATCTTTAAGTTTACGTTTTGTACCAACTTTGATGGATGATACGATGCGAATTATGAATGCTCAAAAGGCGCGTGGAGTTGACTTTGGTGAAGGAAATATTATTCAAAAGGTACGCTCAATTATACCAATATTAATTCCTTTGTTTGCATCTAGCTTCAAACGGGCAGATGCTCTGGCGATTGCTATGGAAGCACGAGGCTATCAAGGTGGTGACGGTCGAACAAAATATCGTCGACTTTCATGGAATGGCCGAGATACTTTATCCATTGTTGCTATTTTAGCTTTGGGGGTAATACTTTTTTATCTTAAGAGTTAAGTGGTTAATATATATATAAACTAGGTCTTAAGACCTAGAACCATTGAAAGAACGCCCAAGTTGGCGTTCTTTTTCGTCTAATCCCAAACTGCCTGTAATATTTTTAATATCCCTAACAAGTGGATGTTATATTTGCACGGTATGATAGTTACATGGTTATAGTTCTTCAGCTTAATCTGGAATGAAAAATTCCCATATAGACTAAGCCATCTTATTTGCTTATTAGTCATCACCAAATAAAATAATAAAATATCATTGGCTAATATGGACTGAACTATAGATAGATAAAGGAGCATCATCATGCAAACAAAGAATACATCTAACACTAAAAAATTGGGTCTTTTTGGACTTGTTACAGTGGCAACGCTTGGGGCAACAGCTTTAGCTAATGCAGAAACTTACACAGTTCAAAAAGGTGATACCCTTTCAGCTATTGCCAAGAAGAATGGTACTACTGTCGATGAAATTGTTTCAAAAAATGGCATTCAAGATGCCAATAAGATTTCCGTAGGTCAAAACTTAACAATTAATGAAACTACAGAAGAGACTACAGAAGCCTCAGCTACGCCAACTACAACTGAAGCAGTTGCTGAATCAGCACAATCGGCAGAGTCTACACAAAGTGAAAGTACTCAAACAACAAATACAAGTCTTTCTTCCTCAGAGGCAGCTGCCAAGGAAGAAATTGCTCAACGTGAGTCAAGCGGTAGCTATACAGCTCAAAATGGCCAATATTATGGACGTTATCAATTGGCTGCCTCATATTTAAATGGGGACCTATCTCCTGAAAATCAAGAGAAGGTAGCGGATAATTATGTAGCAAGCCGTTATGGTTCATGGACTGCAGCTCTAGCTTTCTGGAATGCTAACGGTTGGTATTAAGCTAAATGACTTTATTTTAATGAATTGTGGGAAACTAGCTAAAACCTCATACAAATATGAAGAAAATGCCAGATTTTTGGCATTTTTTTATTTAAATGATAAATCATTGTAACATTAGACACATTACAAATAATGCACAGTAATATTACTAAGTTATGATGAATGTGGCTAGAATAAACTAGGAGGGATTTATGTTTAAAAAAAGTTATAAAGGACGTCGTGTCAAATTAGCAGCAAAAAAATCATTGACAGTGCCAGTAGCAATTGTAACAAGTTTTATTGTCATTTTGGCAGTATCTCTTTCTACACTAATCAATAAGGGATTGGTTAATGCATTTTCAGATTCTGTTACACCGACTCCTTCACCAACGTCAACAGCGACAGAATCAACAGCAGATTTAGTCAAATCATCAACTATTAGCTCCAACAAAGAGAAAAAAGCTAACAAAGAAAACGTTGAAGAAAGTAAGCCTCAATCTGAGACAACAAGTGAAACAGTAGAAACACCTCAACAGTCTCAGCCAGAGACTACTACAACAAGTACTGAAACTACACCAACTCCAGATAAAGGGACAACACCTGCAGTTGCTGCGAGTGGCAATGGCTCAGTTATCCTTTCGAATGGCAATACTGCAGGAGAAATCGGCTCTTACGCCGCAGCACAAATGGCAGCTGCCACTGGCGTCCCTCAGTCAACTTGGGAGTCAATTATTGCGCGTGAGTCAAACGGTGATCATACCGCAGCAAATGGTTCAGGAGCATCGGGTCTTTTCCAAACAATGCCAGGATGGGGCTCAACAGCAACTGTTGAGGACCAAATTCAATCGGCTTTGAACGCCTATAATGCGCAAGGATTGTCAGCTTGGAATTACTAAGAAATTAAAGAAGTTGGGAGGAGACTCCCAGCTTTTTATTCTAGATGTAAGTAAGAGTCGTTTTATAGGGTTTTAGATTAGATTGTAACTATTATTAGGTAGGAATAGGCCTTTCTGTTATAATAGAAAATGAAAGGTTTGACAATGAAACAAATATTTAAATCAAGAGAGAGATTGTGGGTTAGTCTTTTTATTATTGGTTTTGCTATATTACTGGTTACGCCACAGCTATTTACTAGAAAAGTCATTTTAGGATCAGATTCTATATTTCACTATAACAGGTTTTATGAAGCTGCTATGCAATTAAAGAATGGTAATTTTTCTTACTTTCTATCCTTGTATGGTTTTCAACAGTCTGGACGTATTGTTAATGCCCTATATGGCCCTTTTTTTGCCTATTTACAAGGAGGGCTTATTTTAATAAGTGGTACTTGGTTCCGTTATCAGATTGTTTCCAGGGTATTGTTACATATATTGGCTGAATCTTCAATGTATGCGTTACTTAAGCAGTGTAAAGTTAAGACAAGCATTGCTTTGTCACTAGGTTTACTATATGCAACGACATTCTCTATTCAATATTGGACGATGCGTCAAGGCTTTTCTAGTTGGGGAGCTGCTCTATTACCCTATTGTTTCATTCCTGCTATTCATTATGTATTTTATCAACGAGTAGATCAAGTTAGACTAGCCCTATCAATGGCTTTAATTTTTCAGATTCATGTACTTAGTGCTTTAATGCTAGCTATGATGTATCTTCCTTTTTATCTTTACACTTTTGTAAAGGCGACTACTTCTAAAAAAAGGAAACTATTTTAAAAGTCTTAATAGCAGTTATTCTTTTTCTTTTATTGACTGTAAATGTATGGGGGGTGCTTCTCTATTTAAGAGATGCGAATCATCTTTTAGATCCATTTATCAATAGGGAGATAGGTAAGAATGGAATTGATGGAACAGCAAGATATTGGCTATACACTCCAATATCCTTAATGGTTTTACTCATTTTACAGTTTATTTACGCTATTGTAAATTGGAAAAAACTAGCAAGATGGAAGCGAATACTACATTTTATTTATTTCGTTTTCTTCTTTTTATCAACAGGTCTTTTTCCGTGGCAGTATCTGGTAGAAAATGGAAATACTTTTGCTGAGTTGATCCAATTCCCATTTCGCTTTTTTGTTCCAGCTACTATATTGCTGTTGGCGATTACAGGGTTGACTGTCACACGTTTTGTAAATTGGCGAAAAAGTATTGCTGTTTTATTATTTACCTTTGCAGGGGTTGGTCTAATTCAAAATATAATGGATACTACAGATCGTGTAAAGAGTGCAGCTCAAGATGGTGAACTTATTTCCATTGTTAAACATACTTACGTTGAAGGAGATTACCAGACGATAAGTCTTACCATGAATGACAGTGACCTGTCACAGTTTTTAAATTTAGTTGTCAAACCCACACCAGATTATGTACCTATCTATGGGACAATAGGTAAGCAAAACACTTACGATCTTTATTATGAAAACATTGTTACGAATCAAAGAACCGAAAAGTTAATTGAAGATAACTACCTCGTATTAACTTGGCAAGCTGATGAAGGGGAGGAATTGAATCTACCGATAGTTGTATATAAAGATTCCATCTTGACACTAAATGGTAAAGAACTAGACAAGGATGACTATAACTTGTCAACGATTGGTACGCCGACCGTTTCATCGCAAGAAGGAAAAAATAAACTTGAGTTACGGTATCAAGAACCAGAATGGTTATTTGTAGCAATCTTTGCTCCACTTATAGTTCTAGGAATAATAGGTTTACAGTGGATTTACATAAAAGTTAAAACACAGAAGGTTGCCTAAAAGTAACCTTTTTGCATTATTTTTTTATCATGATATAATTAGGCTTGCGTGCTTTCACGCTTCAAAATCGACCTTCGAATCGATATTTGAGTAACTAGACCCTTCAAGTCTACGTTAATTTTATTTGATGGGAGGAGTTATCAATGACTGATAATTCAAAAACACGTGTTGTTGTCGGTATGAGTGGTGGCGTTGATTCATCAGTGACAGCCTTACTTTTAAAAGAGCAAGGCTATGATGTAATTGGTGTTTTCATGAAAAACTGGGATGACACAGATGAATTTGGTGTATGTACAGCAACCGAAGATTATAAAGATGTGGCAGCAGTAGCTGATCAGATTGGTATCCCGTATTACTCTGTCAACTTTGAGAAAGAGTACTGGGATCGTGTATTTGAGTATTTCCTTGCAGAATACCGCGCAGGTCGTACTCCTAATCCAGACGTTATGTGTAATAAGGAAATCAAGTTCAAGGCTTTCCTAGACTACGCTATGACATTGGGAGCAGACTACGTGGCTACAGGACATTATGCTCAAGTTGTTCACGATGAAGACGGCATTGTCCATATGTTGCGTGGTGCAGATAACAATAAAGATCAAACCTACTTCCTTAGTCAACTTTCACAAGAGCAGTTGCAGAAAACGATGTTTCCATTAGGACATCTACAAAAGCCAGAAGTTCGTGAGATTGCTGAACGTGCAGGTCTTGCAACAGCCAAGAAAAAGGATTCGACAGGAATTTGTTTTATTGGTGAGAAAAACTTTAAAGAGTTTCTTAGCCAATACTTGCCAGCTCAAAAAGGTCGTATGATGACCGTCGATGGTCGTGATATGGGTGAACATAACGGACTCATGTATTACACTATTGGTCAGCGTGGTGGTATGGGTATTGGTGGCCAAAAAGGCGGAGATAATGCTCCTTGGTTTGTAGTAGGGAAAGATCTTTCTAAAAATATTCTTTACGTGGGTCAAGGTTTCCACCATGAGTCGTTGATGTCAACTTCACTTGACGCTTCAATGATTCACTTTACTCGAGAAATGCCAGAAGAATTTGAAATGGAATGCACAGCAAAATTCCGTTATCGTCAACCTGATAGTAAAGTTACTGTAAAGGTTAAGGGTGAGAAAGCAGAGGTTATTTTTGCTGAACCTCAGCGTGCGATTACACCTGGTCAAGCCGTTGTTTTCTATGATGGTCAGGAATGTTTGGGTGGCGGTATTATTGACCAAGCCTATAAAGACGGAAAAGTTTGTCAGTATATCTAACTGGAGTTAAGTATTAACGATGAGTACCCAATTGTTTTATGCATTTATGGCATTTTTCGCTATAATGAACCCAATTTCAAATCTTCCTGCTTACATGGCTTTAGTAGCAGATGATAGTCAAAAAATTTCACGAAAAATTGCTTTTAGGAGTCTTTTGATTGCCTTTGTTATTGTAACTGTTTTTATCTTTTCAGGAGATTTCATTTTTAAAGTATTTGGAATTACAATTGTTTCTTTCAGAATTGCTGGTGGAATATTAGTGGCCGTTATCGGTTATCATATGATTAATGGTAATCATTCACCTAGCTATAAAGGAATGGAGCAGCAAGCAGTAAATTCAGATCCAATGTCTGTTGCTATTTCTCCTCTTGCAATGCCACTTTTTGCAGGACCAGGAACGATTACAACTGCCTTAAGCCTGGCTAATGGGGGATTGCGGAATCAACTAATAACCGTAGTTGCTTTTGCTCTACTATGTGTCATCACTTATCTCCTACTAAGAAGTGCAAAACAAATTGCAGGCTTCTTGGGAAAAAATTTGATGAAAATTATAACGAAAATGATGGGACTTTTACTATTCTCGATAGGAATACAGATGATTATCGTCAGTGTGCAGACCTTGATCAAACAGTGATTTGAATTGACAAAATGATTTGATTTGATACAATAACTTTAACAATAGTCATGATGGTCAAAGCTCATGGATGTTGCAGGTTTTTTGCCCTGCACTTCTTGCGAGTTTTGACTATTTTTGTGTCGTTTTAAGGGAGGAAAAAATGCAACATCAGGATTTTCGGACGAAAATTGATTCCACTGTTTTTGGTGTGAGAGCGACTGCTTTGATTGTAAAAGACAATCGCTTGTTAGTCGTAGAAGATGAGGACAGTTTTTATACAATCGGGGGTGCTATTCAAGTGGATGAAGCTACTGAAGATGCTGTGGTTCGAGAAGTAAGAGAAGAACTTGGTGTCGCATCTAGAGCTGTTCAGTTAGCTTTCATTGTTGAAAATAGCTTTGAACAAACTGGGGTCCATTATCATAATATCGAGTTCCATTATTTAGTGGACTTGCTAGAAGATGCCCCTTTAACCATGCAAGAAGATGCGAAGCCATTACCTTGCCGGTGGCTTGCTTTAGATGACCTACATACTGTTAATCTGAAACCGGCATTTCTAAAAACCACCTTACCAGAATGGGACGGACAATTACGACACATTCATCTTAAAGAGTAGGAGAAAAAATGACTTATAATTTTATAGAAGAGTACGATATTATTGTAATCGGAGCTGGTCATGCGGGAGTAGAAGCCTCCCTAGCTGCAGCTCGCATGGGTTGTAAGGTTTTACTAGCCACTATCAACCTCGAGATGCTGGCTTTTATGCCATGTAATCCTTCTATTGGAGGATCGGCCAAGGGTATTGTTGTCCGTGAGATTGATGCCCTCGGCGGAGAGATGGGTAAAAATATTGATAAAACTTATATTCAAATGAAAATGTTGAATACTGGTAAGGGACCTGCTGTCAGAGCTTTACGTGCACAAGCAGATAAAGCCTTGTATGCTATGACGATGAAGCATACAGTTGAGCGTCAGGAAAACTTAACTCTCCGTCAGTCAATGGTTGATGAAATTCTTGTTGAAGATGGTAAGGTAGTTGGTGTCAGAACAGCCACAAATCAAAAATACGGAGCAAAAGCGGTTATTGTAACAACAGGAACGGCTTTGCGTGGTGAAATTATCCTAGGTGAGCTCAAATATTCTTCAGGTCCTAATAATAGCCTTGCATCTGTTACATTGGCAGAAAACCTGAGGGATCTTGGTCTTGAAATAGGTCGATTTAAAACAGGTACTCCCCCTCGTGTCAAGGCGTCATCAATTAATTACGAAGAAACTGAGATTCAACCAGGTGACGAAAAGCCGAATCATTTTTCATTCTTGTCGAAGGATGAAGACTATCTTCAGGATCAAATTCCGTGTTGGCTAACGTATACGAATCAAGAAAGCCACGATATTATCAATAACAATTTACACCGTGCCCCAATGTTTTCAGGTATTGTCAAGGGTGTAGGACCTCGTTATTGTCCATCAATCGAAGATAAAATTGTCCGATTTGCCGATAAGAATCGTCATCAGCTTTTTCTTGAACCAGAGGGACGAGAAACTGAGGAAGTGTATGTACAAGGGCTTTCAACAAGTTTGCCTGAAGATGTTCAAAAAGAATTACTTCACTCAATCAAAGGTCTTGAAAAAGCGGAGATGATGCGAACTGGTTATGCGATTGAATATGATATCGTTCTCCCTCATCAATTACGTGCAACACTTGAAACGAAGTTGATTTCAGGTCTCTTCACAGCAGGACAGACAAATGGAACTTCTGGATACGAGGAGGCAGCTGGTCAAGGTCTAGTTGCTGGTATTAATGCGGCTCTTAAAGTTCAAGGTAAACCTGAGCTTATCCTCAAACGTAGTGATGCCTATATTGGTGTAATGATTGACGATCTTGTCACGAAAGGAACCTTGGAGCCATATCGTTTATTAACATCACGCGCAGAGTATCGCCTCATATTACGTCATGACAATGCTGATATGCGCTTGACACCTATTGGTAGAGAAGTTGGTTTGGTTGACGATGAACGTTGGAATATCTTTGAAATCAAGAAAAATCAGTTTGACAGTGAGTTGACACGTCTGTCAAAAGAAAAATTGAAACCTGTCAAAGAAACGAATGAAAAAATTCAAGCCCTAGGCTTTAAGCCCTTGACAGATGCCATGACTGCTAAAGAGTTTATGCGTAGACCAGAGATTGATTATGCCACAGCTACTCAGTTTGTAGGTCCAGCTTCAGAAGATTTGGATGCTAAGATTATAGAGTTGCTTGAGACTGAAATCAAGTACGAAGGGTATATCAATAAAGCTTTGGATCAAGTAGCCAAGATGAAGCGTATGGAAGAAAAGAGAATTCCGAAAAATATTGATTGGGATACTATTGATTCTATCGCTACTGAAGCTCGTCAAAAATTTAAGAAAATTAATCCTGAGACCATTGGTCAAGCGAGTCGTATTTCAGGGGTCAATCCAGCAGATATCTCTATTCTGATGGTTTACCTTGAAGGCAATAATAAGGCCCGTCGTAAAGTGGACTAACGGTAGTAATGCGTTTAAAAGCCTTTTAATTAGGGCTTTTTTATGTTATAATTACTAGATTAAGAGGTTTTATATGAAAAGATTTCACTTTGCAACGATTCATCTTGTAATGATAGGGTTAATTCTTTTTGGAATTGCTACCATCTTTGTTCGCATTTTAAAATCTGAGTCTGCACTCATTTTTGCGCTTTTTATCATTATGGTAGTGGTTGTTGCCTTATTACATTACCAAAAGACAACATACGAATCCTTGGAAATAGAACAATTAGATGAACTAAATCAGGATGTTGAAGATTCTTTGAAGACCCTTCTTGGAAAAATGCCTGTTGGGGTAATTACTTTTGATGAGAATGATCATATTGAATGGTTTAATCCTTATGCGAAGCTAGTACTTTCGGATGAAAACGGAAACTTCAATAAGCAATTGGTTGCTAATTTTATTGCTCAGAAGCGTAAAGGATCACCATCCAATGTGATTACAGTTGGCGAAAACAAATATGCTGCTTTTGTTGACTTTGATAATAAGTTGATTTACTTTATTGATAATGTTTATAATCATGATACGAATACAGACCCAAATATGACACGTCCTGTTATCGGTATTATTTCAGTCGATAACTACGACGATGTGACAGGAAGTTTGCCAGATGCAGATGTTTCAAAGATAAATACATTCGTAGCAGGTTTTATTTCAGAGTTTGCCAAAGCTAAACACATCCATTATCGACGTATTGAAGGTGACCGTTTTTACTTTTTCACTAATTACAGGGTTTTAATGGAGTTCATGAATCAAAAGTTTTCTGTTTTAGATGATTTTCGTCAACAAGCTCAAGAACGTGGTTTACCACTGACACTGAGTATGGGGATCTCATTTGGAACAATTAAGCATGATCAAATCGGACAAGTGGCTTTGCAGAATCTTAACATTGCCCTTGTTCGTGGTGGGGATCAGGCTGTAGTCAAGGAAAATGATGATCACAAAGAATTACTATACTTTGGCGGAGGTTCTGTCTCAACGATCAAGCGTTCTCGCACAAGAACAAGAGCTATGATGACAGCAATTTCGGATAAGTTGAAAACAGTCGAAAGAGTATTTGTTGTTGGACACCAGAATTTGGATATGGATGCCTTAGGTGCTACTGTCGGAATGGCTCACTTTGCTAGTCAGATTGTTCGAAAGAGCTTTGCTGTTTACGATGATGAATCTATGAATGCTGATATTGCGCGTGCAGTTAATCGTTTGAAGGAGGATGGACAGTCACCACTGATTACACTTTCAGAGGCTGAGGAACTGGTTAATCAGAATTCATTGCTGATTATGGTCGACCATTCTAAAGTAAATCTGACTTTATCTAAGAGTTTCTATACTCGATTTAACGAAGTTATTGTCGTAGACCACCATCGTCGTGATGATGATTTCCCTGAAAATGCCGTTTTGACCTTTATTGAAAGTGGAGCAAGCTCTGCTTGTGAGTTGGTTACGGAATTGTTGCAATTTCAAGGGGCTCCAGAGCGGTTAAGTAAAATTCAAGCTTCTATCCTTATGGCAGGTATCATGCTGGATACTAAAAATTTCTCAACTCGTGTAACAAGTCGAACGTTTGATGTTGCCTCATACCTTCGTAGTTTAGGAAGTGATAGTGGAGAAATTCAAACGATTTCGGCTACGGACTTTGAGGAGTATCGACGTATTAATGAGTTGATTTTAGCAGGTGATCGAATTACCAACGATATTATCGTTGCTATGGGTGAAGATCATAAATGCTACAATAATGTTGTTATTTCAAAAGCAGCAGATACGATGCTTGCTATGGCTGGAATCGAAGCCACTTTTGTTATCGCTCGTACAAGCGATTCTACGGTAAATATATCTGCTCGAAGTCATAAAACAATTAATGTGCAACGTATTATGGAAAAGTTAGGTGGCGGAGGGCATTTCAACTTAGCTGCCTGTCAAATAAGAGATTGTGGTGTTGCGAAGGTAAAAAATAAATTAATTGAAACTATTATGGGAGAGTTGGCTCCTAAGGAGGACTAAAATGAAAGTTATTTTCTTACAAGACGTTAAAGGAAAAGGAAAAAAAGGTGAAATCAAAGAAGTACCGTCAGGTTACGCTCAAAACTTCTTGATTAAAAAGAACCTTGCTAAAGAAGCAACAAACCAAGCCATCGGTGAGTTGAAAGGTAAACAAAAATCTGAAGAAAAACATGCTGCAGAGTTGTTAGCTGAAGCAAAATACGTTAAAGAGCAACTTGAGAAGGAAGAAAATCGTCTTCAATTTACTGAGAAGGTTGGACCAGACGGTCGTACTTTTGGTTCAATTACAGCTAAAAAGATTGCAGAAGGGCTTCAGAAACAATTTGGAATCAAGGTTGATAAACGTCATATTGAACTTGAACATCCTATTCGTGCGATTGGTTTGATTGAGGTTCCTGTAAAGCTTCATAAAGAAGTAAGTGCAAAAATTAAGCTTAATATCAAAAATAGTGCTGAGTAAACCTTGACACTATAAGTAAATCTTGTAAAGGAGGGAATAATTGTGTCAGAAACTCAAGAATTACGGGTACAACCTCAGGACTTAGTGGCTGAGCAGTCTGTTCTGGGTGCTATTTTTATTAATCCTGACAAGTTGATTGCAGTTCGAGAATATATCGAAGCAGATGACTTTTACAAGTATTCCCATCGTGTCATTTTCAAAGCAATGGTGACTTTGTCGGATCGAAATGAAGCCATTGATGCCACGACAGTACGTACCATTCTAGATGACCAAGATGACCTCCAAAATATAGGGGGTATTTCTTATCTTGTAGATTTGGTCAATAGTGTACCCACATCTGCCAATGCTGAATACTATGCTAAAATTGTGGCTGAGAAAGCCATGCTTCGTCGTATTATAAGTAGATTGACAGAGACTGTCAACCAAGCCTATGAGGGTTCAACTGAATCTGATGAAATCATTGCAAATGCCGAAAAAGCCTTGGTGGATGTTTCGGAGCATAGTAATCGTAGTGGTTTTCGTAAAATATCTGAAGTTCTTGATGTCAACTTTAATACTTTGGAGATGCGTTCACAACAAACGTCGGATGTTACCGGATTGCCAACTGGTTTCCGTGATCTTGACAAAATTACAACAGGTTTACACCCTGATCAATTAATTATTTTAGCAGCTCGTCCTGCTGTTGGTAAAACAGCTTTCGTTCTAAACATTGCTCAGAACGTTGGCACTAAGCAAAATAAAGCTGTTGCAGTTTTCTCACTAGAGATGGGGGCGGAAAGTTTAGTAGATCGTATGTTGGCTTCAGAAGGTATGATTGATTCCCATGCTTTACGTACAGGTCAATTGACAGAGCAAGATTGGAATAATGTTATGATTGCTCAGGGAGCTCTGGCCGAGGCACCTATTTACATTGATGATACTCCTGGTATTAAGATTACTGAGATTCGGGCACGGTCTCGTAAATTGTCACAGGAAGTAGAGGGTGGTCTAGGTCTTATTGTCATTGACTATTTACAGTTGATTACAGGGACACGGCCAGAAAATCGCCAACAAGAGGTATCAGATATTTCGAGACAGTTAAAAATTTTGGCCAAGGAGCTCAAAGTTCCTGTAATTGCCCTGAGTCAGTTATCTCGTGGCGTGGAACAACGTCAGGATAAACGTCCTGTGTTGTCTGATATCCGTGAGTCAGGATCTATCGAGCAGGATGCCGATATTGTTGCCTTTTTATATCGTGAGGATTACTATCGAAAAGAAGGCAAAGAACCAGAGAACGAGATTGAAGATAATACAATTGAAGTTATTCTGGAGAAAAATCGTGCTGGAGCACGTGGAACGGTTAAATTGCTATTTCAAAAAGAGTATAATAAATTTTCATCGATTGCTCAGTTTGAGGAATCATAACTTTCAGATTTAAGGAGATATATATGAGTGATGCATTTGCAGATGTTGCCAAGATGAAAAACATCAAGGAAGCTATTAAGGCCCATGAAGGTCAGTTGGTGGAATTGACCCTAGAGAATGGTCGTAAACGTGAAAAGAACAAGATTGGCCGTTTGACGGAAGTCTATCCATCGTTGTTTATTGTTGAATATCAAGACTTCAGTTCTCAAGCAGGAGCTATTAACAATAGTTATGTTGAGTCTTATACTTATTCAGATATTTTGACTGAGAAGACCCTAATTCGTTATTTGAGTCCTGAGGAACAGGCTGAAATCGAGAATAAATAAGAAAAAGCCTTTACTTGGGCTTTTTTTCGTGGTAGAATATTGAAGTATGTGAAATAATAGCAGGATAAAATGAAGCTCGTCAACAGAAAGTCAGCTAGAAAAGTAACCTTTGCTGTTTGGGCGAAGTCTTTCTGAACGAATCAGGTTTATCTAAAACGTTATTTCCTAAAAAATTTTTTTATAGGAGGACATTATTAATGTCACGTTATACAGGTCCATCATGGAAACAATCACGTCGCCTTGGTTTCTCACTTACAGGAACAGGTAAAGAATTGGCACGTCGTAACTACGTACCAGGTCAACACGGTCCAAACAACCGTTCAAAACTTTCAGAATACGGTTTGCAATTGGCTGAAAAACAAAAACTTCGTTTCTCATACGGTTTGGGTGAAAAACAATTCCGTAACTTGTTCGTACAAGCTACTAAAGTTAAAGGTGGAACGCTTGGTTTCAACTTTATGGTTCTTTTGGAACGTCGTCTTGACAACGTTGTTTACCGTCTTGGTCTTGCAACTACTCGTCGTCAAGCACGTCAATTTGTAAACCACGGTCATATTCTTGTTGATGGTAAACGTGTTGACATCCCATCATACCGCGTTGAAGTTGGTCAAGTAATTTCAGTTCGTGAAAAATCAGCTAAGGTTCCTGCTATCCTTGAAGCAGTAGAAGCTACTATCGGACGTCCAGCATTCGTATCATTTGATGCTGAAAAACTTGAAGGTTCATTGACACGTCTTCCAGAACGTGATGAAATCAACCCAGAAATCAACGAAGCACTTGTCGTTGAATTCTACAACAAAATGCTTTAATTTTAAGATTATTGTATCGAAAAGCCCGTTGTTATGGGCTTTTTCTTTGTTTTCAAAGACTATTTCGACAATTTGCTTACCTTTTTGCTTACTTTTATATAGATTTTAGAGCCATTTCATAGAATGAGACGGCTTTTCTGTTTTCTAATATTAAAAATCCCCTAGTCTATCTAATACAAGTGACTAAGGGGTTCGAAATATTATGATAGATGACTTTGAGGTATTGATTATTTATTATCCAATCCACCTTCGAAATCTGCTGAAACATTCTCAACGTAGTTAGTGAAGTAGGTTTCAAAATCTTTTTTTAGTTGGTCGTACTCCTCTTCGGAGTAATCTCTATCCTCTATATAAGCCTGAAATCTAGGGATTTTCAAATCTTTTTGGAGACGCTGGATTACTTCTGTCTTTGTCATAAAAACCTCTCTTTCACACTTTATTTTACCATATTTTAAATCGAATAAAGCATTTAGGTTGTTTTAGAGTTTTACTTTTGATATACTGTCAAAGTTACTCAAGAAGGGAGATATAATGTCTATTATTACACTAATTTTAGCTGGGATTGTTGCTTTGGAACATCTCTATATCATGTATTTGGAAACTTTTGCGACGCATTCGGACACGACTAGTCGTGTTTTCAATATGAGCAAAGAAGAACTTCAACGTGATTCTGTTACAAACTTATTTAAAAATCAAGGGATTTACAATGGTTTGATTGCTGTGTTCCTCTTGTATGGTATTTTTACAAATAGTCAACTACTTGTAACGATTTTTGTCCTTAATGTTTTCTTTGCTGCTGTTTATGGTGCTGTAACTGCTAATAAGAAAATTATTTTAACTCAAGGTGGACCTGCAATTTTGACCTTGTTTTCACTTATTATCCCTTTATTTTAGGGACTTAATTGTAGAAGAAAAAAGTTGCTTTAACCATTGAGATGGTTAAAGCAGCTTTTTGTGTACTTCTATATATTGCTTTATTGAGGAATAAATCGTAGAAGAAAGTCTGTCATTTCTTGAGGAGATTCTTTTTTTCCTTTATTTATCCAGGCTTGACAAGCGCCAAAAATAGCATGCGCAAAATAAATACTGGCATAGTCTTTCTCGAATCCTTTGAGAGCTCTTTCTTCAGCTGTAGGGACAATGAAGTCCTCAGCTATCATACGCTGAAGTTTATGTATCAGAAAATCTTGAATTTCTTTTGATCCATTTGTAGACAATAGAGCTGACAGGAGCTTTTCACGAGTGAGAAAATCAAAGATTTCGAGAAAGGCTCCCTCTTTCTTTCCTTCATATTTATCAAAGATGTATTCTAGTTTATGAAAAAGCTCTTTTTGATAACTATCAATCATCTCATACTTATCTTTGTAGTGAGTATAGAAACTAGAACGGCTAATCCCAGCTGTTTGAACTAGACGAATAGTTGTAATCTCATTGAAATCTTGGTCCTTAAGACATATTACTAAAGCATCTAAAAGTGCTTTTTTAGTTTGCTCGCGCCGTTGATCTTGTGTCATATGTTTCTCCTTTTATACACTTTTAGACGTTGTGTCCAAAAAATAATTCTTTAATATTGATTTTCATATAAATGAGTTTATAATTGATTATATCATAAAAATAAACACACTGTCTAAAAAGGAGAAATATGTTAGCAGAATTAAAGGCTCTTCTTAAAAGTCCAAAGCTATGGATAACTATTATTGGGGTCTCATTGATACCCGCTTTGTATAATCTAATCTTTTTATCTTCTATGTGGAATCCTTATGGCAATGTCAAACATTTGCCAGTGGCGGTAGTAAATAAAGATAAGAGTGCTAGTTTTCAGAATAAAACTCTAAATATTGGTCATGATATGGTAGACAATATGTCTAAAAATAAAAATCTGGACTATCATTTTGTGACTGAAAAGGAGGCACAAAAAGGAATAGATGATGGTAATTACTATATGGTGATTACTTTCCCAGAAAACCTCTCAAGTAATGCAGCAAGCCTTTTGACTAATGATCCTAAGAAACTGGAAATTTCTTATCAAACAACAGCAGGACATAGCTTCGTTTCTTCAAAAATGAGCGATTCTGCCATATCTAAGTTAAAGGATACCGTTTCTAAAAATATTACATCAACCTATGTTGGAGCTGTCTTTAAGAGCATGTCTCAACTTCAGGGTGGTATGGGAACTGCAGCGAATGGGGCCAGTCAATTATATGCAGGTGCAGGTGCACTTCAATCTGGAAGTCAAACCTTATCAAATGGCCTAGGAACTCTTGCTGGTTCGACACAAACATTGGCGACAGGTGTAGATACCTTGAGTTCAGGCGCATCTGCTTATACTTCAGGTGTGTCAACTTTGTCAGGTGCTTTGTCACATTTAAATAGTAACTCTGAGGCTGTCAATTCTGCTGCAGGTCAATTTGCTTCAGGTGCAGAAGCTATGAACGCTCTGGTAACTGGTGCGGATTCTTTGTCTACAGCACTTAGTCAAATGGCTACAGCAACAAGTTTATCTGAAGAACAGCAAGCACAGTTGTCAACCTTGTCAACTAATTTAACTGATTTGAATACAGCAATTCAAAATCTTAATACGGCAGTAAGTAATACATCATTATCTAGTGGAACATCAACAACATCAGTAGATACAAGTTCAATAGCGACTTATCTTTCAAATATCTCTTCTGCAGCTAGCTCTATAGCCACAGCTAGTGCCACTGACAAAGCGAACGATTTAGCTGCGGTACAAGGAACAGCTGCATATCAGAGCTTGACAGCAGATCAACAAGCAGAGATTACATCAGCAATTAGTAATGCAGGATCGACAGCTAGTAGTTATGCTTCAACTATTGCAACAGATGTGTCAAGTATGTCAACAGCTTTATCTAGCTTGACAGGTACGACAACTACAGGTAGTGGAGATTCAAGTAATTTAGCTACTTTACAAACGTCGATTTCAGGTATTGCTAGTTCAGCCAATGCCCTTCTTCCAGCAGCCTCATCGACTGTATCATCAATGCAATCTAATATTGCTAGTCTCAATTCAGTACTTGTCAATCAATTGTCACCTGGAGCAAGTCAGGTTGCCTCAGGTGTGTCAACAGCTCAAAGTACTTTAGCTACAGGTGCAAGCAATCTCTCAACAGGTTTGTCAACCTACACAGGTGCTGTGTCAACAATTGCCAGTGGCGCTCAAACTCTAGATGCTAATAGTAGTAGCTTGTTGTCTGGATTTGCCAGTCTTCAAAATGGTACAAATGCTCTCAATACAGGTGCCCAACAATTAGCAACCGGCGGAAATACTTTGACAAGTGGATTGACAAGTCTGTCAACCAACCTCTCTACATTGTCTGATTCGTTAAATAAGGCTAATCAGCAACTATCTCTTGTTTCGGTAAAATCAGACAATGCAAAAATGGTTAGTGCTCCGCTCAATGAGAAGAAAACAGATAAGGATAAGGTTGACACAAATGGTGTGGGAATGGCTCCATATATGATTTCTGTTTCTCTTATGGTTGTAGCTCTTTCAACCAATGTCATCTTTGCTAAGAGTTTGACAGGAAGAAACTTTACTAGCCGTTTTGACTGGGCTAAGAATAAGTTATTTATCAATGGTATTATTACGACAATGGCTGCTATTGCCCTTTATATTGCTATTCGATTTGTGGGGGTTGTACCAAATCATCCATTAGCTACATTTGGTATGATTCTCCTTGCAGCATGGACTTTGATGGCTCTGGTTACAGCCCTTGTAGGTTGGGATGATAGATATGGTGCATTTGCTTCCATGATTATGCTACTTTTGCAGCTAGGTTCTAGTGCAGGAACTTATCCGATTGAACTAAGTCCTAAGTTCTTTAAGGTCGTTCAACCATTCCTACCAATGTCTTACTCCGTGTCAGGTCTTCGTCAAACGATTTCTATGACAGGACAAATCTCAAATCAGGTACGCATGCTGTTCATTTTCTTACTTATTTTTGTAGTTGTAGGTATTGTTATTTATAGACCAAAGTCTGAGAATGTATAAACTAAAAGTCAGCTCTAATTAGAGCTGACTTTTTTACGTTATTCGATGTAGATATCACCTAGATCAGAGGTAATGGTAAGTGTGTTGTCTTTTGAGTTCTTAAGGTTATTCGTAATCTCTGTTTCTCCCGAATGACTGTCAGCTTGAACATTAACAGTATGATTTTTAAGACTTATTTCAACGTCACCTGAAGTAACATCAAGCTTGTTATGCCCATTAAATACCAAGTTGTTACCGGTATAATCCCCTAATGCAATAGATAAATCAGAGTTAGCGAAAAGCGTATCATTACTTTCAACACTACCGACAGCAAGATGGGCCTCTAGGTTATTAACAGTCGTCTCGGTAAATGTTAGGTCACCTACTTTAAGGTCAATATTTGACTGTTTAATTGTGCTATTATTTAAATCTAAATTTCCAGATGCCAAATCTGCCTTTAGAAAATCAATTGTTTGGTTTTTAGGGAGTGTAATGATTATGGTATTGCTTTCGTTGAGAGTAGATAGATTTATTAAATCTTTTAATCCGAATAAGTTGAAATGATTATGAGAAGTTAGAGATTTATCAGAATAATTCTCGTTGATGCTTAATTGACGTTCCTTTACAGTGATGTCAATTGGATTTTTCTTTTTTTGATAATAAGTGATAGTTGCTTTACTAACGTTTCCAGTTTTAATAAGGATATTGTAGCTGTTACTTTTTATATCCATTCGATTGAAGTCGTTAACTTCTTTCTTTACAAAATCCAGATCATTTTTGGGCTGATTTTGTAAATCAGTTAAGGCTCCATGGCTGTAGCCCCAAATTGCTAATCCCCCACCTAAGAATACAGAAATGAGAGATATTCCAAGGACGACTTTTTTCCAAGTTTTCATGATTTTCTTCCTTTCCTGATGAGCCATTTAATCAATAGAGTAATTAGCTTTACAATAAGTTTACAGATTTCAAATGAAACCAAAAGTAGTAAGAGCGCTCCCCCAAACATCAACAGTCCTAGACCTACTCCAAACAGTGTTGAAGCCAGTGAAACACTTGAGAGAGAGAAGCTTGTAAAGAAAGTGTAAACACCACTAATGAGTAAGGCAAAGGTAAGAGCTAAGGCAGTCACTATGACTGCGAAAATAATCATAAGAAGTGTCATTAGCATAGCTAAGAAGAATAGTAAAATTGGTAAGGCGACTGGACTGGCTAAAACAGCTAGGATAGCAATCCAAAGGATAGTCGTTTTATTGCGTAAGCTGCTCTTATCCTCAATAATCTTTTCATCAAGCAGACGAGTGATGACTTCATGAGCGGCTTCCTTAGGTGTACCTAATTCTGCAATAACTTGAGCTTCATTTTCAGGTCCAGCCTCCTCAAAGTACTCCATAAAATATTCTAGAGCCTCTTCGTAGTCCTTTTGTGGTAATTTTCGTAGATATTTTGTTAATTTGGCTAGATATTCAGTCTTTGTCATGTCTTAATCTCCCTTCCACAATACCGTCCAGAGTTTCTTTATAGGTTAACCATTCCTTATTAAGAAATTCTAACTGTTCTTTTCCCTCCGAGGTAATACTGTAGTATTTACGTTTTCTACCTTGATATTCTTGACTATAGGTCGTCATATAGCCGGCCTTTTCAAGTTTTTTAAGAATAGGATAAAGTGTTGATTCCTTGATATTAGCTGCAAGTTTTATGGTTTGACTGATCTCATAACCATAGGAGTCTTCTCTATCGATAATAGCCAGTATTAAGAACTCTATCAGGATTGATGATGTTGGAAAATACATAGTCTACTCCTTCGCTTTTAGGATATGTATAAAAATTATATATAATTATTTTACATATTGAGTGTACCTCTTTTAGAAATATATGTCAATATTTTATATATAAAAATTTTATATAATAGGGCTATCTTGTTTTTTATGATAAGATGAAGTTAAGGAGTTCTTATGATTATTAAAGATAAATTGGCTCACTATGAGCCTAAGCCCTTGGGAGAATCTGGTCGCTATGCAGTACTCTTACCTTTGCTATACAATGAAAAAAATGAGAAGTATCAGGTTCTTTATCAAGTACGAAGTGAACATATTTCTCAGCCGGGAGAAGTTTCTTTTCCAGGTGGACATGCCGAAGATGGCGAGACTTTTCAAGAAGCCGCCATACGAGAAACTTGTGAGGAATTAAATATAGTTCCTAATCAAATTGATATTTGGGGAGAGATAGACTATCTTGTTCATCAGGGGAGAACCGTTCATTGCTTTGTAGGAAAACTGAATATAGATAATTGGGAAGATATTTCACCTAATGAAGAAGTGGCTCGTCTGTTTACAGTAGATATTGACACCCTGTTGACAGAAAATCCAGTTTATTATACAGTGACTTCTACCTTGAGTGATGCGAAAGATTTCCCATTTTTCCTGGTAAAAAACAGAGATAGATATAATTTTGGGTACAGTGAACGTCATATTCCTTTTTACAGAAACTTGACAGAAAATATATGGGGGATGACAGCTATGTTTACACATAGATTTACAGATATTTTGAAAGATTTAGATTGAAAATAAAAGATCAACATATTATTGTTGATCTTTTTGTTATTAGTTAGATTGTTTACAAGGTGTAAAAAAAAATAAAATCTATTTCTGATATAGGAGTTTAGATTATTGATAAATAATATAAAACGCAATCAACTTTTAAATTGATTGCGTTCTGTTTAGTTTTATTCTTTTCCATAAAGGTAACGACTAGCAATTAACCAAGTAGCAATATACATTATCACGTTAACCAAAAATGCGACAACGATGACTATATTCCAATCATGGGATAAATTAGTAGTTACAATCCCCATAATTGTTGTACCAAAAAGTCCTCCAATCTGTTTGTTAGCGTTTAGAGTTGCACCAGCAATTCCAGATAATTCTTGACCAGCAGCTTCCATAAGAATGGTTGTAGTTGCTGGAGTTAACACTCCGATACCTAGACTCATTAAAGAAAATAAAGGAATTAGGATGTATAGTTGAATTTCATGAAAAAGAACTCCAATTCCAAAAATTCCTGCTGCTCCTACAATGGCAAAAATAATTGAGACAGTAGCGAGGCTTCCCACGGAAAATCGTTTTACAGCACGTGCGTAAAATAAATTACCAATAATTAAGACAATCATTCCTGGTAGAATGAGGAGTCCAGAAACCATTGAGGAAAGGTTTAAATAAGTTTGAAAATAGAGTCCTAGCACCAAAACAATGCCATATAGTGAAATGTTAACTACTAAACCTAATAGATTAGAGACAATAAACTTAGCATTTTTTAATAGTTGGTGGGGAACAATAGGTGCTTTACTTTTTTTATCGTGGACTACTAAACCAATAGCAAATAATATAAATAGGAGAAGAAACAATAAAAGATTTGAGTTACTATAACCATATTGATTCCCTTCAACAAGGTAAATAACTAGATTTCCGATAGTTGTAACCAGAAATATATTACTAAAGATGTCAATTCTGGTCTTTAGATTGGCAATATTATTTTTCACGAGAAGTAATATTGAAATTACTGTCAAAATTCCAAATGGAATATTGACTAAGAAAATACCCCTCCATCCGAAGTAGTTAATAATTAGTCCACCAATAAAAGAACCAGTACCGGTTGCAACAGAAATAATTGCTGTCCAGATTCCTAACATACGTGCTCTTTTAGTAGAATCGGGGTATGAAATGAATAAAAGTGCTAATGAACTTGGCATGAACAAAGAAGCACCGAAACCTTGAATGAATCTAAGTATAATTAATGTTTCAATATTTGGTGAAAAAGAGCACCCTAACGAGGCAAGTGTAAAAATTGTCATTCCAATTAATAAAATTCGTTTAGCACCATATTTTGTTGTTAAATTTCCTGAAAGTAGGAGCAAAGACCCTAAAGCTAGTGTATAGGCATTAATAATCCAAATGGATTGCTCTAATGAGACGCTTATAGCTGTTTCAATATGAGGCACTGCAAGAACAACTCCGGTTGTATCTAGGACTGCCATAATGTATCCTAGCGAAAGAATAAAAAGTAGATAAGCTGGTGCTTTTGTATTTGTTTTTTTCATCAAGCTTCCTCCGTTATTTCATCAAACTAATTTTTATTTATCAATCAAAAGCAATATGTTTAACTTTCTGAAAATATTTTACTTGAGTATGTCCAGTACTAAAGTATCTTCCATCAGCGCAACCGAGAATATCTTCGATACGGTCAAACATAGTTGTAATATCCATAGTAATTTCTCCCTTCAAGTGATACAATTAACTTATCATGTAATTATTTATGAAACAAGAAGGGAAAAAAAGTATAGTAACTATCAAAAAAGGAGGAAATGAATGGAGACTTGTAAGATGCAACCTTTGAAAAAATCAATTTGTCCAGCAAGAAGGGTCTTGAATTTACTAAAGGGTAAATTTACTCTTGAGATTTTATCTGAAATTATTGATGGTAATATACATTATGGTAGTCTTCTGCGTAGTGTAGAAGGTATTAATCCTAGAATATTAGCGCAACGGTTACATGATTTCGAGCAAGAAGGCATTTTATCAAGAAAAGTTTTACCGACATCGCCTCCACAGGTTGAATATAAAATGACAAAAAAAGGTATTGCTCTAAGAAGCATCGTTGAAGAAATGAAAAAATGGGAGCAAACTTATAGTAATTAGATTGAATTTACATAATTTATTACTAATATTTTTCTATAAATAGAAAATGTAATTCTGAAAGATTTGGTAACCTTGTTAATCAAGGCAACGTAAAACACTAGTTCAAATGTGTGACTAGATTTTTTGGCTCTATAATTTTTGTCTAGGGTAAAACCATAGGTAGGAACAGGAAAAATAAAAAATCATCTAAATAGTTGTGTGAATTTTTGGTATAGATTAGCTCGATTCAATGATTTTAGGGTAAGATTCACACCATTCAGATGAAATAAGTTGAGATTGATTGGAATAACGCTTTCAGAAAAGTGTATAGATGCTTGATATTAAAGGCTTTTGATTTTCAGTCAAACAGAAGTTGTTAAAACCAGAACTAAAAAAGCTCATAAAGCAAGTTGATTTTCAAAATGTTAAAAGACGCTCTAGTTAGTCATAAAACTAGAGCGTCTTTTATTTGGTTATCCTATTAAATTTTTCAAACCTAAAAAGGTAGAGAAAAAGGTAGAGATTGAATTGAAATACAGTTCAATATATAGAGTTTGACAAAAAGAAAAAACGCTTGAAATCAGCGTTTTTCTTTTGTATTGATTCGTATTGAATCCTTATTTAACCTCAGTAAAGATTACGTGTTTACGCAATTTTGGTGAGTATTTTTTCAATTGAAGACGGTCTGGAGTGTTACGTTTGTTTTTTGAAGTAAGGTACAAGCGTTCACCAGATTCTTTGTGTTCAAGTGTAATATTTACGCGCATGGTATCTCCCTTCTATTATTTAGCTGCGTTAGCTTTAGCGATTTTACGTCCTTTGTAGTATCCTTTAAGTGATACACGGTGTGAACGTGAGTAATCTCCAGTTGTTTCGTCAAATTGTACTGATGGAGCAGTCAATTTGTAGTGTGTGCGACGTTTGTTTTTCTTCGCTTTTGAAGTGTGACGTGCAGGTACTGCCATTTCTTTATTTCCTCCGAATTAATATTTATGTTCTTGATTTTAAATCAACTATAACAGAATAACATATCTTTTTTGTAAAGTAAAGTTACTTGACAAAAAACTTTTTAGGAAGTCTCATAGTTAATAGCTATATCAATGGATAATATTTATATATTTCACAGCTATAACTGTAAGTGCTAGAATAGGATTATTATAGTAAGAGAATCAAAAGGAGTAAATAGCTATGAGTAAAGTACATTATCATTTTGACCATGTTGGGTCTTACCTTCGTCCGCAAGCTTTAAAAGAAGCACGTGAAAAATTTGCAGATGGGGACATTTCTCAAGATGAATTGTTGAAAGTACAAGATGAATTGGTTAAGGAATTGGTTCATCATGAGGTAGAAAATGGTCTTCAAGTAGTTTCTGATGGTGAATTTGGTCGTTCTTGGTGGCACCTTGATTTCCTATGGAACCTAACTGGTTTTGAAGCTTACCAACAAGAAGATTCATATAAATTCCATGGAGCTAAGACACGTACTACCAACGTTCGTATCAATGATAAAATTGCCGAAAATCCTAATCATCCTTTCTATCGTGACTTTGAATATCTTAAATCAGTGACTCCTGAAGGAATTACTCCAAAAGTAACTATTCCAAGTCCATCACTCATCATTAACCGTGACCACCGTAGTGATCTTTATGCAGATTACTATGATTCATGGACAGATTTTCTTGATGATTTGGCAAAAGCTTACCATGATACCATCCAACATTTCTACGATTTGGGTGCACGTTATGTACAGTTGGATGATACGACTTGGGGTTATTTGATTCAACAGTTTGAGAATGAAAAAAATAATCCTGAGAAAACAGCTGAGTTGGCAAAAATTGCTGAGGATGATGTATACACTATCAATAAAGCCTTGGAAGGTCTTCCAGAAGATTTGACTTTGGCTACTCATATTTGTCGTGGAAACTTTAAATCAACTTATCTTTTTGAAGGTGGCTATGATTCAGTAGCTAAATATCTTGGTCAATTAAACTATGATATCTTCTTTTTGGAATACGACGATGCGCGTTCAGGTAGCTTCGCTCCACTTCCAACAATTTGGAATAATCGTGATCATGTTGAATTGGTCCTTGGTGTGATTACTTCTAAGGATCCTGCTTTGGAAGATGTAGATGCTGTTATCGCTCGTATCCATGAAGCAGCAAATCTTGTATCACTTAAGAACCTCGGTATTTCAACTCAATGTGGCTTTGCATCGACTGAAGAAGGTAATATTTTGACAGAGCAAGACGAGTGGAATAAGTTGCAACTGATTAAATCAATTACTGATAAAGTTTGGTCATAATAGAACAAGTGTATAGGATGGGGTTAGCCTGTCCTATTTTTAATAGCAAGAAAGGTATCATGGAAGACAAAGAGATAAAACAAAGAATTCTATAGGTTTTTGGAAAAAGGAGAGCCCCTCATAATTTCACTACTTGTTTGTTGATGAATAGGATTAACCATTATACATACCGGGAGTTTTGTTTCTTCTTTCAAAAATACTCTACCATTTCCCAAATGCCATGCAATTTATGTTAGAATAGAGTGATTATATCTGTAATAACGGAAAAGGAGGGCAGGCCCATTTGAGGTCTGTATCATTATTATGAAACTTCAAAAACCTAAGGGCACGCAAGATATTTTGCCTGCTGATAGTGCCAAATGGCAGTACGTGGAAAATGTTGCACGTGAAACATTTAAAAAATACAATTATGGTGAGATTCGTACACCTATGTTTGAACATTATGAGGTTATTTCACGTTCAGTAGGTGATACAACTGATATTGTGACTAAGGAAATGTACGATTTTCATGATAAGGGAGATCGTCACATCACTCTGCGTCCGGAAGGAACAGCGCCCGTTGTACGTTCTTATGTAGAAAATAAACTTTTTGCGCCAGAGGTTCAAAAACCTGTTAAAGTATATTATATTGGTTCAATGTTCCGTTATGAACGTCCTCAGGCAGGTCGTTTGCGTGAGTTTCACCAATTGGGGGTAGAGTGCTTTGGATCAAAAAATCCAGCAACAGATGTTGAAACCATTGCTATGGCCTATCAACTCTTTAATACGCTTGGAATTAAGGATGTTACCCTTCATTTGAATAGTCTTGGAAATACTGAAAGTCGTCTGGCTTATCGTCAGGCCTTGATTGACTATTTGACACCAATGCGTGAGAGTTTATCAAAAGATAGTCAACGTCGTTTGGATGAAAATCCCTTGCGAGTGCTCGATTCAAAAGAAAAAGAAGATAAGCTTGCAGTTGAAAATGCTCCATCTATCCTTGATTATCTAGACGAAGAAAGCCAAGCTCATTTTGACGAAGTGCGTACCATGCTTGAGAGTCTTAACATTCCTTACGTGATTGATACCAACATGGTACGTGGTTTAGATTACTATAATCACACGATTTTTGAATTTGTCACTACTATTGATAAGTCTGAATTGACAATCTGTGCGGGCGGTCGTTACGATAGTTTGGTTGAGTACTTTGGTGGTCCAGAAACAGCTGGTTTTGGTTTTGGACTTGGTTTGGAACGTTTGCTCTTGGTTCTTGATAAACAAGGTATTACTCTTCCTGTAGAAGAAGGTTTGGATGTCTACATTGCAGTTCTAGGTTCAGAAGCCAATGGTAAAGCACTCGAGTTAGCTCAAGCTATCCGTCATCAAGGATTTAAGGCCGAACGTGATTACCTTGGACGCAAGATTAAAGCACAATTTAAGTCAGCAGATGCCTTTAAGGCTAAAACTGTCATCACCTTAGGTGAGAGTGAATTAGAGTCAGGTCAGGTTAGTGTTAAAAATAATACCACTCGAGAGGAAGTAACTGTAAGTTTTGAGGAACTAACAGAGAATTTTGCAGCAGTTCTGGACCAATTAGAAAAGTAGGAGGCTTATGGTTAGTATAGTTGATATGCTTAAACGGAGTGAAAACTTTAGTTTGGCTTTTAATCGTAGTATGCCTATTCACTTTCAACAACAGTTTTGGCAGTTGATTGCTCTTCTGGATAAACATGAAATTACCTGGTTTAATGACGAGCCTGCAAGTGACCATGCAATGTGTCAACAGTTACTTGGTCAAGTTTGGCGTCAAGATTGCCAAGATGTGGTCTTAAGTTTTGAAACTCAGGAACGTTATTTAGGGTGGCAGGTAGATGAAGAAACTGATGAACTTAGTGTTATTATTGAAGATGTTTATGGTTTCCGATGGAATAGTTTACTTGATTTAGAGACTGCTGATTATCGTTTTGAAGATTTTGAAGAATTTGCTGAAGATTACGTAGATACTAGTGATTTGTTGAAACAATTTGGTAAATAGTTTGATAAAAAAGAAAGTCTATTAAAATTCTAACCCGAAATGGGTGGGGTTTTGATGGGCTTTTTGCTATAATAGTTAAGACTAAAAAATTAACGAAAGAAGTGTAATTATGAAACGTTCTATGTATGCCGGACGTGTTCGAAGCGAACATATCGGAACTACTATTACTTTGAAAGGTTGGGTATCTCGTCGTCGTAACCTCGGAGGTTTGATTTTCATTGACCTTCGTGACCGTGAAGGTTTGATGCAATTGGTTGTTAACCCTGAAAATGCAGATGCAGCTGTTGTTGAAACAGCCGAGAGCTTGCGAAGCGAATTTGTTATTGAAGTAACAGGAACTGTTGAAGCGCGTGAACAAGCTAATGACAACTTGCCTACAGGTGCTGTCGAACTTAAAGTTGAAGACCTTAAAGTCCTTAATACTGCCAAAACAACACCGTTTGAAATCAAAGATGGTGTTGAGGCTAGTGATGATACACGTATGCGTTACCGTTACTTGGATCTTCGTCGTCCAGAAATGTTAGAAAACTTTAAGCTTCGTGCTAAGGTAACTCACGCTATTCGTAATTATCTTGATGACTTGGAATTTATCGATGTCGAAACACCAATGTTGACAAAATCAACACCAGAAGGTGCACGTGATTATTTGGTGCCAAGTCGTGTTAGCCAAGGTCATTTTTACGCTCTTCCGCAAAGTCCTCAAATCACTAAACAATTGTTGATGAATGCTGGTTTTGACCGTTATTATCAAATTGTTAAGTGTTTCCGTGATGAAGATTTGCGTGGAGACCGTCAACCTGAGTTTACACAAGTTGACTTAGAAACATCATTCCTTAATGAGCAAGAAATCCAAGATATTACAGAAGGATTGATTGCCAAGGTTATGAAAGAAACTAAAGGGATTGATGTCACACTGCCATTCCCACGTATGTCTTATGATGATGCCATGAATAACTATGGATCCGATAAGCCAGATACACGCTTTGATATGCTTTTACAAGACTTGACAGATGTTGTCAAGGGTGTAGACTTCAAAGTGTTTGCTGAGGCACCAGCTGTTAAGGCAATTGTTGTCAAAGGAAATGCAGATAAGTACTCACGTAAAAGCATTGACAAGTTGACAGAGTTTGCTAAACAATTTGGTGCTAAAGGTCTTGCTTGGGTTAAAATGACTGATGGTGCTCTAGCAGGTCCAGTTGCTAAATTCTTGACAAGTATTGAAGGTAAGTTGACAGATGCTTTACAACTTGAAGAGAATGATTTAGTCCTTTTTGTAGCAGATACTCTTGAAGTTGCTAATAATACACTTGGCGCTTTACGTAATCAAATTGCTAAAGAACTTGACATGATTGATACCACTAAGTTCAACTTCCTTTGGGTTGTTGATTGGCCAATGTTTGAGTGGTCTGAAGAAGAAGGACGTTATATGTCTGCTCACCACCCATTCACCTTGCCAACAGAAGAGTCTGCATCAAATCTTGAAGGGGATCTTTCTAAGGTACGTGCTGTGGCTTATGATATTGTCTTGAATGGTTATGAGCTTGGTGGGGGTAGTTTACGTATCAATCATAAAGACCTACAGGAACGTATGTTGAAAGCCCTTGGCTTCTCTGAAGAATCAGCCTACGAGCAATTTGGATTCCTTCTTGAAGCTATGGACTATGGTTTCCCACCACACGGTGGTTTGGCTATCGGTCTTGACCGTTTTGTTATGCTTCTTGCAGGTAAAGATAATATTCGTGAGGTGATTGCCTTCCCTAAAAATAATAAGGCATCAGATCCTATGACTCAGGCTCCAAGTCTTGTGGCTGATAAACAGTTGGAAGAACTTGCCCTTCATGTAGAATTAGAAAATGAATAAAACACGTCTTCACAAACATGTTAAATTTGTAGCGAAAAAATCTGCGAAGAAGATAGGTGTTTGGCAGGCTATTCGTAGTATTTCTCGTGAAAAATATACTGAGAAGGTCTCAGCATCGTTACTATACGGACTCTTATCATCAATCGCTGTGAATTTCTTTTTTCAACCAGGTCACGTCTATTCAAGTGGGGCAACAGGATTGGCACAGGTTTTATCAGCATTGAGTGTTAGAACTCTTGGTTTTGAGATTCCTGTATCATTGACTTTTTATGCTATTAATATTCCGCTCTTGATTCTTGCATGGAATAAAATTGGCCATAAATTTACTATCTTCACCTTCATTACAGTAACAATGAGCTCCCTGTTCATTCAGGTAATGCCTCATGTCACCTTGACCGAGGATCCTTTGATTAATGCTATCTTCGGTGGCTTGGTTATGGGTACAGGTATTGGATTTGGTTTGAAATCTCGTATTTCAAGTGGAGGTACGGATATTGTCAGCCTTACCATTCGTAAGAAAACTGGTCGTGATGTGGGAAATATCTCTCTGATTGTCAATGGGATTATCATGATTTTTGCCGGTATACTTTTTGGTTGGAAATATGCCCTGTATTCAATGGTGACAATTTTTGTCTCAAGCCGAGTAACGGATGCGATTTTTACTAAGCAAAAGAAAATGCAGGCTATGATTGTTACAAGTAATCCTGATCCAGTTGTACGAATGATTCAGAAGAAACTCCACCGTGGAGTAACAATGATCAATGATGCGGAAGGTACTTATAATCATGAAAAAAAAGCAGTTTTGCTGACTATTATTACCCGTGAAGAGTACACTGATTTTAAGTATTACATGAGAAAAGCAGATCCTAAAGCATTTGTTTCTATTGCTGAAAATGTACATATTCTAGGTCGTTTTGTTGATTTAGATGACTAAGTAAAAAGGAAGTTGACGTCTGTTGACTTCTTTTTTACTAGAGAGAATTCTTGACGAAATGTTTACATGACCTTACAATAACAGTATGATTAGATTTTTGATTCCAACTGCAAAAGAAATGAAGACCCTCAATGAAGTTCCGTATCAGAAGATTTCTGAAAAGAGTGTGGCTATTCTCAAAGAAATGGCAAAGTTATCCACAGAAGAATTATCCACAGCTTATAAAATAAAGCCTGAGCAGGCTGAGAAAGAGAAGCAGCGCTGGGATAGAATGTTGGCTGGGGAAGCAGGGAGCTATCCTGCAATAGAGCTTTTTAATGGCTTGATGTATCGCCATATTAAACGTAGTGACTTATCCACAGGTGAAAAAGATTTCTTAAGCCAACAGGTATTTATTACATCTTCTTTTTATGGGATTATTCCAGCTTTTTATTCAATTCAAGAACATCGTCATGACTTTCATACGAAGGTTAAGGTTGATGGTCGGTCCCTAAAAAACTACTGGCGTGCTGAATATGATCAATTCCTAGAAGAGAGTCAAGTTCCAGTTGTTTCTTTACTTTCAAGTGAATTTGAAGATGTCTTTAGTCCAGCTCTTCGTAAGCAGTTATTCACAGTTAGTTTTATGGAAGACCGTAATGGTCTTCTTAAGACACATTCAACGATTTCTAAAAAAGCTAGAGGGGCTTTTTTGACGGCTGTAATGAAAGAAAATTGTCAAACCATTGATGACTTACGAGAATTATCCTTTGATGAGTTTCACTATCGTGAAGATTTATCCTCTGAGCATGAGCTGTTCTTTGTTAAAATAGTTTAGAAAAAAGCCTGAGTTTTTTGAACTCAGACTTTTCTTTATATCATATCTTTACGATCGACTTGCTCATAGTTAGTTTGACCGTCATTTAACTTGTCCCAAATAACGACCTCTCCTTGATTAAAAGATTTTTTGACATCAATAATACGTTGATTAGACGATCCTCGAAACTGAAGCATAAGGTTCTTTTTAGTAATGTCAAAGCGTCCATCTACGAGAATGTCAATGAGATGAAGAAGCTCGATCTTATCAGGAGTTTCAAGCATCAACTCCTCCCAAGTATAACCAGTCCAAGACCAAATATCTTTTTCCGGGAGTTCCTCACGAATGCGTTTGACTAGGGGAATGAGAATTCCTGTGTTTAGGAAGGGTTCACCACCCAGTAGCGTGAGACCTTGTACGTAAGGTTGAGCTAGGTCCTTCATGATTTGTTCCTCAAGTTCTTTAGTATAGGGAATTCCTGCCTTAAAGGACCAGGTGGCAGCGTTATAGCATCCCTCGCAATGAAACATGCAACCAGAGACATAAAGTGAGTTACGCACCCCTTCACCATCGACGAAATTAAAAGCTTTGTAGTCAATAATACGTCCTTGGCTAAGTTCTTCAGACTTCCATTCTTGAGGTTTTGGTGTATTCCATGTCATAATTCTACTCCAAATCTATCCAATAGCGTTCAATTTCATTGTGAATATTCTCCAACTGACCACCATTGGCTAAGATAACAGCACGACTAGCAAAATTTTCGATATTACAGGTTATTAGAGCTCTAGTAATATTCTTTTTCTTGGCCATTTGCAAGCCTTGGCGGAGAGATTCTTTAGCATATCCCTTACCTCTTTCAGACGGACGGATAGAGTAGCCAATATGACCACCTTTTTCTAGTAAGTAGTCATTTAATCGGAGACGGAGGTTGAGAAAGCCAAGAGCATGACCTACTTCGTTGAAGCTAACCAGCTGGATAGCAGGAACCCAATTTTCAGGAATATTGAGTCCTGCTTCTGCCTGAAAATTTTCTTCTAGCCACTCTTCATAAATAAAGTTGTCTGCATTCCAAAATCCACCGTCATGGGCAGAATGCTCTCTTTCAAATTCATCCATCATTTCTAAGATAGCTTCTTTATCTGCTTGACTTGGTCGGCGTAAAATCATCTTATTTCTTCTTTCCAGCTTTTTTCAAAAGAGCCTGGACACGTGCTTTTTTATTATTTTTGACGGTTGCATTTTTTTCGTGGTAACGTTCCACTTGCTGCATACCTTTATAATCTAATTGATATTTTCCCATGCTATTCCTTTCTAAAAATGAAATAAGCAAAGCAGTTGGAGGGTATCGTCCAGCTGCTTCTAGTTTGTGATAACATCCCCTATGATATGTTAGATATGTTTTCCTTCATATTTTATAGTTGAGCCATTCATATGTTTGACTCGGGCTGAGATTTCTTTGTGGCGTCCTTTAACCATTGGGCGTGCCTGTGGATTTCCTAAATAACCACATGTGCGTTTTACGACATCAACTGTTTTAGGATCTGTATTGCCACAGTTAGGGCACATGAATCCACGTTCTGTTGGAGTGAAATCCCCTTCAAAGTCACACTTGTAGCATTTATCAATTGGAGTATTAGTACCAAGATAGCCGACACGGTCGTAGGCAAAATCCCAGACAGCTTCAAGTGCTTTAGGGTTTTGTTGGAGGACTGGATATTCACAATAATGGATGAATCCACCAGTTGCCCCAGCTTCTGGGTAATCTTTCTCAAATTCCAACTTTTCAAATGGTGTTGGATTTTTACGAACATCGTAGTGGAAGGAGTTGGTGTAATATTCTTTATCTGTAATATCACTGACAATACCAAATTTTTCAGTATCCAGGCGACAGAAACGATCAGTCAAACTTTCTGATGGTGTTGAATAAACAGAGAAATGATAATCATATTCGTCCGACCAATTTTCACAAGCATTTTTCATAGCTTTAACGATAGCTAACGTAAATGCCTTGGCTTCTGAATTAGTTTCCCAATCGCTACCATAAAAAACAGATGCTACTTCATAAAGTCCAATGTAACCAAGTGATACGGTTGCACGGCGATGTTTGAAAAGTTGGTCGACACTGTCGTATTTACCTAGACGCTGACCAAAAGCACCATACTGATAAAGGATAGGTGCATTGGCAGGTGTAGCTTCTTTGGCACGTTCAACTCGATAGACGAGAGCATCTTTAGCAATTCCCATTCGTTCCTCAAAGATTTCCCAGAACTTTTCCTTCTCACCCTTAGACTCTAAAGCGATTCTAGGAAGATTAAGGGTTACAACACCAAGGTTCATTCGTCCAGAGTTAACTTCAACACCATTTTCATCCTTCCACCCTTGTAGGAAAGAACGACATCCCATAGGAGCCTTGAAGGAACCTGTCAATTCAATAATTTTGTCGTATGAAAGCACATCTGGATACATTCGCTTGGTCGCACATTCAAGAGCTAACTGTTTGATATCATAGTTAGGTGACTCAGGTTCCAAGTTAAGTCCACGTTTCAGGGTGAAAATAAGCTTAGGGAAAATCGCTGTACGATGTTCTGACCCAAGTCCTAAAATACGAACTTGTAGAATAGCTTTTTGAATTTCACGCTCAAACCAGTTGGTTCCCAAACCAAAACCGAGAGAGGTAAAGGGAGTTTGTCCATTCGATGTGAAAAGGGTATTAATCTCATATTCAAGAGATTGCATGGCATCATAGATATCTTTACGCGTTTTAGCACGTGCATAATCTTCTCGTTTATCTTCAGCAACCCAAACCTCAGCATCGGCCAAGTGCTTCTTATAATTTAATTGAGCATATGGAGCTAAAAACTCATCAATACGGTCCGCTGTACAGCCACCATACTGACTAGAGGCGACATTTGCGATGATTTGTGAAATTTGTGCAGTTGCAGTTTGAATGGACTTGGGACTTTCAACTTCCGCATTACCAATTTTAAACCCATTTGCCAACATGCCTTTGAAGTCAATCAAACAACAGTTGGTCATAGGTGTGTAAGGACTGTAGTCTAAATCGTGGAAGTGGATGTCTCCTTTTTGATGGGCATTTGCTACATGTGAAGGAAGCATCTTAAGCCCTACAGATTTTCCAACAATTCCTGCGGTTAAATCACGTTGTGTATTGTATAAGTCGCTGTCCTTATTGGCATTTTCGTGGACAACAGCTTGGTCTTTATTGACGAGTTTGTTAATGGTGAAATTGATGTCAGTGGCCTGAGAACGCTCAAAATCACGTTTGGTGCGATAGTTAATATATTCTTGAGCGATAGCATATTCGTTGGCTGAGAGCAACTCGTGCTCTACAATGCTCTGAATTTCATATATCTTGACATTTTGAGAAAAGCGATCATTGATTTCAGCCACAATACGATTGGCAATACTCTCCAATTTAACCTCAATTAGAGGTGTAACAGGTGTAATAGCATCACTAGCTTTGAGAATAGCTTCATATATCTTACTTGAATCAAAGGCAACCATACGTCCATCACGTTTGATGACTTTGATATCGGGGTTGACAGTAACCTTTTCTTTTTCTAATGTTATCATTTAAAATTCACCTCGCTACTAATTATAGCACTAGGCAGAAAAAAATCAATATATTGTGGTATATTTTTATTCCAACTGGATAGCAGGAACCCAATTTTCAGGAATATTGAGTCCTGCTTCTGCCTGAAAATTTTCTTCTAGCCACTCTTCATAAATAAAGTTGTCTGCATTCCAAAATCCACCGTCATGGGCAGAATGCTCTCTTTCAAATTCATCCATCATTTCTAAGATAGCTTCTTTATCTGCTTGACTTGGTCGGCGTAAAATCATCTTATTTCTTCTTTCCAGCTTTTTTCAAAAGAGCCTGGACACGTGCTTTTTTATTATTTTTGACGGTTGCATTTTTTTCGTGGTAACGTTCCACTTGCTGCATACCTTTATAATCTAATTGATATTTTCCCATGCTATTCCTTTCTAAAAATGAAATAAGCAAAGCAGTTGGAGGGTATCGTCCAGCTGCTTCTAGTTTGTGATAACATCCCCTATGATATGTTAGATATGTTTTCCTTCATATTTTATAGTTGAGCCATTCATATGTTTGACTCGGGCTGAGATTTCTTTGTGGCGTCCTTTAACCATTGGGCGTGCCTGTGGATTTCCTAAATAACCACATGTGCGTTTTACGACATCAACTGTTTTAGGATCTGTATTGCCACAGTTAGGGCACATGAATCCACGTTCTGTTGGAGTGAAATCCCCTTCAAAGTCACACTTGTAGCATTTATCAATTGGAGTATTAGTACCAAGATAGCCGACACGGTCGTAGGCAAAATCCCAGACAGCTTCAAGTGCTTTAGGGTTTTGTTGGAGGACTGGATATTCACAATAATGGATGAATCCACCAGTTGCCCCAGCTTCTGGGTAATCTTTCTCAAATTCCAACTTTTCAAATGGTGTTGGATTTTTACGAACATCGTAGTGGAAGGAGTTGGTGTAATATTCTTTATCTGTAATATCACTGACAATACCAAATTTTTCAGTATCCAGGCGACAGAAACGATCAGTCAAACTTTCTGATGGTGTTGAATAAACAGAGAAATGATAATCATATTCGTCCGACCAATTTTCACAAGCATTTTTCATAGCTTTAACGATAGCTAACGTAAATGCCTTGGCTTCTGAATTAGTTTCCCAATCGCTACCATAAAAAACAGATGCTACTTCATAAAGTCCAATGTAACCAAGTGATACGGTTGCACGGCGATGTTTGAAAAGTTGGTCGACACTGTCGTATTTACCTAGACGCTGACCAAAAGCACCATACTGATAAAGGATAGGTGCATTGGCAGGTGTAGCTTCTTTGGCACGTTCAACTCGATAGACGAGAGCATCTTTAGCAATTCCCATTCGTTCCTCAAAGATTTCCCAGAACTTTTCCTTCTCACCCTTAGACTCTAAAGCGATTCTAGGAAGATTAAGGGTTACAACACCAAGGTTCATTCGTCCAGAGTTAACTTCAACACCATTTTCATCCTTCCACCCTTGTAGGAAAGAACGACATCCCATAGGAGCCTTGAAGGAACCTGTCAATTCAATAATTTTGTCGTATGAAAGCACATCTGGATACATTCGCTTGGTCGCACATTCAAGAGCTAACTGTTTGATATCATAGTTAGGTGACTCAGGTTCCAAGTTAAGTCCACGTTTCAGGGTGAAAATAAGCTTAGGGAAAATCGCTGTACGATGTTCTGACCCAAGTCCTAAAATACGAACTTGTAGAATAGCTTTTTGAATTTCACGCTCAAACCAGTTGGTTCCCAAACCAAAACCGAGAGAGGTAAAGGGAGTTTGTCCATTCGATGTGAAAAGGGTATTAATCTCATATTCAAGAGATTGCATGGCATCATAGATATCTTTACGCGTTTTAGCACGTGCATAATCTTCTCGTTTATCTTCAGCAACCCAAACCTCAGCATCGGCCAAGTGCTTCTTATAATTTAATTGAGCATATGGAGCTAAAAACTCATCAATACGGTCCGCTGTACAGCCACCATACTGACTAGAGGCGACATTTGCGATGATTTGTGAAATTTGTGCAGTTGCAGTTTGAATGGACTTGGGACTTTCAACTTCCGCATTACCAATTTTAAACCCATTTGCCAACATGCCTTTGAAGTCAATCAAACAACAGTTGGTCATAGGTGTGTAAGGACTGTAGTCTAAATCGTGGAAGTGGATGTCTCCTTTTTGATGGGCATTTGCTACATGTGAAGGAAGCATCTTAAGCCCTACAGATTTTCCAACAATTCCTGCGGTTAAATCACGTTGTGTATTGTATAAGTCGCTGTCCTTATTGGCATTTTCGTGGACAACAGCTTGGTCTTTATTGACGAGTTTGTTAATGGTGAAATTGATGTCAGTGGCCTGAGAACGCTCAAAATCACGTTTGGTGCGATAGTTAATATATTCTTGAGCGATAGCATATTCGTTGGCTGAGAGCAACTCGTGCTCTACAATGCTCTGAATTTCATATATCTTGACATTTTGAGAAAAGCGATCATTGATTTCAGCCACAATACGATTGGCAATACTCTCCAATTTAACCTCAATTAGAGGTGTAACAGGTGTAATAGCATCACTAGCTTTGAGAATAGCTTCATATATCTTACTTGAATCAAAGGCAACCATACGTCCATCACGTTTGATGACTTTGATATCGGGGTTGACAGTAACCTTTTCTTTTTCTAATGTTATCATTTAAAATTCACCTCGCTACTAATTATAGCACTAGGCAGAAAAAAATCAATATATTGTGGTATATTTTTATTCCAACCACTATATATTGATTTTTTGAGTTATTTTAGAACATAAAGAGTATATCGTTCAATCCCCTTCATAGAAACTTTTTTATAGTTCTTAGAAAGCGTTGATTTAACATCGGAAGGTAAGCGCGTGTTTTCTTGGACAACGATATATTGTGCAGAATCTTGAATAAGTGTATCCGAGATAGCTTTTTTATGGCTAGATTTTGCTGTATTGAGTTCTGGAAGAACAAATTGTGAAGCCGATTTACGACCGCTATCCAAATAAATTTTTGCTGTAGAATCATAGACGTAGATGGTTTCGTCTTTCTTAGTTTTTTTAACGATATAATTTGCGACAGTACTGCGTTCAGCATTATTTTCTAAATTAAATAGGAACATGATGATTGGCATAGCAAAAGCAAATGCAAAGACTAGTATTGGTAAGAAATAGTTTCGACTGAGGAAAATACCAAAAACTTTAAGTGCATGAATCTGGCTAACATTACGACGTCTGTGAGAGGTGCGTTCAGCTCTTTTTTTAGTAGCATCGTCTAACGAAAGCGCAGTCAGAACAAGGCCATAAGGTACTATGTTGAGAATACTGTAAAGACCAAAGCTTCGAGAAAATAAGCTGTAAACTACTGTAAAGACAAAACTAATGAGCAGTACCCATTTGATACTTTTATCTTTAGCTTCGCCAAGAAGATGATTACCTGTAGTTACGGCACCAATAAGTAGTCCAGATCCTAGAACGGCAAAGATTTGATAAACAAGGGTTAACAGATAGTCGTTATTTTCTACAGCAAGATGTGTAAAGCTATAGATTAACACTTGGTTGATATAGTCTGATGTAATCTGTAAATTTAAAATAAAGTAAAGGCATAGATACAGTACCAGAATATTACCAAAAATTATACAGAGGACTTGGTAAAAACCACGGAAAAAGTGCTTGTTGACAAGGTTGTAAACGAAAATTGTCACTAGTGACAATATCCAAAAAATGAGTGTTCGCGCTTCAAAGAAGGATCCAGCAGTGCCAGCCAATCCGTAAAGAATAAAAGCTTCATCACGACTGTGACCAGCAAAGTAACGGGTCAAGAAGAAAATGGCTCCAAGGACAAATGGCATTGCGAATTGGATAGGGTAGAGGCCGCCAAAACCAAGCGTTCCATTAATTACGAAGAAAATAAAGCTAATGAAAGTAGCAATTTCCTTCTTACTTGTCATGTGCATGACAGTCTTGTAAAGAAAACTACCAGAAAGATAGTAGGTAAGAAACTGTATGGGAATTAGCCAAAGTGTTGATCCCAAGCGAAAAGCTAAGGAAACTAAGAAATAATAGAAGAAGCCACCCGTTGTAAAAAAGTCAGAGTAAGGTAGGCTGCCATTGGCAAACATCTTTGCAATGTAAAGGTTTTGGGACTGCATACTATTTGCAAAGTCTGTAAAGCAAGGCACTGAGATGCTAAAAATGCTCAAAATCAGACTAAGAATGAGAATGTGACTCTTATGCTTCCATGGAATCGCAGTTATAGGGGCTTTATCTTTCAGAGAAGAACTCGATTCATTTGTATGCCCTTGAATTGCTACTTCAATTTTCTCATCTTGTTTCTCATCATTTGCATGAGATTGATGGTGGCTTCGATGGTAGCCCTGATAGCTACCCGATTGTAAAGTATTGTCTTCGCTATATTGACTCACAATTAGACTCCTTTATTGTTATTTGGAAAGTTATGAATAAAAGGAAATAATCCCCTGATTGTCTTATTTCCAGTATATCAGATAATACTATTTAGTCAATTTCTCTCTAATTTCTTAAATTAAATTAATAATTACTAAAAAAGGATTGAGAACAAAATCTCAATCCTCTCTCCTAGTAACTGATGTGATTTCACCTGCATTGTTATAGTTGTCAAACCCTCAGTCAACTTGATAGAAGTTAGACAATGAACAAAATTGGTAAAACAATTCAGTATGTTCGTCAATACTTTTTAATTCTCATCAATGAAGCTATTGAAGACTTCTTCAATCATGTCCCATTCAGCATCTGAGTCTTCAGGGATCGGTTGAAGGTCACCTTCGGTACCATCTTCATTTTCAGTGAAAGAATAAGCTTGAATTTCAATCTCTCCGTTAGCATCTTCTTCTGCACCGGCTGGTACCAAAAGAACATAGTTTTTTCCGAATTCTTCACGGCCATCAATAGTTAACAAGATTTCAAAAAGAGTTTCATTTCCTTGTTCGTCTACTAAGGTAATAACTTCATGGTCATGGTTATGATCGTGATTGTGTGACATATTGTTCTCCTTATTGAAGCAAGAGCCAAATAGTTAGGTAAAGCTAATATACTCGACAATGAGTTTACTAGACTGGCATTGGACTATCAGACTCTATTGCAGTTTCTTAAAACATTCGATCGAGGTAGTTTTGCAGAATAAGTTGGGCGGCTAATTTATCAATAACTTTTTTGCGTTTACCACGGCTGACATCTGCTTGCTCAACCAGCATACGTTCTGCTTGAACAGTTGTTAAGCGCTCATCTTGGTAATCTACAGGAATTCCAAAGATTTCCTTAATTTTGTTACCATAAGCTTTGCTTGCCTCGACACGAGGGCCTTCAGTATTATTCATATTTTTTGGAAGACCAACGACAAACTTGTCTACTTTATACTCTTTAACGAGTTCACCGAGGCGGTCGAAACCAAACTCTTCAGCTTCTTCGTCAATTTTGACAATTTCGACGCCTTGGGCTGTAAAACCGAGAGGATCACTAATAGCAACCCCCACTGTTTTTGAGCCAACATCAAGTCCCATTACTCGCATTAGAGGTCAATTCCATTTCCTTTAAGATAATAGCGAACGAGTTCTTCAACGATTTCATCACGTTCGTATTTACGAATCTGGTTACGGGCGTCATTATAACGCGGAACATAAGCAGGGTCACCGCTCAGAACATAACCGACGATTTGGTTGATAGGATTATAACCTTTCTCTGCCAACGAACGGTAGACATTTGTCAAAGTATTACTGATTTCATCTTTGCTACCGTCGTCGAGGTTGAAACGAACAGTTTCATCTGTAAATCCCATACTGACACCTTCTTTCTATAAGAATTATCTGTTAGTTCTTTATTATAACATAAGTCTACTCAAAAGGGAAAGACAATGAACAAAAAAGAGATGACTGGAGTCATCCCTCTTAATATCCAATAAGATTAAACGCGTTCAACTTTACCAGATTTAAGTGCACGAGCTGAAGCCCAAACTTTTTTAGGTTTACCATCAACAAGGATAGTAACTTTTTGAAGGTTAGGTTTAACGGCACGTTTAGTTTTGTTCATAGCGTGTGAACGGTTGTTTGCAGAAACAGTTTTACGTCCTGTAAAGTAACATACTTTAGCCATTTCGTGTTTTCCTCCTAGGTAGAATTTATTACGGATGTGCTAGCACCACATACCAAAACATTCTATCATAAGAAACTAGGTTTGACAAGAACAATTTATAATTTCTTTTTAGGAAAAAATAGTATATGCTTATTATAATGAAAAGACAACCCTAAAGAGGAGAAAAAATGCCAGATAATCTTGCACTACGTATGCGTCCACGCACAATTTCAGAAGTGATAGGTCAAAAGCATTTGGTTGGTAAAGGAAAAATCATTCGCCGTATGGTGGAGGCAAACATGCTGTCCTCAATGATTCTTTATGGGCCACCGGGAATTGGAAAAACCTCAATAGCCAGTGCCATTGCAGGAACAACAAAATTTGCTTTTAGAACCTTTAATGCAACCGTTGATAGCAAGAAACGGCTGCAGGAAATTGCAGAAGAAGCTAAGTTTTCAGGTGGTTTGGTTCTGCTCCTAGATGAAATCCATCGTTTGGATAAAGCTAAGCAAGATTTTTTATTGCCGTTGTTAGAAAACGGCAACATTATCATGATTGGGGCTACAACTGAGAATCCATTTTTTTCTGTGACTCCAGCCATTCGTAGTCGGGTACAAATATTTGAATTGGAACCCCTTTCCAATACGGATATTAAGGTAGCTATTCAGGGTGTTTTGGAAGATCGAGAACGTGGGTTTGATTTTGATGTCCAGTTAGATGATGATGCTCTAGATTTCATAGCTACAGCTACCAATGGTGATTTACGTTCGGCCTACAATTCCTTGGACTTGGCGGTTATGTCAACTCAACCTTCAGAAGGTGGGGAGCGCCATGTTACTTTAGATACCGTTGAGAATAGTTTGCAACGTAGTTATATCACCATGGATAAAGATGGTGATGGGCACTATGATGTGCTTTCTGCCTTGCAAAAATCGATTCGAGGCTCTGACGTCAATGCCAGTCTTCATTATGCAGCACGTTTGGTTGAAGCAGGAGACCTTCCAAGCCTAGCACGTCGGTTAACTGTGATTGCTTACGAGGATATTGGTTTAGCTAATCCAGATGCACAGGTTCATACTGTCACAGCCTTGGAAGCTGCGCAGAAAGTAGGCTTTCCGGAGGCACGTATTTTGATTGCAAATGTGGTTATTGACTTAGCTTTATCTCCTAAGTCAAATTCGGCCTATGTGGCAATGGACGCTGCGCTGGCAGATCTTAGAAAGTCTGGAAATTTACCGATTCCTCGTCATTTGAGAGATGGACATTATGCAGGAAGTAAGGAACTAGGAAATGCGCAAGATTACAAATATCCACATGCTTATCCCGAAAAGTGGGTTAAGCAACAATACCTTCCAGATAAACTAAGAGACGTCAATTATTTCCAACCGAATGAGACTGGGAAATATGAGAGAGCTCTTGGAGCTAACAAAGAGCGAATTGATAAGCTGTCAAAATAACAAGCGAGATAGGTGCTAACGAAAACGATTGCAAAAAAATTGACATTTCCTCTTGCAATAATTTTCAAAAGTGGTATTATAGGAGCATAGAAATTGCTGTGGTATACGAATCCACATATAAGTGTTGACCGACTAATTTTTGTATTATCGGGAGACAGAGGTCTATTAACAGTGTGCAGGCTGGCTCACCCAGAAGCAACTTAAGTTAGTAGCGAGTCGCCCACCTGCTTTTTTTACGTCGCGGGTTCAATACAAACCGTGGATCATCGGTACCAATACAGCATCCAGCCTCCTTAGCTCAGTTGGTAGAGCAGTGGACTCTTAATCCATGGGTCACAGGTTCGAGCCCTGTAGGGGGCAGCTAAACAATAAGAAAAAGCCTTGAGATTAAGGCTTTTTTGTTTGTCTGAAGCGATTACTTTTCGGTAATGTCTCTGCAAGGTGTACACTTTATGCTATGATATTAGTTAAGGAATGAAATTGAAAAGGAGACAGGTGTTGAAAATAGCAATCATCGGCTATAGTGGTTCTGGAAAGTCGACTTTGGCTAGTTTTTTAGGTCAACATTACAATTGTGATGTACTCCATTTAGATAAAATTCATTTCACATCAAATTGGCAAGAGCGGACAATTGATGAAATGGCTAACGATATATCAAGATTCATGCTACAAAGTGATTGGATTATTGAAGGGAATTACTCGACCTGTCTTTATGAAGAACGCATGAGAGAGGCGGACTGTATTATATATTTCAGCTTTAACAGATTTAATTGTCTCTCTCGGGTTTTCAGGCGATATCTAAAATATAGGGGACATACACGTCCCAGTATGGCAGAGGACTGTAATGAGAAATTTGACTTTGAGTTTATGAAATGGATTTTATTAGATGGTCGTTCAAATAAATATGTAAAGCAATATAAAGCAGTTATTAAAAAATATCCTGACAAAACAATTGTTATAAAGAATCAAAAGCAGTTGAATCATTATATGAAGCAGGTTAATTAATTATTATAACGATTTCCTCATATAAATAGCTGGTAAGTCTATATAAGATGAAAGATTAAAAAGATATAGTAAATCACTAGTTGCAATCTTAGCTGTAACTGTCAGAATATTTTGTAAGAAACGCTTTCAACATTGAACAAAAGGACTTTTTTCTGCTATAATAAACTGTAACGCAAAACTTGTGGGTGAAATTCCCACCGTGAAGTTTTTCAAGAAAGGTGGGGACAGTCTCGTAAAGGTAGAGCTGTCCGTTATCAAAATAATATGACATCAGTAGTTGTTGTAGGTACCCAGTGGGGTGATGAAGGTAAAGGGAAAATAACAGATTTCCTAAGTCAAGATGCCGAAGTGATCGCACGCTATCAAGGTGGAGACAATGCAGGTCACACGATTGTTATCGATGGTAAGAAATTCAAATTGCACTTGATTCCGTCAGGTATTTTCTTCCCAGAAAAAATCTCTGTTATTGGGAATGGTGTAGTGGTCAATCCTAAATCACTTGTCAAAGAGTTGGAATATCTTCATGCGGAAGGTGTGTCAACAGACAGTCTTCGTGTTTCTGATCGTGCGCATGTTATCTTGCCATACCATATTAAACTTGATCAACTGCAAGAAGCTGCTAAGGGTGACAATAAGATTGGTACAACTAATAAAGGCATCGGTCCAGCTTATATGGATAAGGCTGCGCGTGTCGGTATTCGTATTGCAGACCTTTTGGACAAGGAAGTCTTTGCTGAACGTTTGAAGACAAACTTGGCTGAAAAAAATCGTCTCTTTACTAAGATGTATGGGTCTGAAGGACTGTCATTCGATGATATTTTTGAAGAATATTATGCTTACGGCCAACAAATTAAACAGTATGTCACGGATACATCTGTTATCTTGAATGATGCTCTTGACGCTGGCAAACGTGTTCTCTTTGAAGGAGCTCAAGGAGTTATGCTTGACATTGACCAGGGAACGTATCCATTTGTAACGTCATCAAACCCAGTTGCGGGGGGTGTTACAATTGGTTCTGGTGTTGGTCCATCTAAAATCAATAAAGTGGTTGGTGTATGTAAGGCCTATACGAGCCGTGTTGGTGACGGACCATTCCCAACTGAATTGTCTGATGAAGTGGGTGAACGCATCCGTGAAGTTGGTCATGAGTATGGAACAACAACTGGACGCCCACGTCGTGTGGGATGGTTTGACTCAGTCGTGATGCGTCATAGCCGTCGTGTATCAGGAATCACAAACCTTAGCTTGAACTGTATTGATGTTTTGTCAGGTCTTGATACGGTGAAAATTTGTGTAGCTTATGATCTTGATGGTAAGCGCATCGATTACTATCCAGCTAGTCTTGAACAATTGAAACGTTGTAAACCAATCTATGAAGAGTTACCAGGTTGGGAAGAAGACATCACAGGTTGCCGTAGTTTAGATGAGCTTCCTGAAAATGCCCGTAATTATGTTCGTCGTGTTGGTGAATTGGTAGGTGTACGTATTTCTACCTTTTCAGTAGGACCAGATCGTGAGCAAACTAATATTCTTGAAAGTGTCTGGTCAAATATTTAATAACACATTAAGGAAGAATCTAGAAAATAGGTTCTTTTTTTCTGAATCTTAAACCTAGTAAAGGCTGACAGAGGCCAGTAATTGTTAGGGAAAGTGCTTGCTAAATTTTCGACAGTAATAAGGAAGAAGTCTTTCTATTTGATTAGTTTTTCGGTATAATATGGGTTGATTAGATGAAAATGAGTGAGCATTTACTTTATTATTTCAAATGCGGACTCTCAATGTGGTAAAATAAGTAACTATATCTCTTAATATCTTTGACAAGAGGTGGATAATGAAGAAGATTGTATTTGTTTGTTTAGGCAGCATTTGTCGTAGCCCTATGGCAGAATTTGTGATGAAAGCACTTAATCAAGAGGAAGCTTTGCAGATTGAGAGTCGTGCAACATCTTCATGGGAACATGGAAACCCAGTTCACCAGGGAACGCAAAAAATTTTAAGAAAATATGCGATTTCTTTTGATCCTTCTAAGAGATCACAGCAGATTAATCAGTTAGATTTTGAATCTTTTGATTTAATTTTAGGAATGGATGAGTCAAATGTTGATGATCTTTTACAATTATCTGCGGGACGTTATGATGATAAGATCAAGCTTTTTCGGTCTGGTGGAGTTCCGGACCCGTGGTATACAGGGGACTTTGAAGAAACATACAAATTGGTAATGGAAGGTTGCCAAGATTGGTTACAATGGATTAAGGATAGACAATGAATTTTAAACAATTAAAAGATTTTGATTTTAAAAATATTGATCTTAAAAATATTGAGATTGATCGTAATCAATTTGAACGTATCGCAGTAGGAGTTATTATTCTTTGCGCATTGTCCTTGTTTTTAGTGACTATAAAAACACAGCACTCTATCAAGGTTGATGGGACTAAAATTACCTATAAAGGTCAAATGCAAAACCACCGTTTAAATGGTCAAGGAACTCTGACTTATGATAATGGCGACACCTATACAGGTGAATTTAAGAATGGTTCCTTTAATGGTCAAGGAACATTCAAATCTCACGAGGGTTGGACCTATGTGGGGGAATTCAAATCTGGTCAAGCTGATGGTCAAGGTAAATTGACTACTGAAAATAAAGTTACCTACAAAGGAAAATTTAAACAGGGGATTTTTAAAGGATGAGAATTAACTGGTTTTCTTATATTCGTGTGACAGGACTTCTCTTAGTTCTTGTTTATCATTTCTTCCCAAGTGTTCTTCCTGGGGGGTTCATTGGTGTTGATGTCTTCTTTACTTTCTCGGGGTATCTGATTACAGCTCTTCTTATTGATGAAGTGTCTAGAACGCATCGTATTGATTATCTTGGTTTTATGCGACGTCGTTTTTACCGGATAGTACCACCGCTTGTATTGATGGTTCTTATCTGCACCCCCTTGGCACTCCTAGTTCGAAATGATTTCATAGCAGGTATTGGACGTCAAATCACCTCTGTTCTTGGTTTTGTGACTAACTATTATGAAATTTGGACCGGAGGAAATTATGAGAATCAGTTTAACCAGCATATTTATCTCCATACGTGGAGTCTGGCTATCGAGGTTCACTACTACATTCTCTGGGGAGCTTTGCTCTGGTTCTTAGCTAAGCGTGTCAAGCACCAAAATCAATTTAGAGGGCTAGTTTTCATAGTTTCGCTTACTTGTTTTGCGGGAAGCTTCTTATCAATGTTTATTAGTGCTTTCTTTGTTGATAGCTTTTCTCGTCTCTACTTCTCATCGATTACCCATGCTTATCCTTTCTTTTTAGGTTCGCTTTTTGCGACACTTTCAGGTGTGCATGAGACGACTGCTAGGTTCAAGAAAAATATTCGCCTTTGGGATCTGAAAAAGACAGTCCTATATATGGTTGGAAGCTTTGCCCTATTATTATTATTAGGACTAGTACTTCATTTTGAAGAACGCCTTACCTATTTATTTGGCTTTGCTTTAGCTAGTTTGTTTACATCTGTCATGATTTATTCGGCGCGTATTCTTCATGAAAAGTTGCCTGGGAAATCAGAGCCTGCTGTCATTAGTTATTTGGCAGAGATTAGTTATAGTGTTTATCTTTTCCACTGGCCACTTTATATTATCTTTAGTCAATTAACAAATAATCTTGTTGCTGTAATAGTGACCACTATTTTATCAATTGTCTTTGCAACACTTTCCTACTATATAATAGAGCCATTTATTGCAGGAAGAAAAGCGAATCTTTTTGGTATAGATTTGGATTTGTCGCCTTATCGCAATGTTGTGTTTTATGTCTTTAGTGGGCTCACATTGATTACGGTACTGATTTCGCTCTTTGCACCAGCTGTTGGGAACTTTGAAAAAGATTTACAAGCCAATGGTTTATCGCAAGCTCAGACTAAGATGAAATTAACGCGTGCTAATGCGGAACATAGTCAGGCTACTTCTTTTGGTGTTAATAAGGGAGTGACAATTCTAGGGGATTCTGTTGCGCTTAGGTCAAAGGATCAGATTGAATCGAAAATTGATAACGTCTATATGGATGCAGTTGTCAGCCGTAACTTATCAACAATCAATGATTTGCTTAAGAATTATGCAGATAGTAATGCACTTGCCAAGGATGTTGTTATTGCTGGTGGTGTTAATGAGATTGATGACTATAAAGGGGTTATTAATAAAATGATTAAAAATCTACCTAAAGGTCACCATATCATCTTTGTGACACCATATAATGGTAGTAAGTCTGGAAGTGAAGCTGCATCTTTGGTTCAGTTACGTAAGTATGAATTGGAGATGGCTAAGAAATACGACTTTGTAACGGTTGCTGATTGGTACCAAGTGGCTAAGGACAATATTTCTATTTGGAATGGCACAGATGGTGTGCACTTTGGCTCCGATAGTGACTCTATTAACCGTGGTGCTAAATTATATACCAATACGATTAAAGAGGCCATTGCCCAAGCTGATAAGTCGCCAGTTAAAGGTGGTAAAAAATGATATAAAGAGAAGGCAGCATCTGTCTTCTTTTTTTGATGACAAATTTTGACTGCGTTTTTTGTTTTGTGCTAAAATAAGCCTATGGCAAGAATATTAGATAATGATTTATTAGGAGATGAAGAGTATGTTGAGCGTACCCTTCGTCCTCAATATTTTAAGGAATACATTGGTCAAGACAAGGTTAAAGATCAATTAAAAATATTTATAGAAGCAGCAAAACTTCGTGATGAGGCCTTGGATCACACTCTTTTGTTTGGGCCTCCAGGTTTAGGTAAGACAACTATGGCATTTGTCATTGCTAATGAGATGGGTGTTAATTTGAAACAAACATCTGGACCCGCTATTGAAAAAGCTGGTGATTTGGTTGCTATACTCAATGACCTAGAGCCAGGAGATATCTTATTTATTGATGAGATTCATCGGATGCCAATGGCAGTTGAAGAAGTTCTTTATAGTGCCATGGAAGATTACTATATTGATATCATGATTGGTGCTGGTGAGACGAGTCGTAGTGTCCATCTTGAGTTACCTCCTTTCACCTTGGTCGGGGCAACTACACGAGCAGGTATGTTGTCAAATCCTTTGAGGGCTCGATTTGGGATTAATGGTCATATGGAATATTACGAGTTACCTGATTTGACAGAAATTGTAGAACGAACATCGGAAATTTTTGAAATGACCATAACACCAGAAGCCGCTTTGGAATTAGCTCGTCGTAGTAGAGGGACGCCACGTATTGCCAACCGTCTACTTAAGCGCGTGCGGGATTACGCACAAATTATGGGTAATGGCATCATTGATGATAAGATTGCGGATAAGGCATTGACGATGTTGGATGTGGATCGCGAAGGACTAGACTATGTTGACCAAAAAATTCTCCGAACTATGATTGAAATGTATGGGGGAGGACCCGTTGGCCTAGGTACTTTGTCAGTGAATATTGCTGAAGAGCGAGAGACGGTAGAAGATATGTATGAGCCCTACCTTATCCAGAAAGGTTTTATTATGCGTACACGAACAGGACGTGTCGCAACGGCTAAAGCCTATGAGCACATGGGATATGATTATAAGGAACAGAACAGTTAAGAATGCGACAATCCATCCAATCTAAAGGATGGATTTTTGATTTTGTTAAAAATAAGGAAGAAAAAGGAAAAATTTAAAAAAAGCCTTGCAATGAGTGGGTTCTTTTGTTATTATATTATGGTGCTGTAAATACAGCGCTTAGCTATGATACAAGAGGTTGCGACACGCCTGGTTGCACTGCCACGCAATCCGTGTTGGTTTTCTTGAGGAGCTAGCCTATTATCTTAAATAGACGAAAGAGGAGAAAAAATGGCAAACAAAAAAATTCGTATCCGTTTGAAAGCTTACGAACACCGTACGCTTGATACAGCGGCAGAAAAAATCGTAGAAACTGCAACTCGCACAGGTGCGACAGTTGCTGGACCAGTTCCACTTCCAACTGAACGTAGTCTCTACACAATTATTCGTGCGACTCACAAATATAAAGATTCTCGCGAACAATTTGAAATGCGTACACACAAACGTCTTATTGACATCATCAACCCAACTCAAAAAACAGTTGACGCTTTGATGAAACTTGATCTTCCAAGTGGTGTGAACGTAGAAATCAAACTTTAATTTAAGGCTTGATTTGATTGAGCATAAAAAACGCTCGTTAAAAACTTTTTTGAGCATAAAAAACGCTCATAAAAAACTTTTTGAAATACAATAAAGTAAAGGAAATATTTTCTCATGACAAAAGGAATCTTAGGGAAAAAAGTGGGAATGACTCAAATCTTCACTGAAGCAGGTGAATTTATCCCTGTTACTGTCATCGAAGCTACTCCAAACGTTGTGCTTCAAGTTAAAACTGTTGAAACAGACGGTTACGAAGCAGTTCAAGTTGGTTTTGACGACAAACGCGAAGTATTGAGCAACAAACCTGCCAAAGGCCACGTAGCGAAAGCTAACACAGCTCCTAAGCGCTTCATTCGTGAATTCAAAAACATTGAAGGCTTGGAAGTTGGATCAGAAATCACTGTTGACACATTCGAAGCTGGAGATGTTGTTGACGTAACTGGTACTTCAAAAGGTAAAGGTTTCCAAGGTGTTATCAAACGCCACGGTCAATCACGCGGACCTATGGCTCACGGTTCTCGTTACCACCGTCGTCCAGGTTCAATGGGACCTGTTGCGCCTAACCGTGTTTTCAAAAACAAACACTTGGCAGGACGTATGGGTGGCAACCGTGTGACTATTCAAAACCTTGAAGTTGTACAAGTTATCCCAGAGAAAAACGTTATCCTCATCAAAGGTAACGTACCAGGTGCTAAGAAATCTCTTATCACTATCAAATCAGCAGTTAAAGCTGCTAAATAATAAGAAAGGAGAAATCAGTTAAAAATGGCAAACGTAAAACTATTTGACCAAACTGGTAAAGAAGTTAGCTCAGTTGAACTTAACGACGCTATCTTCGGTATCGAACCAAACGAATCAGTAGTATTTGATGTCGTAATCAGCCAACGCGCTAGCCTTCGCCAAGGTACTCATGCGGTTAAAAACCGTTCAGCAGTATCAGGTGGTGGACGTAAACCATGGCGTCAAAAAGGAACTGGACGTGCTCGTCAAGGTTCTATCCGTTCACCACAATGGCGTGGCGGTGGTGTTGTCTTCGGACCAACTCCACGTTCATACGGATACAAACTTCCACAAAAAGTTCGTCGCCTTGCATTGAAATCTGTTTACTCAGCTAAAGTTGCAGAAGATAAATTTGTAGCAGTTGAAGCTCTTTCATTTGCAGCTCCAAAAACTGCTGAATTCGCAAAAGTTCTTTCAGCTCTTAGCATCGATTCAAAAGTACTTGTTATCGTTGAAGAAGGAAACAAATTCGCTGAACTTTCAGCTCGTAACCTTGCAAACGTAACTGTTGCAACTCCTGCAACTGCAAGTGTACTTGACATCGTAAACGCAGATAAACTTCTTGTTACTAAAGAAGCTATCTCATCAATCGAGGAGGTTCTTGCATAATGAATTTGTATGACGTAATCAAAAAACCTGTTATCACTGAGAAATCTATGGTTGCTCTTGAAGCAGGAAAATACACTTTCGAAGTTGATACACGTGCACACAAACTCTTGATCAAACAAGCAGTTGAAGCTGCATTTGAAGGTGTTAAAGTTGCTAGCGTGAACACTGTAACTGTTAAGCCAAAACAAAAACGTGTTGGACGTTACACTGGTTTCACTTCAAAAACTAAAAAAGCTATCATCACTCTTACAGCTGATTCAAAAGCAATCGAGTTGTTTGCAGCTGAAGCTGAATAATCAAAGGAGAAATTAACGTGGGTATTAAAGTTTATAAACCAACGACAAATGGCCGTCGTAACATGACTTCTTTGGATTTCGCAGAAATCACTACAAGCACTCCTGAAAAATCATTGCTTGTTTCTCTTAAGAACAAAGCTGGTCGTAACAACAACGGTCGTATTACTGTACGTCACCAAGGTGGCGGACACAAACGTCACTACCGTTTGATTGACTTCAAACGTAATAAAGATGGCGTTGAAGCAGTTGTTAAAACTGTTGAATATGATCCAAACCGTACTGCAAATATCGCTCTTGTACACTACACTGACGGGGTTAAAGCTTACATCATCGCACCTAAAGGTCTTGAAGTAGGTCAACGTATCGTTTCAGGTCCAGATGCGGATATCAAGATTGGTAACGCTCTTCCACTTGCAAACATCCCAGTTGGTACAGTTATCCACAACATTGAGCTTCAACCAGGTAAAGGTGCTGAACTTATCCGTGCCGCTGGTGCTTCTGCTCAAGTTTTGGGTCAAGAAGGTAAATACGTGCTTGTTCGTCTTCAATCAGGCGAAGTTCGTATGATTCTTGGTACATGTCGTGCAACAATCGGTACTGTCGGTAACGAACAACAATCACTTATCAACCTTGGTAAAGCTGGTCGTAATCGCTGGAAAGGTGTTCGCCCAACAGTTCGTGGTTCTGTAATGAACCCTAACGATCACCCACACGGTGGTGGTGAAGGTAAAGCACCAGTTGGACGTAAAGCGCCATCTACTCCATGGGGTAAACCTGCGCTTGGTCTTAAAACTCGTAACAAGAAAGCTAAATCTGACAAACTTATCGTTCGTCGTCGTAACGAAAAATAATTTAGTTGCTTAGCACATATTATCCGCCAACTCGGTAGCGCTCAGCGCAAGCCGCTGTGGTACATTTAATTTAAAGGAGAAAACTACAAAATGGGACGTAGTCTTAAAAAAGGACCTTTCGTCGATGAGCATTTGATGAAAAAAGTTGAAGCTCAAGCAAATGACGAAAAGAAAAAAGTAATTAAAACTTGGTCACGTCGTTCAACGATTTTCCCAAGTTTCATCGGATACACTATCGCAGTTTATGATGGACGTAAACACGTTCCTGTTTACATCCAAGAAGACATGGTAGGTCACAAACTTGGTGAATTTGCACCAACTCGTACTTACAAAGGTCACGCAGCTGACGATAAGAAAACACGTCGTTAATAGGAGGAGGACACAATGGCAGAAATTACTTCAGCTAAAGCAATGGCTCGTACAGTGCGTGTTTCACCTCGTAAAACACGTCTTGTTCTTGATCTTATCCGTGGTAAGAACGTTGCTGATGCAATCGCAATCTTGAAATTCACTCCAAACAAAGCAGCTCGTATCGTTGAGAAAACTCTTAACTCTGCTATCGCTAATGCAGAAAATAACTTTGGTTTGGAAAAAGCTAACTTGGTAGTATCTGAAACATTCGCAAACGAAGGACCAACAATGAAACGTTTCCGTCCACGTGCGAAAGGTTCAGCTTCACCAATCAACAAACGCACAACTCACGTAACAGTAGTTGTGTCAGAAAAATAAGGAGGTAAACTCGTGGGTCAAAAAGTACATCCAATTGGTATGCGTGTCGGGATCATCCGTGACTGGGATGCGAAATGGTATGCTGAAAAAGAATACGCAGATTACCTTCACGAAGATTTGGCAATCCGCAAATTTATTCAAAAAGAACTTGCAGACGCTTCAGTTTCAACTATTGAAATCGAACGTGCTGTAAACAAAGTTATTGTTTCACTTCACACTGCAAAACCAGGTATGGTTATCGGTAAAGGTGGATCAAACGTTGACGCTCTTCGCGCTCAACTTAACAAATTGACTGGAAAACAAGTACACATCAACATTGTTGAAATCAAGAAACCTGATTTGGACGCTCATCTTGTTGGTGAAACTATTGCTCGTCAACTTGAGCAACGTGTTGCTTTCCGTCGTGCACAAAAACAAGCTATCCAACGTACAATGCGTGCTGGAGCTAAAGGAATTAAAACTCAAGTATCTGGTCGTTTGAACGGTGCCGATATTGCCCGTGCAGAAGGATACTCTGAAGGTACAGTTCCACTTCATACACTTCGCGCTGATATCGATTATGCTTGGGAAGAAGCTGACACAACTTACGGTAAACTTGGTGTTAAAGTTTGGATCTACCGTGGAGAAGTTCTTCCAGCTCGTAAAAACACTAAAGGAGGCAAATAACAAATGTTAGTACCTAAACGTGTTAAACACCGTCGTGAATTCCGTGGAAAAATGCGCGGTGAGGCTAAAGGTGGTAAAGAAGTAGCATTCGGTGAATACGGACTTCAAGCTACAACTAGCCACTGGATTACAAACCGTCAAATCGAGGCTGCTCGTATTGCCATGACTCGTTACATGAAGCGTGGTGGTAAGGTTTGGATTAAGATCTTCCCACACAAATCATACACTGCTAAAGCTATCGGTGTACGTATGGGTTCTGGTAAAGGGGCACCTGAAGGTTGGGTAGCACCAGTTAAACGTGGTAAAGTAATGTTCGAAATCGCAGGTGTACCTGAAGAGGTTGCACGTGAAGCACTTCGTCTTGCTAGCCACAAATTGCCAGTTAAAAGTAAATTCGTGAAACGTGAAGCAGAATAAGGAGAAGACATGAAACTTGAAGAAATCAAAAAGTTTGTTGCTGAGCTTCGTGGCTTGTCTCAAGAAGAGCTTGCTAAAAAAGAAAACGAACTTAAGAAAGAACTTTTCGACCTTCGTTTCCAAGCTGCAGCAGGTCAACTTGATCAAACTGCTCGTTTGAACGAAGTGAAGAAACAAATTGCACGTGTTAAAACAGTGCAATCTGAAATCAAATAATAGATTGGGAAAGGAGCAATTCTAATAATGGAACGTAATCAACGTAAAACCCTTGTTGGACGCGTAGTATCTGACAAGATGGATAAAACAATCACAGTTGTAGTTGAAACGAAACGTAACCACCCAGTCTATGGTAAACGTATCAACTATTCTAAAAAATACAAAGCACATGATGAAAACAACGTTGCTAAAGAAGGCGATATCGTTCGTATCATGGAAACTCGCCCACTTTCAGCTACAAAACGCTTCCGTCTTGTAGAAGTTGTGGAAGAAGCTGTTATTATCTAATAAAACTAAAAGGAGACAATTGAAATGATTCAACAAGAAAGTCGCTTGAAAGTTGCTGATAATAGCGGTGCTCGTGAAATCTTGACTATCAAAGTTCTTGGTGGTTCAGGACGTAAATTCGCTAACATCGGCGACGTAATCGTTGCAACTGTAAAACAAGCTACACCAGGTGGAGCTGTTAAAAAAGGTGATGTTGTTAAAGCTGTAATCGTTCGTACTAAAACTGGTGCTCGTCGTCCAGACGGTTCATACATCAAGTTTGATGACAATGCTGCAGTAATCATCCGCGATGACAAAACTCCTCGTGGAACTCGTATCTTTGGCCCTGTTGCACGTGAATTGCGTGAAGGTGGATACATGCGTATCGTATCTTTGGCGCCAGAAGTACTTTAATCTAACGAAACACAAACTTAGTCCCCTGGCTCAGCTAGGGTGCCCATAGGGCGTAAGAAATAATAGGAGAAATACTCAATGTTTGTAAAAAAAGGCGATAAAGTTCGCGTTATTGCTGGTAAAGACAAAGGAACTGAAGCAGTAGTTCTTAAGGCTCTTCCAAAAGTAAATAAAGTTGTTGTTGAAGGTGTTGCAATCATCAAAAAACACCAAAAACCATCAGCTGAAAACCCTCAAGGTGCTATCGTGGAAAAAGAAGCACCAATCCACGCTTCAAACGTTCAAGTTCTTGACAAGAACGGTGTTGCTGGACGTGTAGGTTACAAAGTTGTTGACGGCAAAAAAGTTCGTTACAACAAAAAATCAGGCGAAGTGCTTGACTAATCACGAAGGAAAGGAGAAAGTATTAAATGGCTAACCGTCTTAAAGAAAAATACACTAACGAAGTAATTCCTGCTTTGACTGAAAAATTTAACTATTCTTCAGTTATGGCTGTGCCAAAAGTTGATAAAATCGTTATCAACATGGGTGTTGGTGAAGCTGTAAACAACGCTAAAACTCTTGAAAAAGCTGCTGCTGAGTTGGCACTTATTTCAGGTCAAAAACCATTGATTACTAAAGCTAAGAAATCAATCGCTGGCTTCCGTCTTCGTGAAGGTGTAGCGATCGGTGCTAAAGTTACCCTTCGTGGTGAACGCATGTACGAATTCTTGGATAAATTGGTATCAGTTTCACTTCCACGTGTTCGTGACTTCCATGGTGTTCCAACTAAATCATTTGATGGACGTGGTAACTACACACTTGGTGTTAAAGAACAACTTATCTTCCCAGAAATCAACTTCGACGATGTTGATAAAGTGCGTGGTATGGATATCGTTATCGTAACTACTGCTAACACTGACGAAGAAGGTCGTGAATTGCTTAAAGGCCTTGGAATGCCTTTTGCAAAATAATCTAGGAGGTAAATAAATTGGCTAAAAAATCAATGATTGCTAAGAACAAACGCCCTGCGAAGTTCTCTACGCAAGCTTACACTCGTTGCGAACGTTGTGGACGTCCACACTCAGTTTATCGCAAATTTAAACTTTGCCGTGTTTGCTTCCGTGAATTGGCTTACAAAGGTCAAATTCCAGGTGTTACCAAAGCTTCTTGGTAAAATGATGATGCATTCGAATTAGATTATCTTCTTTGAATGTATTAAAAATATTATTTGAGCCCAGCTCAATCATTAACTAGCAAGTGAACAATTCAAACTACTAGTAAGAGGAGAAAATATAAAATGGTTATGACTGACCCAATTGCAGATTTCTTGACACGTATTCGTAACGCTAACCAAGCTAAACACGAAGTACTTGAAGTACCTGCATCAAACATCAAAAAAGGTATTGCTGATATCCTTAAACGTGAAGGTTTTGTAAAAAACGTTGAAGTTATTGAAGATGATAAACAAGGTATCATCCGTGTGTTCTTGAAATATGGACAAAACGGTGAACGTGTTATCACTAACTTGAAACGTATTTCTAAACCAGGTCTTCGTGTTTACTCTAAACGTGAAGATGTTCCTAAAGTTCTTAACGGACTTGGAATTGCGATTATCTCTACATCAGAAGGTCTTTTGACTGATAAAGAAGCTCGTCAAAAGAACGTTGGTGGAGAAGTTATCGCTTACGTTTGGTAAGAAGCTGATACTAAGCACTTATATCAAATGATTTGTGCGAGTTTCGTTGATTAAATTCGATGAAACTCATCCCCGTGAAAACTAGTCACTTTGTGGCTTGATAATCTAACAGGAGAATTAAATACTATGTCACGTATTGGTAATAAAGTTATTACTTTGCCTGCTGGTGTTGAAGTAACAAACAACAATAATGTTGTTACTGTTAAAGGACCTAAAGGCGAACTCACTCGTGAGTTTAATAAAAACATTGAAATCAAAGTTGAAGGCAACGAAGTTACACTTCACCGTCCAAACGACTCAAAAGAAAACAAAACAATCCACGGTACTTCACGTGCCAACTTGAACAACATGGTTGTTGGTGTTTCTGAAGGTTTCAAAAAAGAACTTGAAATGCGCGGTGTCGGATACCGTGCCCAACTCCAAGGTTCAAAACTTGTTCTTTCAGTTGGTAAATCTCACCAAGACGAAGTTGAAGCTCCAGAAGGTATTACTTTTGAAGTACCATCTGCAACTTCAATCGTCGTTAACGGTATTAACAAAGAAGTTGTTGGTCAAACAGCAGCTTACATCCGTGGCCTTCGTTCACCAGAACCTTACAAAGGTAAAGGTATCCGTTACGTTGGTGAATACGTACGTCGTAAAGAAGGTAAAACTGGTAAATAATAGGATATTATCCTTGTGGCAGTTCTTTCAGGATTGTCTATTTACCAAAAGCTCTCATGAGCAAGCATTATAAATAAGAGGTGAAAATTGTGATTTCGAAACCAGATAAAAACAAACTCCGCCAAAAACGCCATCGTCGCGTTCGCGGAAAACTCTCTGGAACTGCTGATCGCCCACGTTTGAACATTTTCCGTTCTAATACAGGCATCTACGCTCAAGTTATTGATGACGTAGCGGGTGTAACGCTCGCAAGTGCATCAACTCTTGATAAAGAAGTTTCTAAAGGAACTAAAACAGAACAAGCCGTTGTTGTCGGTAAACTTGTTGCTGAACGCGCAGTAGCTAAAGGTATTTCTGAAGTGGTGTTTGACCGCGGTGGATATCTCTATCACGGACGTGTTAAAGCTTTGGCTGACTCAGCTCGTGAAAACGGATTGAAATTCTAATAGGGAGGACACTTAATAATGGCATTTAAAGATAATGCAGTAGAACTTGAAGAGCGCGTAGTTGCTATCAACCGTGTTACTAAAGTTGTAAAAGGTGGACGCAACATGCGTTTTGCTGCTCTTGTTGTTGTTGGTGACCGTAATGGTCGCGTAGGATTTGGTACTGGTAAATCTCAAGAGGTTCCAGAAGCTATCCGTAAAGCAGTTGAAGCAGCTAAGAAAAACCTTATCGAAGTTCCTATGGTTGGTACAACTATTCCTCACGAAGTTCGTTCAGAATTTGGTGGAGCGAAAGTATTGTTGAAACCAGCTGTTGAAGGGGCTGGGGTTGCCGCTGGTGGTGCAGTTCGTGCCGTCATCGAATTGGCTGGTGTTGCTGATGTAACATCTAAATCTCTTGGCTCAAACACTCCAATCAACATCGTTCGTGCGACTGTTGAAGGATTGAAACAACTTAAACGTGCTGAAGACGTTGCTGCTCTCCGTGGCATCTCAGTATCTGACTTGGCATAAGAAAGGAGATTATAATGGCTCAAATTAAAATTACTTTGACTAAGTCTCCAATCGGACGCAAACCAGAACAACGTAAAACAGTTGTTGCTCTTGGACTTGGTAAATTGAATAGCTCAGTTGTTAAAGAAGACAACGCTGCTATCCGTGGTATGGTCAATGCAGTTTCTCACTTGGTAACTGTTGAAGACGTTAAATAAAAAATGATTTAAGTCGTAAGGGTTGCCTTGCGACTTAAACTGAATTTCATGTATAGGCGAGTTTTTAATCAAGCTACCTTACTTGGTTAGAGGCGCTAGCATTTTACAAAAAGAGGAGAAAATTAATAATGAAACTTCATGAATTGAAACCTGCTGAAGGTTCTCGTAAAGTCCGTAACCGTGTAGGTCGTGGTACTTCATCTGGTAACGGTAAAACTTCAGGCCGTGGTCAAAAAGGTCAAAAAGCTCGTAGTGGTGGTGGCGTACGTCCAGGATTTGAAGGTGGACAAACTCCATTGTTCCGTCGTCTTCCAAAACGTGGATTCACAAACATCAACGCTAAAGAATACGCACTTGTAAACCTTGATCAATTGAACGTCTTTGAAGATGGTACAGAAGTAACTCCAGCAGTTCTTAAAGAAGCTGGAATCGTTCGTGCTGAAAAATCAGGCGTTAAAGTTCTTGGTAATGGCGAATTGACTAAGAAATTGACTGTTAAAGCAGCTAAATTCTCTAAATCTGCTGAAGCAGCTATCACTGCTAAAGGTGGTTCAATTGAAGTCATCTAATGAGGGGTAACTCATTATGTTCTTTAAACTATTAAAAGACGCATTGAAAGTCAAAAACGTTCGTAATAAGGTTCTATTTACAATCTTCATTATTTTCGTTTTTCGTGTAGGAACTCATGTAACTGTTCCTGGTATCAATGCGGAAAGTTTGAAACAATTAAGTGATTTACCTTTCTTGAACATGCTTAACTTGGTGTCAGGTAATGCTATGAATAACTTCTCTATCTTCTCGATGGGGGTTAGTCCTTACATTACGGCATCAATCATTGTCCAACTTTTGCAGATGGATATCTATCCAAAATTTGTGGAGTGGGGTAAACAGGGTGAAGTTGGCCGTCGTAAATTAAATCAGGCGACTCGTTATATTACTCTTGTTTTAGCATTTGTTCAATCGATTGGTATTACAGCTAGTTTCAATACACTCTCATCAATTTCATTGGTTAAGACACCTAATGTTTCAACCTATTTGTTGATTGGGACAATTTTAACTGCTGGTAGCATAATTGTGACATGGCTTGGTGAACAAATTACTGATAAGGGCTTTGGTAATGGTGTGTCAATGATTATCTTTTCTGGTATCATTGCTTCCATTCCAAAGATGTTCTCAACAATTTATGAGGATTTCTTTGTCAATGTTCGTTCAGGAGAATTGACTCGTTCATATATCATCGTCGCATTGTTGATTGTGGTAGGTTTGGCGATTGTCTTCTTTACGACATTTGTACAACAAGCAGAATATCAAATTCCAATTCAATATACGAAATTGGTTCAAGGGGCTCCAACGAGTTCATACTTACCTTTGAAAGTCAATCCAGCTGGTGTTATTCCCGTTATCTTTGCTAGCTCGATTACGACAATTCCAAGTACGATTCTTCCATTCTTCTCGAAGGTTTCGTGGTTATCTCATTTACAAGGACTACTCTCGTATAATACACCTAGTGGAATGATTACCTATGCGATATTGATTATCTTGTTCTCATTCTTCTACACATTTGTCCAAGTTAATCCTGAAAAAACTGCTGAAAATCTTCAAAAGAATGGGTCTTACATTCCTAGCGTTCGTCCAGGTCGTGAGACTGAAAAGTACATGTCTTCATTACTTAAGAGATTGGCAACAATCGGGGCTGTATTTCTCGCATTTATTTCATTGGCTCCAATTGCGGCTCAACAGTTTATGCACCTCACAAGTTCAATTGCACTTGGTGGTACATCACTCTTGATCTTGATTTCAACTGGTATTGAAGGTATGAAACAACTTGAAGGTTACCTTTTGAAACGTCAATATGTTGGATTTATGAATCTCGAAGACTAAGTCTTCTCATGAACAATCGAGAGGGAAAGAAAGATTGCTTTCTGCCCCTTCTCTTTTGTTTTTTGATAACTCTACCAAGTCTATTAAATCTTGATAGAGTTATTTGAAAACAAAAATAAGGAGTTCGTAAGATGAATCTTTTAATTATGGGTCTACCAGGCGCTGGTAAAGGGACACAAGCTGCAAAAATCGTTGAAGAATTTGGTGTAGCTCATATCTCAACTGGTGATATGTTCCGTGCTGCTATGGCTAACCAAACAGAAATGGGAACTTTGGCAAAATCATTCATCGATAAAGGTGAATTGGTTCCAGATGAAGTGACAAACGGGATTGTAAAAGAACGTTTGGCTCAAGACGACATTAAGGAAAAAGGATTCCTTTTGGATGGTTTTCCTCGCACGATCGAACAAGCTCATGCCTTGGATCAAATCTTGGGTGATCTTGGTTTGGAGCTTGATGGAGTAATCAATATCGAAGTGGATCCATCTTGCCTTCTTGAACGCTTGAGTGGTCGTATTATTCACCGTAAAACAGGTGAAACTTACCATAAAGTATTCAACCCACCAGCTGACTACAAGGAAGAAGACTATTACCAACGTGAAGATGACAAACCTGAAACGGTAAAACGTCGCCTTGATGTTAACATTGCTCAAGGTGAGCCAATCATTGCACACTATCGTGAGCTTGGCCTTGTATCAGATATTCAAGGTAATCAAGATATTGAAGATGTATTCGCTGATGTTAAAAAAGCGATTGCAGCAATTAAATAATTATTTAATCTTACTTGCGTATCAGACTCAAGCATGATATAATACTTTAGTCTGACTTATAATTGTTACCTCTGTGCTCAGAGGAAATCAAATCGAAATTTTAGGGGGTACTTTTGCGTGGCAAAAGAAGACGTGATTGAAATTGAAGGTAAAGTTGTAGAAACTATGCCTAATGCTATGTTTACTGTTGAATTGGAAAATGGACACCAAATTTTGGCGACAGTTTCTGGTAAAATCCGTAAAAACTACATTCGTATTTTGGTCGGTGACCGTGTGACTGTTGAAATGAGTCCTTATGATTTGACACGTGGACGCATCACATACCGCTTTAAATAATCGAAATAATTGGAGGGATTAAAACATGAAGGTAAGACCATCGGTTAAACCAATTTGCGAATACTGTAAAGTTATTCGTCGTAACGGTCGTGTTATGGTAATTTGTCCAACAAATCCAAAACACAAACAACGTCAAGGATAATATAGAAAGGAGAAATCATGGCTCGTATTGCTGGAGTTGACATTCCAAATGATAAACGTGTAGTAATTTCACTTACTTACGTATACGGTATCGGACTTACAACATCTAAGAAAATCTTGGCTGCTGCAGGTGTTTCTGAAGACATCCGCGTTAAAGATTTGACAAATGATCAAGAAGACGCCATCCGTCGTGAAGTGGATGCGATTAAAGTTGAAGGTGACCTTCGTCGTGAAGTAAACCTTAACATCAAGCGTTTGATGGAAATCGGTTCATACCGTGGTATCCGTCACCGTCGTGGACTTCCTGTCCGTGGACAAAACACTAAAAACAATGCCCGCACTCGTAAAGGTAAAGCTGTTGCGATTGCAGGTAAGAAAAAATAATTAAAATAAAATAGGAGGTAAAAACATTGGCTAAACCAACACGTAAACGTCGTGTGAAAAAGAATATCGAATCTGGTATTGCTCACATTCACGCTACTTTCAATAACACTATTGTTATGATTACAGATGTGCATGGTAACGCTGTAGCATGGTCATCAGCTGGTGCTCTTGGTTTCAAAGGTTCTCGTAAATCTACACCATTTGCTGCACAAATGGCTTCAGAAGCTGCTGCTAAATCTGCACAAGAACATGGTCTTAAAACAGTTGAAGTAACTGTTAAAGGTCCTGGTTCAGGTCGTGAGTCTGCTATCCGTGCTCTTGCTGCTGCAGGTCTTGAAGTAACAGCAATCCGTGATGTAACACCTGTACCACATAATGGTTGTCGTCCTCCAAAACGTCGTCGTGTGTAATCTTTAATAACAATAGTACACAAGGTTCGTTTCGAGGGAGTATAATAAATGATTGAGTTTGAAAAACCAATAATAACAAAAATTGATGAAAATAAAGATTACGGCAAATTTGTCATCGAACCACTAGAACGTGGTTATGGTACAACTTTGGGTAACTCTCTTCGTCGTGTACTTTTGTCATCACTTCCAGGTGCTGCCGTAACATCAATTAAGATTGATGGAGTACTCCACGAATTTGATACCGTACCAGGCGTCCGTGAAGACGTGATGCAAATCATCCTTAATATTAAAGGACTTGCTGTAAAATCTTACGTCGAAGACGAAAAGACAATTGAACTTGATGTCCAAGGTCCAGCTGAAGTTACTACTGGAGACATCTTGACTGATAGCGACATTGAAATTGTTAACCCTGATCATTATCTTTTCACTATCGCTGACGGCGCTTCTTTGAAAGCGACTATGACAGTAGCTACAAACCGTGGTTATGTTCCAGCAGATGAAAACAAGAAAGATGATGCACCAGTGGGAACATTGGCTGTAGATTCAATCTACACACCAGTGAAAAAAGTCAATTATCAAGTTGAACCTGCCCGTGTAGGTAGCAATGATGGTTTTGATAAATTGACAATCGAAATCATGACAAACGGAACAATCATCCCTGAAGATGCCCTCGGTCTCTCGGCTCGCGTTTTGATTGAACACTTGAACTTGTTTACTGACCTTACTGATGTTGCTAAAGCTACTGATGTAATGAAAGAAACTGAAAAAGTGAACGATGAAAAGGTGCTTGACCGTACCATCGAAGAACTTGATTTGTCTGTACGCTCATATAACTGTTTGAAACGTGCCGGTATTAATACCGTTCATGATTTGACAGAAAAAACTGAGCCTGAAATGATGAAAGTCCGTAACCTAGGTCGTAAATCTCTTGAAGAAGTCAAAGTTAAGTTGGCTGATCTTGGACTTGGACTCAAAAACGATAAATAATAATATAGGAGGATAACATGGCTTACCGTAAACTTGGACGCACAAGCTCACAACGTAAAGCGGTTCTTCGTGATTTGACTACAGATCTTATCATTAACGAAGCAATCGTTACAACTGAAGCACGTGCTAAAGAAATCCGTAAAACAGTTGAAAAAATGATCACTCTTGGTAAACGTGGTGATTTGCACGCACGTCGTCAAGCAGCTGCATTTGTACGTAACGAAATTGCATCTGAAAGCTATGATGAAGCAACTGATAAATATACATCAACAACTGCTCTTCAAAAACTTTTCTCAGAAATCGCACCTCGTTATGCTGAACGTAACGGTGGATACACTCGTATCCTTAAAACAGAACCACGTCGTGGCGATGCTGCCCCAATGGCAATCATCGAACTTGTTTAATTTTTATCAATTTTGTTGAGTGTTATGATGATGGAATAGCTCTGCTTTTCTTAGTCTAGCTCTGGTCTACCGCTGGGCATTCGCCTAGCGGGAACACTCATCATAAAATGGGAATAAATAAGCATGTAACGCTTGTTTACGAAAGATAATACGGTTGTTTTTCGTAAGCAGGCGTTTTTTAGTCTATAAATCGTCTGAATATTTTGATATAATGGGATAAACTTATTTTTAAAAGGGGAATATTATTTTGACAACAGCCAAGGAACTTCTTAAACAAAGGTATTATTTGCCAATCAAGGAACAACCCGGACTATTTGTAGGAATCGAGTTGGAATACCCTGTTGTTAATTTGAGCGGGAACGCTACGGATGTCTCTCTTACAAAACAACTTTTAATCTATCTTATTGATAATTTTGGTTTTAAAGCGGATAAATTTGATTCTGATAATAATCCTATTCAGCTTATTGAGCAAGCTTCTGGAGATATGATTCTTTTCGAAGTCTCATATAATACGATTGAATTTGCATTTGCTAAGGCTAGTCGGATTGCTGAGGTTGAAGAACGTCTGGATACTTACCTTAGTATGATTCAACCATACCTGCGTAATCATAACCATGAGTTGCAAGGTTGGGGTGTTAATCCTAATTGGGCTAAAAATGATAATAGTCCGGTAAAATCACCTCGTTATGAGATGCTTATGGATTTTCTTGAGCTTTCTAAAGCCAAAAATAATTCCTTCTTTCATAATTACCCGGAATATGGGTCTTTTATCTGTGGGAGTCAAGTGCAGTTGGATGTCTCCAAGATTTCCTATTTAAGAGTTCTCAACGCTTTTAATCAGATCGAGGGTCCTAAAGCGGTATTATTTGCTAATTCGGAATTTTGGGGTTCTGATTGGGATTTAGCAATTTCGAGGGATGTTTTTTGGGAGAATTCCATGCATGGTGTCTTTGAAGAGAATGCCGGGATTTTCCCAAGAGTATTCAAGAATGAAGATGATTATTTTTCTTATTTATCTGAGACAGCTATTTTTACTGCAAAACGGGCTGAGGAAACCTACTATTTTGAACCGATACGAGCTAAAGACTATTTGAATAAATCAGCTATTCAAGCCTGGTCTATTCATGGTAATGAAGTTTCGATTAAGCCGAGTGAGGACGACTTTAAAACGCATCGATCTTATCAATTTCAAGATTTAACGACTAGAGGAACTATTGAATTTCGAAGTGTTTGTACGCAACCTTTTTCAGCGACTTTCGCACCAGCAGCCTTTCATCTGGGGCTGTTAGTCAATTTAGAACGTTTAGAAAATATTTTAAAAGATTCCCCATTTTTTGAAGCTTTTGACTTTGATTATCCAAGAATTCGTCGTTTATTTTCGAAAAAGGATATTTCTGATACAGACCTTAAATTGATTTTCCCTTTAACAGAAGCGTTATTGGTTTGTGCAGAGGATGGTTTAAAATCACGTGGTTTTGGAGAAGAAATTTACTTAGCTCCTCTTAAAGAGAAGCTGAAAGCATTGAAAGTACAATTCGATTAGTTTTTGATTGAGCTTGAAGGTTTCTATAAATTTTGGAGTGAAATATTAAAAAATCGTTGAAAAAGTATTGACGATACTCGACAACAAATGGTATTATATAATAGTTGTTTCGAATGAGGCAATGGAAAGTTTAGTTAAAAACTTTTCAAAAAGTGTTGACACAATTTGTCAGACTTGATATAATAATTAATGTTGTTAGCGGAAATGGCGGAATTGGCAGACGCGCAGGACTAAGGATCCTGTGACCGCTTTAGGTCGTGAGGGTTCAAGTCCCTCTTTCCGCAGAGTAACCAGTCGGTTGACTGGTTTTTTTGTATTAAAAAATCAAAACGCTTACAAATTGTAGAAAAGCTAGTTTTTTGAATCTAATTGTGATAGAATAAACATGTAAACGGGTTCAAACCCAAAAAAATATAGGAGGCCTTTATAATGGCAATCGTTTCAGCAGAAAAATTTGTCCAAGCAGCTCGTGACAATGGTTACGCAGTCGGTGGATTTAACACAAACAACCTTGAGTGGACTCAAGCTATCTTGCGTGCAGCAGAAGCTAAACAAGCTCCAGTGCTTATCCAAACTTCAATGGGTGCTGCTAAGTACATGGGTGGTTACAAATTGTGTAAAGCTCTTATCGAAGATTTGGTAGAATCAATGGGTATCACTGTACCAGTTGCTATTCACCTTGACCACGGTCATTACAACGATGCTTTGGAATGTATTCGTGAAGGGTACACTTCAGTTATGTTCGATGGATCTCACCTTCCAGTTGAAGAAAACCTTGAAAAAGCAGCTAAAGTTGTTGAATTTGCACATGCTAACGGTGTATCAGTTGAAGCTGAAGTTGGTACAATCGGTGGTGAAGAAGATGGTATCATCGGTGACGGTGAATTGGCACCAATCGAAGATGCTAAAGCTATGGTTGCAACTGGTATCGACTTCCTTGCAGCAGGTATCGGTAACATCCACGGTCCTTACCCAGAAAACTGGAATGGTCTTCACCTTGATCACTTGCAAAAATTGACAGAAGCTGTACCTAACTTCCCAATCGTATTGCACGGTGGATCAGGTATTCCTGATGATCAAATCCAAGCAGCTATCAAACTTGGTGTTGCTAAAGTTAACGTTAACACTGAATGTCAAATCGCATTTGCTAAAGCAACACGTAAATTTGTTGCTGAATATGAAGCAAATGAAGCAGAATACGACAAGAAGAAACTCTTTGACCCACGTAAATTCTTGAAACCAGGTTTCGAAGCAATTACAGAAGCTGTTGAAGAACGTATCGACGTATTCGGTTCAGCAAACAAAGCTTAATTAGACTAAATAAGCTTGAAAATAAAGGGTTTGTCCAACATGGACAAGCCTTTTTCTTATGTTTTGCCACAGATTTGCCACACTTATTGTGTAAGAGTATCAAGGATAGGTATAATTTGATCCTTTGTTTTTTTAGTGATATGCAAATAAATTTCTGTTACTCGACTACCTCTAGAATGTCCAGCACGATTCTTCCCGGATCTTGTTTTTTTGTACGGGAGCAAATAGTTGGCTACTGCGAATCGATCTGTGATTGAGAGCAAACAAATTTTTAAGAGCGGATATGGCTTTGGTTGATAGATTCTATTTCCTAACTTTTTAAGATATGCTATAATATGAATATGTTTGATAATTATATTGTACCTGTATTTTTTGGTGGTGGAGCTCTTGCTCTACTTGGTTTATTGTTATTTGGTTGGGCCTTGCCTTCATTTTTGAAGGGGAAGTGGTCTTATTTGATTTCCTTGTTAGGTTTAGGCTTGGTTGCTTTTGCTTACTTTGATGGGGCTATTGTTGTCACTTATAAAGTATGGCTCGGTTTACTAGGCGTTATCATGATTGGTTGGGGCCTTCCTTTCAACAATCGCAAGGGACGTCGTGCTATGACCATTTTTTGGAGTATCATGGCAATCGTTGTGGGAATTGCTGCTATTGCGTTCACAATTGCTTATGGTGTTATTAACCGCCACTAACATGAATCTTTAAAACATGCTATAATAATGGCATGTTTTATTTTATGACCCTATCATTTATTATTATGCCTGCCTTGGGTTGTTTCTTAATTGGTCTGGCTTTTGCTAAATCAGATCGTTGGGACTATTCTTGGATTTTATCCTTAATAGGTTTGGTGGCCTTTATTTCATCTTTTTGGCATATGGCGCGTGTAGACCTATGGTTTATGCTTAGCTATAGTTTTGGTCCTTTTTTGACGGGATTTGGTTTTTCTTGGGACTTAAGTAGGAAACGTCGGATGCAGTTGCTACTGTTAGGGGCATTTTTCCTTATCTTTTTTGTGATTCTATATTATCTTATTGTGCGAATCCTAAATACGGCCGTTGTTTAAAGGAGGCTTGTGATGTTGTTAGATTTAGAAGAGAAGACACGGGTATTAGTGGAAGATATTGTTGAACGATCTGCAATTAAGCGGGGAGCTATCTTTGTTTTGGGTTTATCGTCCAGTGAGGTTGCTGGTGGAACTATCGGCAAAGCCTCTAGCCGTGAAATTGGTCAACGAATTGTGAAGACTATTCTTGAGGTTTTGGAACCGAAAGGGATTTACTTGGCTGTGCAAGGTTGTGAACATTTGAATCGTGCTTTGGTCGTTGAGCGTGAGCTTGCTTTGGCTAAAGATTTGGAAATTGTCAATGTGCTTCCAACTTTGCATGCCGGTGGAAGTGGTCAGTTGGCTGCTTTTGATTACATGAAGGATCCTGTTGAGGTGGAAGAGATAGTGGCTCAGGCTGGTATTGATATTGGGGATACCTCTATTGGTATGCATGTGAAGAGGGTTCAAGTTCCTCTTCGCCCCATTACTTCAGAACTGGGTGGAGCTCATGTGACTGCCTTAGCGAGTCGTCCTAAGTTGATTGGTGGTGCTCGTGCTGAGTATTTATCAGATCCTATTCGTAAAAACTAAAAAGTATCGGATGCTTATGTGTCCGATACTTTTTATGTTGGTTGGTTCTTTATCTTCAGTGATGACGCTTGGCATAATCGACAAATTTGAACTTTTCAAGTTTGTGTCGGCTTTCAGTGAACTGAAACTGATTTCCATTATCCAGATAAACTTTTGAGCGTATGCAGACGACGTGATGATCTTTGCCGATATCGATGAGGATTTTGTCTTGCTCGGTAATGTTATCAATGGTGATTTCTTTAAAGGCATGAGAAATGCTAAGGTGGAGCTGATTCTCAAGATAATCATAGATGGAGTTCTCAGCGATGCTGCGGTTGAGTTGAGGCATAAGTCTCGCATCTAGGTAATCAATATCAACGACAGAGGCACAACCATCAACTACTCTTTGACGAATAAGACGCCAAACCTGTTGGCTTTTTGAAAATCCAGTTTTTTCTGAGAGATTGGTGTCAACGATGATTTTATCTAGAGAGATAACGTTGGTTTGTGATTTAATGCCTTGTTGTTCTATGAGCTCTTGGTAACTGGTTAAGTAAGATACAGGGAAGTTCACTTGTTCTTGACTAATAACTTGAGAGCCTGATCCATGAATCTTTTTAACCAGACCCTCTTCAACGAGTAAAGCCAATGCCTTTCGTATGGTGTCTCGACTAACTTGGAAAGTTTCTACTAATTCTTGCTCGGTGGGTAGAAAGTCTCCAACTTGATATTCTTTGCTATGAATAGCTTTTTCTAAATCTTTATAAATAACCTGGTATTTTTTCATAGCTCTCCTTATTTGTTGGCAAAAAAGCATACAACTATTGTTTTTTTCAAAAAATATGGGTAAAAAACCCGGAACACTTGCAGACAAATTTGCAATCGTTTACAATTAGTTTATCAAGTCAATCAGATATTGTCAAAAAAGAAAAGGAGATTCAAAACGGACCAATCTTTAATTTCTATAAAGAATTGATTCGCTTGCGTAAAGAAATGTCTATCATTTCAGAAGGAAGCTATCAGCCAGCATTTGAAGATAGCAAGCAGGTCTACGCCTTTGAACGCCACTTAGACGGTCAAAAACTCTTGGTACTCAATCATTTCTATGGAAGTGAAGCTGAAGTGGCGACTCCAGCAGAATATCAGTCAGGGCGCGTGCTCTTGTCAAACTATGACGATGCAGAGCTTGCTGAAAAGGTAGTTCTTAAACCATATCAAACCTAGGCAATCCTAGTTAAATAAGCCAAACTTTCCTCAGTAAATGCTTTTGCTGGGGAATTTTGTTATAATGAAAGCACTTTTAATGTTGATGGAGGAAGTGTAATGACACGCTTACAAGATGATTTTTACCATGCGATTAATGGTGAGTGGGAAAAGACAGCAGTGATTCCCGATGATAAGCCTCGTACAGGTGGTTTTTCAGATTTAGCAGATGAAATAGAAAACCTCATGCTTGAAACAACGGATCAGTGGTTGGTGGGAGAGAATGTTCCTGACAATGCTGTTCTACAAAACTTTATAAAGTTTCACCGTATGGCTGCGGACTTTGATAAACGTGAGGCAGTTGGTATCGAGCCTGTTAAACCTTTGATTGAAGAATACAAGAAGCTTTCCTCATTCTCAGAATTTGCTTCGAAAATTGCTGACTATGAGATGTCTGGAAAGCCCAATGCGTTCCCGTTTGGTGTGTCTCCCGATTTTATGAATGCCCAATTAAATGTTCTTTGGGCTGAAGCACCACGTATTATTTTACCTGATACAACCTATTACACTGAGGATAATGAAAAGGGCAAGGAGCTTTTGGGAATCTGGCGTGAGACTCAAGAAGAACTCCTAGAGAAATATGGCTTTACAGTTGAAGAAATCAAAGATACCTTGGACAAGGTTATCGCTCTTGATGCTAAGTTAGCCAAGTATGTCCTTTCGAGTGAAGAATCTTCTGAGTATGTAGAACTCTACCACCCATATGATTGGGAAGACTTTACCAAGCTAGCACCGGAACTCCCACTTGATAACATCTTCACAGAAATCTTGGGTCAAGTTCCTGATAAAGTTATCGTTCCTGAAGAACGCTTCTGGACAGAATTTGCAGAGGAATATTACTCAGAAGCAAATTGGGAGTTGCTTAAGGCGGACTTACTTATCGATGCTGCTACATCTTGGAATGCCTATTTGACAGACGAGCTTCGTATCTTGGCTGGAAAATATGGTCGTGCGCTTTCAGGAACACCACAAGCCATGGAAAAGAAAAAAGCAGCCTACTATTTGGCACAAGGCCCTTACAATCAGGCTTTAGGACTTTGGTATGCTGGTGAAAAATTCTCTCCAGAAGCTAAGGCAGACGTTGAAGCCAAAGTGGCAACTATGATTGATGTTTATAAATCACGCCTTCAAACTGCGGATTGGTTGGCACCAGAAACACGTGAAAAGGCTATTACGAAACTTAATGTTATTACGCCTCACATTGGTTATCCAGAAAAACTACCTGAGACATATGATAAGAAGATTATTGATGAGAACTTGTCACTTGTTGAGAATGCACAGAAGTTAGTCGAAATTTCAGTTGCACATAGTTGGAGCAAGTGGAATAAACCTGTTGATTACAGTGAGTGGCATATGCCTGCCCACATGGTTAATGCTTACTATGACCCACAGCAGAACCAAATTGTTTTCCCAGCAGCTATCCTTCAAGCACCTTTCTATGACCTTCACCAATCGTCATCAGCCAACTACGGTGGTATTGGTGCTGTCATTGCTCATGAGATTTCCCATGCCTTTGATACAAACGGTGCTTCCTTTGATGAGAATGGTAGTCTTAAGAATTGGTGGACTGAAGAAGACTATGCAGCCTTTAAGGAACGTACTGACAAGATTGTGGATCAGTTTGAGGGCTTGGATTCTTATGGTGCCAAGGTCAACGGCAAACTGACTGTTTCTGAGAATGTGGCTGACCTCGGTGGTGTAGCCTGTGCCTTAGAAGCAGCTAAACGAGATAAGGATTTTTCAGTTCATGAATTCTTTGTTAACTTTGCGACGATTTGGCGTATGAAGGCGCGTGAAGAATACATGCAAATGTTAGCTAGCGTGGATGTCCACGCTCCTGCTAAATGGCGTACCAATGTTATCGTGAGCAACTTCGACGAATTTCACAAGGAATTTGACGTCAAAGAGGGCGACGGCATGTGGCGTGCCCCAGAAGAACGTGTGATTATTTGGTAAAAAGTGATGAAATCTGTCCAAAAATGGACGGATTTCTTTATTTTTATCAATGTAAGGGTTTACATAATGTGTAGAAAACGCTATAATAGACTTGTGTTAAAGCTTGTGAAGTTTTTAACAAGTATTCAAAGGAGTTTCATATGACTAAACAAACTAAAGATGTTCAAACAGTAATTGATGAATTAGCAACAAAGGGGGTTGAAGCCCTCGATGCTATGGCTAACTTTACGCAGGAGCAAGTGGACCATATCGTTCACCATGCTGCGATTGCTGCCCTAGATAAACACATGTACTTGGCAAAATTGGCTGTTGATGAAACAGGACGTGGTATCTATGAAGATAAAGCCATCAAGAACATGTATGCTTCTGAATACATTTGGAATAGTATTAAATATGATAAAACTGTAGGCGTTATTGCTGAAGATAAAGAACAAGGTTTGGTTTCTATCGCTGAGCCTGTTGGGGTTATCTGTGGGGTTACACCAACAACTAACCCAACTTCAACAACGATTTTCAAAGCCTTGATTGCATTGAAAACACGTAATTCTATCGTCTTTGCCTTCCACCCTTCAGCTCAAAAATCATCTGCAGAAGCTGCTCGTATCGTTCGTGATGCAGCGATTGAAGCAGGTGCACCTAAGAACTGTATCCAGTGGATTGAAGAGCCATCTATTGAAGCAACTGGTCTTTTGATGAACCATCCAAAGATTGCTACCGTTCTTGCGACTGGTGGACCTGGTATGGTTAAGGCTGCGTATTCAACTGGTAAACCTGCCCTTGGTGTAGGTGCTGGTAACGTTCCTGCCTACATTGCAGCTGATGCTAAAATTAAACGTGCTGTTAATGATATCATTGTTTCAAAAACGTTTGATAATGGTATGATTTGTGCCTCTGAACAAGGAGCAATCGTTGATGCTGCTGTTTATGATGAAGTTAAGGCTGAATTTGAAGCCCATCAATGTGTGATTATCTCTAAAAAAGCTGATATTGCTAAATTGGAAAAAGCCGTTCTTAACGAAGCACGTACAGCTGTAAACGGAGCGATTGTTGGTCACTCAGCTGTTGAAATTGCAGAAAAAGCTGGTATCAAAGTTCCTGCAGGTACAAAAATGCTTTTGGCAGAAATTCCAGATGCAACTATGGAACACCCACTTGCCTTGGAAAAATTGTCTCCAGTACTCGCTCTTATCAAATCTGATGGTGTTGAAGATGGATTTGCCAAAGCAGAAGGGATGCTTAACTTAGGTGGTCTCGGACATACAGCTGTTATCCATACTGAAAATGAAGACCTTCAACTCCAATTTGGTATTCGCATGAAAGCCTGCCGTGTATTGGTAAACAGCCCATCATCTGAAGGTGGTATCGGTAATATCTACAACAATATGATTCCATCATTGACTCTTGGATGTGGTTCACACGGTCACAACTCAATTTCTCATAATGTTAGCTCATTTGACCTTCTTAATATTAAAACACTGTCAAAGCGCCGCAATAACATGCAGTGGTTTCGTGTCCCACCAAAAATTTTCTTTGAAAAAGACTCAATAACTTATTTGCGTCACATCAAGGCTGAACGTGTTATGTTAGTCTGCGACCCAGGTATGGTTCAGTTTGGTTATGCAAATTTGGTTAAACGACAATTGGAACTTAACCACAATGACCCATTGATTGAAGTCTTCTCAGATGTTGAACCAAACCCATCTACAAATACAGTTTATAAAGGTTTGGAACGCTTTGTAGACTTCCAACCAGACGTTATCATTGCCCTTGGTGGTGGTTCTGCAATGGATGCCGCTAAGGCAATGTGGATGTTCTTCGAACACCCAGATGTAAGCTTCTTTGGAGCTAAGCAAAAATTCTTGGATATCCGTAAACGTACCTACAAGATTCCTTATGCAGAAAAAACAACATTTATCTGTATTCCAACTACTTCAGGAACAGGTTCAGAAGTAACATCATTTGCAGTTATCACTGACAGTGAAACACATATCAAGTATCCATTGGCTGACTATGCTTTGACTCCAGACATTGCCATTGTTGACCCAGCCTTGGTTATGAGTGTGCCTGCTAGCGTTACTGCTGATACAGGTATGGACGTTTTGACTCACGCTATTGAATCTTATGTGTCAGTAATGGCAAGTGATTATACACGTGGATTGTCTCTTCAAGCTATCAAACTCGTCTTTGAAAATCTAGAACATTCTTATCGTTTTGCTGATGAAGAATCACGTGAAAAGATGCATAATGCATCAACCATTGCAGGTATGGCTTTTGCAAATGCCTTCCTTGGTATTAGTCACTCATTAGCGCATAAGGTTGGTCCAATGTACAATATTCCACACGGACGTACTAATGCTATCCTCTTGCCACACGTTATCCGCTACAATGGACGTGATCCTCAAAAACATGCGATGTTCCCTAAATATGATTACTTCCGTGCAGACAAGGATTACGCAGATATTGCTCGTTATATGGGATGGGGAACTGACAAGCAATCAGATGCTGAGTTGGTTGAAGTATTGGCTAAAAAAGTCTATGAATTAGGACTTGCTGTTGGAATTGACATGAACTGGAAAGGACAAGGCGTCACTAAGAAACTTCTTCAGGACACTGCTTATACTTTGGCTGAACATGCTTATGAAGACCAATGTACAACAGCTAATCCAAAAGAACCACTTATTTCAGAATTGAAAGAAATTATCGAAACTGCTTTTGATTATAAAGGGTAGACGATGAACTAAAGTAGCAGTAGCTCTATAAGGGCTACTTTTTCTACCATTTGTCAAGTATAATACGGTTTCTGACTCAACATTATTTCTGATAGAGTATAAAAGGAATTTATG